>JAIMBK010000066.1 GCA_023511535.1 Armatimonadota bacterium
ATCACGCCGTGGCCGTGCTGCCGGAAAACGTGCTTTTCTTTCCGGAGCTCTGCCACAGCTGCGGGGGGTGCTGGCACTTCTGCCCGGAAAAAGCGCTCTTTCCCGCCGAACGGGAAATCGGCTGCCTGGAGGAAGGCCGGGCCGGAAAAATTTCCTTTGTGCACGGGCGCTTAAACGTAGGCGTGGCCTCCGGCACCCCCCTCATCCGGGCCGTCAAAGAGCGCCGCGCCGCTCACCTGCCGGTCATCGTCGACGCCCCGCCGGGAACTTCCTGCGCCGCGCTCGAAGCGGTCCGCGGGGCGGATTTCTGCCTCCTGGTGACCGAACCGACGCCGTTCGGCCTGCACGATCTGGAACTGGCCGCGGAAATGGCGGAAGAACTGGGCGTGCCCTGCGGGGTGGTGGTCAACCGCTCCTTAGGGGAAGACGGGGAAGTGGAAAGGTTTTGCCGCGCCAGAAAATTACCCCTGCTTTTCAAAATACCCCTGGACAGGGAAGCGGCCGCGGCCTACTCCCGGGCGGAGCCGCCGCTGGCGGTCCGCCCCCGGTGGCGGGACGGCTTTCTTTCCCTCTGGAAAAAATGCCGGGAGGTGAGCGGGGCGTGAAAGAACTGGTCATCGTCAGCGGCAAAGGGGGCACCGGGAAAACTTGCGTGGCCGGCTCGCTGGCCGCCCTGGCCGAAAACAAGGTGCTGGCCGACTGCGACGTGGATGCGGCCAACCTCCACCTTCTGGCCGCCCCCCGAAAAACTCATAGGGAGCCTTATTTCGGCATGCCCAAAGCAGCCGTGGAAAAGGAAAAATGCCGGGAGTGCGGATTGTGCGAACAGCTCTGCCGCTTCGGAGCCATCCGCAATTTCCAGGTGGACGTCCCGGCCTGCGAGGGGTGCGCCGTCTGCTTCTACGCCTGCCCCGCAGGCGCCGTAAAAATGACCGACCACCGGGCAGGTTACCTGTTCGTTTCCGAAACGGAATACGGCCCCCTCGTTCACGCCCGGCTGGGCATCGCCGAAGGGAACTCGGGCAAGCTGGTCAGCGCTGTCCGCCGGCGGGCGAAAGAAATTGCGGAAAAAGAAGGTTACGGATTAATTATTACGGACGGCCCGCCGGGCATCGGCTGTCCCGTGATTTCCTCCCTCTCCGGGGCGGACCTGGCCCTGGCGGTCACCGAGCCCACGGCGGCCGGCGTCCACGACCTGGAACGGGTGCTGGACCTTGTGGAACACTTCGGGATAAAGGCTGCCGTCTGCATCAACAAGTGGGATTTGAACCCGGAAAACACGCTGGCCGTCCAATCCCTTTGCGCCCGGAAAAAAATCGCCCTGGCCGGCAAAATCCCTTACGACCCCGCCGTAATTGAAGCCGTTCGCCGAAATTCGCCGGTCGTCCGGAACGGCTCCGGCCCGGCCGCCCGGGCAATGAAAAAACTATGGGACAGACTGGAAAAACTCCTTTCTTCCTGACGGCTTGCGGAGCTCCTGAAGAAAACGAAACGGACGGCAGGCAAAGCAATTTGGCGAGGAGGTAAATCCCATGCCCATCTACGAATACAGGTGCCGGGCCTGCGGGAGGCGCTTTGAGCTCCTGCAAGGAGTGGGAGCAGCCAGGTCGGGGGAAGAGCCCCGCTGCCCGCACTGCGGAGAAAAAGACCCGGCCAGGGTGATGTCCGCCCCGTTCACCCCCAAAAGCAGGGCAAATGACTCCCGCGCAGAAGGTTCCTGCTGCGGGGAAGACAAAAAAGACGGCTGCGTTCCCGGCGAATGCTGCGGCTGCTGGCCGGACAACGATGATTACGTAAAGCTTCCTTAAAGTAAAAAGAAAAGGAAAGCCCCCGCCATCTTCAAAAAAAGACGGGCTTTCAGCTAAAAAAAGAATCAGGCAGTCCCGGCCGCCAGGACCGGATCTACCAGCCGCAAAGAGCGGCTACCTCGGCGGCCAGCTGCTCGTTGGTAAATCCTTTCAGATCAATGGCCCCGCTCCGGCAGCCGGCCGCGCAGGCCCCGCAGCCCTGACAGAGCCCGCTGTTGACTTCGGCCACCACCCGCCGCTGCAAAACGCCGTTTTTCTTTTCTTCGATTTCTTTTGCTTCCACGGCCCGGTAGGGACAGACATCCCGGCAGAGGAGGCAGCCGGTGCAGAGTTTCTGGTTGACCTCGGCGGCAACCGGCTCGATGGTCATCTCGGGGCGGGCCAAAAGGGTGCAGATTTTCGCCGCCGCGGCGCCGGCGTGAGCGACCGTGTCGGGAATGTCTTTCGGTCCCTGGCAGGTTCCCGCCAGAAAAATTCCCGCCGTATTCGTTTCCACCGGGCGGAGTTTGGGGTGGGCCTCCAGGAAAAACCCGTCCCGGTCCGCCGAAATTCCCGCAACCCGGGCAACCTTCGCCGCGTCTTGGGAGGGAATCATGGCCGTGGCCAGAACCACCAGGTCGGCGGCCACCTCCACGGGCCGGCCCAGCAGGGTGTCCGCTCCTTTGACGATGAGCTTCTTCTCTTCCGGGTAAATCTTCGAAACGCGGCCGCGAATGTACTGCGCACCTTCGTGGAGCGCCCGCAGGTAAAACTCTTCGTAGCCCTTCCCGGCGCAGCGGACGTCGATGTAAAAAACGTACACCTCGGCCCCCGGAATTTTTTCGAGCACCTGGTGGGCCTGCTTGGCCGTGTACATGCAGCACACCCGCGAGCAGTATTCCTTTCCTTTGGCCTCGTCGCGCGAACCGACGCACTGGACGAAGACCACCGTTTTCGGCTCGGTTCCGTCCGAAGGGCGCACGATCTTCCCTCCGGTCGGGCCGCCGGCGTTCACCATGCGCTCGAAGTGCAGCCCCGTGATGACGTCGGGGTACCGCCCGTAACCGTACTCGCCGTAAACGGAAGCCCAGTCGAACAGTTCGTAGCCGGTGGCCAGAAGAACCGCCCCCACCTGGAGGGTGACGAACTTGTCCTGGTCGGCGTAATTGATGGCCTGGGCCGGGCAAACCTTCTCGCAGACCCGGCACTTCCCCTGCGTGAAAAAGCGGCAGTGTTCCCGGTCGATGACGGGCTTATTGGGCATGGCCTGGGCAAAAGGCAGGTAGATGGCCTTCCGGTAACTCATCCCCAGGTCGAATTCATTGGGCACCTTCGTGGGGCACTTCTCCCAACAGGTGCCGCAACCCGTGCACTTATCGTAATCTACAGAAATAGCCTTCAGCCTCACCGTTACGTTGAAATTGCCGACGAAGCCCCGGATTTCCTCCACCTCGGCGCAGGTCAGCAGAAGGACGTTCGGATGGCGGGCCACGCTGACCATCTTGGGCGTGCTGATGCAGGCCGAGCAGTCCAGAGTGGGAAAGGTCTTATCCAGAAGGACCATTTTTCCGCCGATGGTCGGCTGTTTTTCCGCCAGCACAACATCGTAGCCAGCCTCGGCAATGTCCAGGGCGGCCTGGATGCCGGCAATCCCCCCGCCCACCACCAGCACTCTTCTCGTCACCGGAATTCTTTTCTGGACCAGCGGCTCCAGCCGGGCCGCTTTCGCCACCGCCCGGCGGATAATGGCGACCGCCTTTTCCGAGGCTTTTTCCGGATCGTTCTGGTGAACCCAGGAGCAGTGCTCCCGGATGTTGGCCATTTCCAGCAGGTAGGGGTTCAAACCGCCGAGGAGGACGGCTTTGCGGAAGGTATCTTCGTGCAGGCGGGGGGAGCAGGAGGCCACCACCACCCGGTCCAGGCGGTGCTCCCGGATGGCCCGGATGATCATCCCCTGCCCCGGCTCGGAGCACATATACTTGTAGTCGGTACTGTAAACGACGCCGGGGAGTTTCGCCACCTCCCGCACCACCCGGGGAACGTCCACGACCCCGCCTATGTTCGAACCGCACCAGCAGACAAAAACGCCGATTCTGTGCATTAAACAATCGCCCCTAGTTTTTGCGTTTTCGTTTTCTACGGATTAAACCAGAAAGTTTATTTCATATTGTTCATATTATCTTTTTCACAAGGGGTCGCGCATCCACGAAATGCGTGTGGACGCAGACCTCTTTCGGATTTAAGCCCATTGCCAGGCCCAGGAGTTGGGTGAAATAGAAAACGGGCAGGCTGTACTTTTTGCCCAGCAGGCGGCTCACCTTTTCCTGGCGGATGTCCAGGTTGAAATGGCACATGGCGCAGGCGGTGGCAATGCAGTCCGCGCCCGCCAGGGCTGCCGCCTTGATGATCCTGGCCACCATCCGGACCACAACCTCTTCGTTGCTGATCGCCAAAGAAGCCCCGCAGCATTCGGTTTTGTGCGTCCAGTCCACCGTTTCCGCCCCCGCCAGGCGCAAAACCCTGTCCATCATTTGCGGGTTTTCCGGATCGTCCACTTTTGTTTTGGACGGGCGGACGAGCAGGCACCCGTAATAGGCGGCAATCTTAAAGCCGTTAAGGGGCCTGACGACCCGGGAGCGGAACTCTTCCTCACCAAGCCCGGCGATTATATCCAGAACGGGCCTCACCTTCACCGTCGCCCGGTAGGGACGCCCCGTCAGCCTGTTTACTTCCGCCAGCAGTTCCCCGTTTTCGGCCAGCTCCGCCTGGGTGAGGGCCAGCCGCTGGTAGCAGAGCGCGCAGGAAGCCGTTACCTCCGCCAGACCCATTTCTTCAACCTGGGCCAGGTTGCGGGCGGCCATGGCCAGAGCCAGCAGGCGGTCGGTGCTGTGGGCGGGGGTGGAGCCGCAGCAGTTCCAGTCGGGCGGCTCGACCAGTTCGATCCCCAAATGCCTGCAGACGGCCCGCGTGGAAACGTCGTATTCCCTGGCGCTGGTCTCGTAACAGCACCCGGGAAAATAGGCAATCTTCATCTCCTCACCCCTTCCCGCTCTTGCCGGACGGCCGGCAGGCGCTGCTTAAATATGTTCCTCATCTCTGCGATCTTCTTTACCCGGGTCGTCCCCAGCTTGAGCTTCCCGCGCAAAAACATCTTCAAACCCACGTCGGCATTTTGAAAGAGCCGGCCGCTCTTCAAATTATACAAAAGCATCGCCCCGAATTCGTAAAGGCGCCCCAGCCTTTTTACGGAGGCAAGAAAGCTTTCGTTGAACAGGGCCACCCGGCGGCCCCGGCCGGACCCCAAAATCCCTTTCTGTCTGGCCAGGATGCGCAGCCCGTCCATTACGTCGCCGACGCTGATCTGCCGCGGGCAGCGCACCGTGCAGGTGAGACAGTAGGCGCAGAGCCAGACCGCCTGGGAATTCAAAACTTCGTTCTCCATACCCAGCTGAACCATCCGCATTACCTGGTTCGGAGCCAGATCCATCGTAAAGGCCAGCGGACAGCCGGCCGTACATTTTCCGCACTGGTAGCAGCGCCTCACGTCCTGGCCGGAGATCTCTTCCACTTCGGCGCAGAAACGGGCGGAGCCACCGGGAAGAGCAATTGCCTGCTGCACAGCCACGACCCCTTTGTTTTAGTAATAGAAAAAAACATATAAACTGCCTGAACCCAAATTTAATTTTATAATTAATTCTTTGGTTTTGCAATCAATTCCTCTTTTCAATCAATGTATACAGCAAAGTTCGACTTCCCGGTAAAAATAATCAAGATTTGTACGACCTGCATAATACCCTTTTCCAATGGCAACAATTGGGTAATTAGGACGTAGCTGGTATTGATTTTGTCTGGTGAATGAGCTGAACAACCATCTGGAAAACCAGTTGCGGGCCTTAAAACTGAAGGGGATCGTCTCCTGTCATCAGGAGTTGTCAGCAAGGGCAGTTAAAAGCAACTTAAGCTACGAGGAATACCTGTTTTGCAGTTCCAAACTGTCTGCGAAACGGCTCAGCGGGCGGCGCAAAGCGCCGCCCGCTAAAAACCGGTCGCTGGCTGTCCGTAATCTTTAAATCAAGCTAAATCGAATCGATCCAGGTTCATCACCTTATCCCAGGCCGCCACGAAGTCCTGGACGAATTTCTCCTTGCCATCAACGGCGCCATAAACCTCAGCCACCGCCCTCAGCTCCTCGTGGTGGCCGAAGATCAAGTCTACCCTCGTCGCCGTCCACTTCAACTCGCCTGTCTTTCTGTCGTAGCCGTTGAAGAGATACCGGCGCTCGTCAGCAGCCTTCCACTCCGTCCCCATATTCAGGAGATTGACAAAGAAATCGTTGGTGAGTGCGCCCGGCGTCTCGGTGAGGACCCCGTGCTTCTCGAAGCCATAAGTGGCCCCCAAGGCTCTCAAACCGCCTACAAGTGCCGTCATCTCCGGTACCGTGAGGGTAAGGAGCTGGGCCTTGTCCACCAGGAAGTACTCCGGCGTGCTCAGTATATTATCCTCGTCAATGGGATCTCGTCCCTTCCAGTAGTTGCGGAAGCCGTCCGCAAAGGGTTCCATGAGTGCATAAAAGGCAACGTCTGTTTGTTCCTGAGTGGCATCTACTCTTCCGGGTGTAAAGGGGACGGTGATCTCTACTCCCGCCTTCTTGGCCGCTGCTTCAACTGCTACGCAGCCGCCGAGCACGATGAGGTCTGCCAGGGAGACCCTCTTGCCAGTCTTGCAAGTCTGCTGCTTCTCATTGAACCGCTGCTGTATACCCTCGTAAACGGCGAGAACCTTAACCAGCATCTCGGGGTGATTCACCGCCCATTCCCTCTGGGGGGCGAGGCGGATTCGGGCCCCGTTGGCTCCCCCGCGCCTGTCCGAGTCCCTATATGTGGAGGCAGAAGACCAAGCCGTGTAGACGAGTAGGGAAATGCTCAGACCTGAGGCCAGTATCTCTTGTTTCAGGGCCCGGATATCATCTTCGTCGATCAGCTTGTAGTCGCGCTCTGGCAGGGGATCCTGCCAGAGAAAAACCTCTTCAGGTACTTCGGGGCCGAAATAGCAGGAACGGGGCCCCAGGTCCCTGTGGGTGAGCTTAAACCAGGCCTTTGCAAACGCCTCCTCGAAATCTTTAGGGTTATTCAGAAACCGCTGAGCGATCTCCGAATAAACCGGATCAAACCTCAGGGCCAGGTCGGCCGTGAGCATCATGGGTGGGTGCTTTTTATCAGGGTCGTGGGCATCGGGAATGATACTCTGCGCGTTCTTAGCCACCCATTGCTGCTTTCCAGCGGGGCTCCTGGTCAACTCCCATTCGTTGTCGAACAACAAACGAAGATAGTGGACCCCGAAACGTGTGGGGGTCGGGGACCAGGCAAGTTCGAAGCCAGAGGTAAAGGTATCCGGTCCCTTGCCGCTTCCATATCCGAATTTCCATCCCAGGCCCTGCTGTTCAAGGGGGGAAGAGGCGGGTTCCGGCCCCAAATAGGTATCTTTGGCCGCGCCGTGGCATTTTCCAAAGGCATGCCCACCCGCAATCAAGGCCACGGTTTCCTCGTCGTTCATCCCCATACGCGCGAAGGCCACCCTGATCTCCTTGGCCGACTCAACGGGGTCAGGATTTCCCCCCGGCCCCTCGGGATTGACATAGATCAGGCCCATCTCCGTTGCGGCAAAGGGCTTTTCCAATTCCCCTGCCTTGAAACGCTTCTTGCCCGTGAGCATTTCCTCTTCCGGACCCCAATCCGCCCCCTCGTCAGGTTCCCAGCTGTCCTCCCTTCCCAAGGCAAAGCCGATAACCTTCACGCCCATGCTTTCCAGGGCCACATTGCCGGCCAGCACGATGAGATCCGCCCAGGACAGCTTCCGGCCGTACTTCTGCTTCACTGGCCAAAGCAGGCGGATGGCTTTATCCAGGTTGATATTATCCGGCCAATCGATTCTGGGTGAAAAGCGGATATCGCCGGTCCTTGCCCCACCCCTTCCGTCGTAGACCCGATAGCTCCCCGCGCTGTGCCAAGCCAGGCGGATGAACAGAGGGCCGTAATGGCCAAAATCAGCAGGCCACCAGTCCTGGGAAGAAGTCATGATCTCCTGAAGATCCTTCTTGACGGCAGCGAGGTCCAGCTCACTGCATTCCCTGGTGTAGTCGAAATCCTGCCCGTAGGGATTGGAGTTCGGGCAGTGCTGGCGCAGGATCTTCAGGTTCAGTCTGTTAGGCCACCAATCGTTGATCCACCTCTTTCTGGGCCTCTTATTCTCTTCCATATGAAAGCAAAACCCCCTTTTATTATATCCTTGTGCCACCTGCAAAACTTCCGTTTCTTGAAAATCAAGGCCCTTCACGAAAGGAAAACCACAAGAAGGCCATCAGTTTGAAAGCCCAGGCCATTATCAATTTGAACAAGAGGAACCAAAGGAAACCCGGAGGGTTTCTTGATGACGGCACGCCTCTTTGCCCCGCCGGACGAGTGTCAAAAAGAGTGTGATGACGACAACTCCTATGGGCCGGTAGTCAGGTTAAAGATAAGCGAAAACCCCCGTTTGTTCTGCTGCCCACACCGGGGGAGCGATAAATGGCAAAAACTACATAACCGGAGAAGTTCCATAGAACGGTGGTTTGGGCTATTAAAAGAGCATCTCTTTTTTGACAAGATACCCGGCGGGGGATCGACAAGGCTTTTGTTGATGTGACCATCAGCATGATTACGTTCCTTGCCGGTACCCTGGCCCAACTGAAACAAGAGCAACAGAGTCTAAAGGCTGCTTAAGTTAGGGACTTGTAAATTCTCATTTTCATTTAGCCCATTCCAGGCAAATATTATCAGATTGAACAATATGCAACCGGTTTTAATACCGAAGCAATCTGCAAATCTTTCTCATTTTCTTTTGGTAATGTCCGTCCGTCTCATCCCATATATCGGCACACCCACCAGTGTACCCCTTTAAATTCCAAGGCGGAAAAGGTAGAATATTTGCTGGTGTTAATTACCATGCAAAAGATCTTCTACACTTCCGTCTCGCCCGAAGAATATCACCGTCTGGGCAAAGATTTCCCTTTTCCCGTACCCGATTCCTGCCCGCATTGCCTGGTCAAGATAGCCCCGCAAAAGCACGGCTTTTACCGCCGGAACGTCGTCGCCCCGGATTTCAGCGCCCGGATTTTGATCCGCCGGTACCACTGCAAACATTGCGGCAAGACCGTCTCGTACCTGCCTTCCTTTTGCCTGCCTTACTTCCAGTACACGGTGGAGGTGATCTATACAGCCCTTCGGTACATCCTGGTGTTTTGCTACTCCCTTCGGACCTCTTTGCAGTTGCTTAAGGGGTTGTTCTGGGCCCCTGCCCACCTGCAGTTTTACACCCGGCGCTTTTTTGCCAACTTAAACCGCATCAAACTGGGCCTTCGCCAGCTCCTCCCCCGGGTAGAGCTACCAGGGGAGAACCTGGATAAAAGGGAAGGAGCCAAAAAGGTACTGCACATTGTGGCTGCTGGATTTGCCCGGATCCAGACCTTCTCCACCAGGTTTTCCGCCCAATGTGGGTACTCTTTCCTGGCTCCTTGCACATAATTTTAGCATTTAAGGAGCCTTTTGGGTACCCCCTTCGAAGGGCAAAAGCCGCCAACAAACCTTTTGTCTTTTTACTTGGCCAGAGAAATGTTACGATTACGGCGGCGCCAATAAAAGGCTTTAAGCGCTTAGAGCCTCCTTAAGCAGGAGGTTTTGGTCATGCCCGACGCCAAAGAAAGGGAAAACATCGCCTTAAAAAAGTTCTCCTTAATTGCGCCGGTGTTAAACGAGGGAAAATTGAACCAGCAGGAATACTTTCGAAAACTCTCAGCCCAGCCTATCGACATGCCCCACTACGGACCGCGGCGCTACGCCGTGAAGTCCTTTCAGTGGTGGCTCTACCTTTACCGTCGCCATGGTCTGGAGGGGTTAAAGCCGGGCTATCGCTCCGACAGGGGGAAAAGCCGCCGGGTGACCGAAGAAATCGCCGAAAAGATCCGGCGGAAGAGGGCGGAAAAGCCCGGTTTAAAAGGCACCCTCCTCTACGAGGAACTGGTCAAAGAGGGGGTGTTCACCCCGGATAAGCTCTCTTTGGCCACCTTTTACCGCTTTTTGGCCCAGAACCCGGACCTGGCCGCCGGCAAAGACCCCGGTGAAGAAGAAAAGGAGATCCGGCGCTTTTCCCACCAGCGGGTTAACGAGCTCTGGCAGACGGACATCATGTACGGCCCGTATTTAAGGATAGGCCGGTCCAAAAAACAAACCTACCTCCTTGCCTTCATTGATGATGCCTCCCGACTGGTTACGGCCGCCCGGTTCTGCTGGGAGCAGAATTTTACCGCGGTCAGGACCGTTTTCAAAGAGGCAATTTTAAAACGGGGGATCCCAAAGATGATCTATACCGACAACGGCAAGGTTTACCGCTGCAGCCAGCTGGCCGTGGTTTGCGCTGCCCTGGGGTGCACGCTTTTGCATACGGAGCCGTTTTCTCCCCACTCCAAGGGCAAGGTGGAACGGTTTTTCCGGACCGTCCGGATGCGCTTTTTAAACCGCCTGGAGGTGGACAGGGTAAAGTCCTTGGAGGAACTAAACCTGCTTTTCTGGCAGTGGCTGGAGACGGATTACCAGCGCAAGATCCACGGCGCCCTGAACATGAGCCCCCTGGACTATTTCTTATCTCAGGCGCAAGCGGTGAAGATGTTTTCCGACCCGGTCCTTTTAGACGAGTATTTCCTTTTGCGGGCGACCCGCAAAGTCAATCACGACGCCACCTTTTCTTTGGAAAACACCCTTTTCGAGACAGACCAGAAGTTTGCCGGCAGCAGGGTGGAGGTCAGGTACGAACCGGAATGGCTTAAATCCCCCGCCCGGCCGGTGCTCCTTTACCGGGACGGCATAAAAGTGGGCGAAGCCAGACAGGTGGACTTCTTTGCCAACGCCTGGGTAAAAAGGAAGAAGCGCGGCCGTCCGGCGCACCAAAACGATGAGCCGGAACATCTTCCTGCTAAGACCGGGGAAGAGATTCCCGCGCCGGCCATCTCTTTTACCCGCCTGCTCGAAAATGAAGGTGAAGAAAAATGATGTTCACCCAGTTTTATGGTTTGAAGTTCAACCCTTTTTCCAAAGAGGTGCCCTTTGACCAGTTGTTTGTCAGCCAGGACCTGGCAGAGCTGACTTCCCGTTTGAAATATTTGCAGCAGGTGCGGGGGATCGGCCTGGTTACCGGGGAGCCGGGGTGCGGGAAAACCAGCGCTTTGCGCAGGTACGTCAGCGAGCTCAACCCGGCCCACTACAAGACGTGTTATTTCGCCCTGTCCACGGTGACCGTGCTGGAATTCTACCAGGGCCTGGCTCTGGCCCTGGGGGAAGAACCGAAGCACAAGAAGGTGAGCATCTTCCACCAGATTCAGGGGGCCATTGCCAGTCTTTATTACGAGCGGCGCCTTACCCCGGTGATTGTCTTGGACGAAATTCACCTGGCGGGCAACAAGATCTTGGAGGACTTAAGGCTTCTTTTCAACTTTCAGATGGACTCGCAAAACCCCTTTATACTGATTTTGGCCGGGCAGACTTTAATCCGGAACAAGCTTGCCCTCAACGTGAACAACCCTTTGCGGCAGCGGCTGGCCGTCAAATATTCCATGCGGGGGTTAGGAGCCGAGGAGATCCGGGAGTATTGCCTTACCCGGTTAAAGCACGCCGGCCTGCACGAGGAGATTTTTACCCCCGCCGCCTTTGAGGCAATCTATGCCGTCACCAACGGGCTCCCCCGGTTGGTCAACAACCTGGTCACCACCTGTTTGATCTGTGCCTGCAGCAAAAAGCAAAGGGAAATCGATCCCGAGGTGGTCTACCAGGCCCAGCAGGAGCTGGAAATTTAGGAGGTTGGAGTGCTGTGCACAGCCTGAAAGATTATTTTTTGCGCACCGGTTTTTTCGATCTGCTGCCCGTGGCGGTTAAGATGGCCCAGGAATTAAACTACACCAAAGAAGAAATGGTCGAAGCGATTTGCAAGGTTTTCGATAAAGCCAGGGTCTATCCGCCGACCAGGAACCGAAGGAGCTGGTTTGCCACCGTGTTCCGCGAAAAATTGCAAGAAGCGCGGGCGGAAATGCTGGCTCTTCAGAACAGGTACCGGGATTAACTGCCTTTAGCTTGGGGCTGCCTGATGACGGCAGCCCGGTTTTTTCTATACCGATAGAATTTGCAAATGTTGTTGGAAGGTACCGGTTTAATTTGCGAATTTCGCTTTTTTTTGGACTGGACTGACCCAATTTAATGTGAGAATCGTTATTGGATTAATTTGAGAATCTACACCCTCTCGTTGGGCCGAGTGAAGGATCAGCTGATCAAGATGTTCAAGCACGGCTCTTAGCATTTGCATTAGGTAGTTCCGGGCGATGGTAAATAGTTCTTTCTCCAGGGTATTGAAATTTATCCTCCCGGCGAGTACACTGGTGAGGAGGGTACTCACCTTCTTATCTTGCAGCCAGGGGCTTTCTTTTAGATAGTCTTGGGCTGTTTGGATCTGGGGTGCAGTATTCATCATCAGAAGAAACCTCCTTTGTGATTTTGGTTGGGTTGCATTGGAGGTTTTCTTCTTTCTTTCGGGGGAAAAGTCCTTTTTTCTCCCCCTGGTGATTACTGGTGATTGCCCACTTTTATTTTATATTTTACAGCTACATATTCCCTTTCCCAACGGCAGGGAAAATGGAGGAGGTGGGCGGAGAACGAATATTCGAAGGGAGCGCCGCCCGGTTTTCAAGTTTGCTTCGGGAAGGCCGGGCGATTACGGCCACGCCGGAAAGCGGCGCCCGGGCGGGCCGGGCGTCCGGCACCCGGCATAGTCCCGGCTGTTTTGGAAAGGCAGCCCTCCTAAAAACCGCGGGCAACCGGAGAACGGTCCGCCGGTGTGTGCCGGGCGGGCGCAATAAAAGCCGGAGCGGGCCGGAAACGAAAGCCCGGGGATGGCCGGAAGCGGTCCCGGGAAAATCCCTTTGCCGGGCAGTTGTTTTTTGCCGACAAAAACGGCCGTGCGATTTGTTTACTTTTACAAAGGCATCGGCGGCTCCGTAAAGAATAACTTGGGGAGCATTTTTTGAAGAAGGGGGTAGTTTTTTTGGGCAGAGGAGCCGGGTTTTGGAAAAAAGTAATTGTTCCGGGGGTCCTCCTGGTTCTGGTCGCCCTGCTGGCGGCGGGGTGCGGGGGCAAGCCGCCGGCCGGTAAGACGGAAGGACAGAGCGCTCCCAAAGAAAAGATCATCCGGATTACGGAGGCCAACGTCCCCAACATCGACCCCGGAGTGGGTTCGGACTACAGCAGTTCCATCGCCCTGTGCAACCTCTACGACACGCTGGTTTTCCCCAACGACGACGGGACGGTCAGCCCCATGCTGGCCACCAGGTGGGAGACCAGCCCCGACGGCCTCACCTGGACCTTTGAGCTGCGGCAGGGGGTGAAGTTCCACAACGGCGAGGAGCTCACCGCCGAAGACGTCGCCTTTTCCATGCAGCGGATCATCGCCATGGGGGAAGGGTACGGGTACCTCTTCGCCAAGGTGGTGAAGGAAGCCGTTCCGGTCGACAAGTACAAAGTGCAGTTTAAACTGAACAAGCCCTTCGGCCCCTTCCTGGCCACGCTGGTCCGCCTGTACGTCCTGGACAAAAGCCAGGTGCTGGCCAACATCAAAAAGCCCGGGCAGTACGGGGAAATGGGGGACTACGGCAAGGAGTGGCTGCTCACCAACGACGCCGGCAGCGGGCCGTACACGGTGAAGGAGCTCAAAAAGCAGGAGTACCTTTACGCCGTGAAGTTCCCCGGCTACTGGGGCGGCTGGG
Source organism: Armatimonadota bacterium (assembly GCA_023511535.1). Lineage (GTDB taxonomy): Bacteria > Bacillota > Desulfotomaculia > Desulfotomaculales > Nap2-2B > JAIMBK01. Next base: position 13,624 of record JAIMBK010000066.1, read on the forward strand.
AGAACAAGGACGCCCCCGACGCCTTCAAGATCATCGGCACCACGGCGGCTTCCACGGTGCGGACGATGATGACCCGCCGGGAGCTGGAGATCTCCGACCAGTGGCAGAGCGAGGAAGCGTTAAAGGCCCTCGCCGGAATTCCCGGGGTGGCGGTCAACGCCTCCTTCTCGGGCACCACGCTGAACCTCATGATGAACACCAAAAAGCCGCCGACCGACGACGTGCACTTCCGCAAGGCGCTGGCCTACGCCTTCGACTACAAAACGGCGGCGGAAAGGATCTTCCCGGCCTCCAAACCGGCGCGCGGGCCGGTGAGCCACATCCTGCCGGGCTTTAACGAGAATGCCTTCCAGTACACGTTCGATCTCGAGAAGGCAAAAGAGGAGCTGGCCAAATCCAAATACGCTGGCAGCCTCGACCAGTACCCGGTGGAGCTGGCCTGGATGGCCGAGGTCCCCGACGAGGAGAAGATCGCCCTGTTGTTCCAGACGGAGGCGGCCAAGCTGGGGATCAAGGTGAACGTCGTGAAAGTCCCGTGGCTGTCCTTCATCGAGCAGGTGGCCAGGAAGGAGACGACGCCGAACATCAGCACGATCTTCGTCAGCCCCCACTACAACGAGGCGGGCTCCATCCTGGAGACGCGCTACCACTCCAAGTCCGTGGGCACCTGGGAACAGTGCGAGTGGCTGATGGATAAAGATATCGACGCCGCCATCGAGGACGCCCTGGCCACGATGGACACTGCTCAGCGGATGGCCAAATACAAGGGGATCCAGGAAAAAGTCATCGAGCTCTGCCCGACGATCTGGGTGCTGGACCAGGCGGAAAAGAGGGCCTACCAGAAGGATTACATCTACTGGCCGGCCGCGGAGCTCACCAAGGCCGGCAAGCCGGTCAGCCCGGTAATGGGGTACAATTTCTACTTCCGCAACTTCAAGGTTTTCCCGGAAAAGATGCCGCAGGCGCAGTAAAAGGTGCAGGAAAGGTTTTTTAAGGCCTCCTGTCGATTGTCTAAAACGGCGGTGGCTCACCTTGAAAAACGGGCGGGCCACCGCCTAAATTTAGTTAAATTAAAAAGGAGGTTTTGCTGCCGGCAACATGAACCTGCGCGCTTACATTTTCAGAAGGCTTCTGCTTCGGCCTCATTTTCGTTCTGGTGAACATTCTGGTCGATTTCGTCGTTTCCTTCCTCGACCCGCGCATCCGGCTGGGAGGGAGGGCATGATGTTGGAAAAAAACGAGAAAAATATGCATTTCGGGACGAAGCCCGAAATAACGGGGCCAGGAGCGGGGCCGGGAAGGAATGCCCCGGAAGCGGCGGTCCCCCCGGCGGGGGCCCGGCTGAAGGCGTCTTTGCTCAAAAGCTGGTATAAATTTTCCCGGAACCGGCTTTCCGTGGCCGGGCTGGCGATCGTGCTGGCCGTGTTTTTCGCCGCCCTTTTGGCGCCGGTGATTTCCCCCTACCCGCAGCACGCGAAGGAGTTCGTCGACTACGCCAACGCCAGCAGCCCGCCCGGCGCCCAGTACCTCTGCGGCACCGACGTTTTCGGGCGCGACATCCTCACCAGGATTCTGTTCTCGTTCCGCGGCGCCCTGCTCATGGCGGTGGTGGTCCTGGCCATCGCCGTGCCGGCGGGGGTGCTCCTGGGGCTTTTGGCCGGTTACTACAGGGGGACCTGGATCGACACGGTGATCATGCGCCTGACCGACATTTTCCTGGCCGTGCCCCCCCCTGATCCTGGCGCTGGCCATCTGCGCCGTTTTAAAGCCGAACCTGACCAATTCGATGATCGCCGTCACCCTTATGTGGTGGCCCTGGTACGCCCGGCTGGTTTACGGCATGGCCACCTCCGTGCGCAACGAATACTTCGTGCGCAGGGAGGGGCGCCTGAAGGAAATGGGGATTAAGTGCGACCTGCACGTGATGCAGTCCAACGGCGGGACCGCCACTTTCGACTTCGCCAAGAAGGCCCCCATCCACCTGGTGGAGTCCGGCCCCGTCGGCGGGGTGATCGGCGGGGTCGTCGTGGGCCGGGCGATCGGCGAGGAAAACATCATCACGCTGGACATCGGCGGGACGACCGCCAAGACCTCCCTGGTGGAGAAGGCGGAGTACAAGGTGACCACCGACTACCACATCGAAAAGACCCCTTACTGGGCGGGCTACCCGATCAAGGTGCCGGTGGTGGACATCATCGAGATCGGCGCGGGCGGCGGGAGCATCGCCTGGATCGACGAGGTGGGGGTTTTGAAGGTGGGTCCGAAAAGCGCCGGGGCCAGCCCCGGCCCGGCCTGCTACGGCCTGGGGGGCACGGAGCCCACGCTCACCGACGCCAACGTGGTCGCCGGCCGGATCAACCCGGAGGGGTTTCTGGGGGGCGAGTTCGCCCTGGACGCCGGCCTGGCCCGGAAGGCTCTGGAGAAGATCGCCGCCCACTACGGCATCGGCGTCGGGGAGGCGGCCCTGGGCGTGATCAGGACGGCGAACAGCAACATGCTAAACGCCCTAAAGCTCGTTTCCGTCCGGCGGGGCTACGACCCCCGGGACTTCACCATGGTGGTGATGGGCGGCAACGGCGGGGTGCTGGGCGCCTTTTTGGCCGCCGAGCTGAAGATCAAGAAGGTCGTCGTCCCCAACATGCCGGGGACCTTCTCCGCCTGGGGGATGCTGATGGCCGACCTGCGCCAGGACTTCGTCAAGACCCGCATCATGCCCGCGGCGGGCGCCGACCCGGACGAGATCAACGCCATTTACGCGGAAATGGAGGAGGAGGCCCTGGCCGTCTTCGCCCGGCAGGGGGTCCCGCCCCGCGACGTGGTCTTTTTGCGGGCGGCGGACATGCGTTACGTGGGCCAGGAGCACACGGTCCGCACGCCGGTGGGGGGCGGCCCGGTGGCGGCGGGCGACCTGGACGCGATCAGGCGCTCTTTCGACCGCATTCACCACCGGCAGTACACCTTCAGCCTGG
>JAIMBK010000067.1 GCA_023511535.1 Armatimonadota bacterium
TGCTTGATTTTTTTGCGGGTGATTTGGGTTTTTTATTTTTCCATTTTGCGTAGATCTTGAGTCTTAAGTGTACTAATCTCTAACCCCTATCCCCTGTTTTTTTAGTGGCCGCCGACGCTCAGGGCGGCGATCCGGAGGGTGGGCGAGCCCCGGCTGCCCAAAAACCGCAGATCACTCCCCACCCCGTCCACCTGGCGCAGCAGTTCCTGAATGTTGCCGGCAATGGCCACTCCCCTTACCGGACGGGTTAATTCGCCGTGCTCAATTAAAATTCCGGTCGCACCCACGGAAAAATCCCCCGAAATGGGGTTGGCGGTGTGCATCCCGATTACTTCCGTGACGTAAAAACCGTCCTTTAACTCGCCGATCAGCTGCTCCGGGGCGGAATTGCCCGGTTCAATGAAAAAGTTTGTGGTCCCCACTTCCGGGGTGCTTTTAAAGGAGGCGCGGGTGCCGTTGCCGGTGGAAACCGTCCCTTCCTTCGCCGCCGTGTACGTGTTATGCAAAAATCCCTGTAGAACCCCTTCCCGGATTAACTCCGTGCGGGACGCCGGCACTCCTTCGCCGTCAAACGGGGTGGAAGCAATCCCGTTGGCCAAAAGGCCGTCGTCGACGAGATTGATTTTTGCGGAGGCGATTTGCCGGCCCACCTTGCCCCGGAAAAGGGACCGGCCTTTTTGCACGGCTTCGGCGCTCAAAGCCGGCGCCAGCAGGCCCAAAAAGCCTACCGCCACGTAGGGCTCGAAAATAACGGGGACTTTTCGCGTCGTTACCGGTTTGGCGCCCAGCATCCGGGTTGCCCGCCGGGCGGCCTCGCTGCCCACTTCCCGGGGATTCAGCTCGCGCAGGCGAAGGCGGTAGTCCAGGGCGAAACCCGTCTGCTGATCGCCGTTTTCTTCCGCCACCAGGGAGAGGTAAAGGCCGCAATACGTCACCCGGTACGTATTTTGCAAGCCCAGGGAATTAACCAGAGCAATTTCCGACTGCGCGTCCTGGTAGGTGGAACTTTCAATTATTTTTACCCGGGCATCATAACCCCTGGCCGCTTCCTCCAGCGTTTTGGCCAGTTCAATCTTCTTTTCGAGGGAAACGTTCAAGATGTCGGGATCAAAAAGGTCCAATTCAGGATATTCGGGAGCAGGCGGAGGCAGCTGCCGGTGCGGATCTTCAGCAGTTTCCCGGGCGTTGGCCAGCGCCTGCCGGATAATTTCCTCCAGGGCCGCCTTGCTTAAATCGGAGGTAAAAGCAAAGCCGGCGCGGTTTTCCGTGACCACCCGCAGCCCCAGCCCCTGATCCCGGGCCTGCTTCATTGTTTCCACCTGCCCGTGGCGAACCTCGATCACGATTTCCCGGTTATCGGCCAGGTAGGCTTCCGCCTCCGCGGCCCCCAGCGCCCTGGCCCGCGCGCAGACAAATTCGCCCAGGCTTAAAAAATCCCTTTCTTCAGCCGCCAGTTCTTCCGCCACCAGATTTTTCGCTCCTTTCCATCTTAGTATTATTCAATGGAAATGAGCCTATTCCTTTTTCCGCCAGATAAAAAAATTACCGTCTTTTTTCTTTTGCGGGCTGTTTGCGGGCCGTTTTGCACCGGCGGCCGTTAAGGGGCGAGGGGCGGCCGGTAAGTGGCGCTAATGAGTGTAGACGTTGGTGGTCAACGCGAATAAATGGCGCAAAGAAACCGGCGCCAGTTCGTCCACGGAGGCCTCAACGATGGTGGAGGGGTCCAACATGGCCAGGATCGCTACCCGCTCGCCCGTCGCCTGCCTGGTATAAAAGCCCAAAATACAAAACTGGATATCTTCCCCGTAAATTCTGCGCGTGACAATATCGCCGATTTTCATGAATAAACCACCTCCAGCTTTCTAAATAAAAAATATGCTTGAGCGAAAAATGTGTGCTGATCAGCTATTGTATATTTTAGAAAGAAAAGGATCAAAATAAAGAAAAGGATCAAAAAAGCATAGAAAAACTCATTAAGGCAGCTGATTACCGGAAAGGAGATGGTACAATGGACTTTAAGCGGGCAACCTTAGATTGGGAGGCCTGGAAGAGGTTTTTAGGGCAGACTGTGGAGTTTGCCGGCGAACTTGGGATCAGCAGGGACCGGATTGTTGCTTTTGCCCGGCAGGCCGGGGATCTGCTGGCCGAGAACGTGCCCCCCGCTACCCCGGAACAAAAAACGCTCAAGGAACTCTGGGCAGTGGCGGACGAAAATGAAAAGCAGGCGCTGGCCAACCTGATGACCAAGCTGGTCAGCACCAACCAGGGCAGCTATACGACGTTTTAATAGGGGGTGGGCGGGTTAACTAAAACCGGTTGGGTGTTAAACGGCCTGCCGTTAAACCGGCTTACAACCGGCGGATTTTTCCGGTTTGGCCGCTGTGGCTGGTGCCGCCCAACCAGCCCAACGGTGTACGAACTTTTTCTAGAGCCGGCGGATTTTGCCATTCCCGTTTACCTTTGTTCCCCCAACGATCAGTTGCTGAATCAGCAACGTCGGCTGCGCGTCGCTAACGGGCACGCCCTGGCCGTCTTTGCCGCAGGTGCCGATAGTAAAGCCCAGGTCCCGCCCCACCATTTCCACGATTCTTAACACTTCGGGGCCGTTGCCCGTCAGCGTGGCGCCGCGCACCAGGGGTCCCACCTGGCCGTCCTCGATCAGGTACCCTTCCGCCACGTCGAAAACAAAATCCCCGTTGGTGGTGTTCACCTGGCCGCCACCCATCTTTTTCACCAGCAGCCCCTTTTTCGTTTCTTTAATGATTTTTTCCGGGTCCATCTTGCCGGGAGCGATGTAGGTGTTGCCCATCCGTGGAATGGGCTTGTGCTGGTACGATTCCCGCCGGCCGTGGCCGTTGGACGCCCGGTTTTCTTTGCCGGCCGTGAGCCGGTCGTACAGGTAGTCGGTCAGCACGCCGTTTTCAATCAGGGTAACCTTCCGCGCCGGGACGCCTTCGTCGTCAAAGCGGTAGGAACCGTAGCGGTCGTTCAGGGTGGCGTCGTCGATGACCGTTACCTGGGAAGAGGCTACCTGCTCCCCTTTTTTGCCCGCGTAAACGGACAGTTTTTTCTGGACCAGGTCCGCCTCCAGGCCGTGGCCGCAGGCCTCGTGCACCATGGTGCCGCCGGCCTCCCCGGCCATCACCACGGGCATTTTTCCCGCCGGGGCCGGCTGCGCCTTGAGCATGTTAACCGCCCGCGTGCCCGCGATTTTCCCCAGGTCTTCCGGAAGATAGCGCTGGAGAAGGTCAAACCCGGCTAAGCTGCCCGCCGCCTCAAAACCCGTCTGGATAACCTCGCCGGCGGCGGCCACCGCGTGGACCACCAGGCGCGTGCGGATGCGCTCGTCCTCCACGTATTCACCGGCGCTGTTGGCGATGACTACTTGCTGGATGGTGTCCCCGTAACTCACGATCACCTGCTTGATTAAATCCTGGTCCACTTCCCGCGCCGCCCGGTCGGCGGCCGCGACAGCGGCCGCCTTGCGGGCGGTCTCCACCTCATCGGGCCGCTCCTCGAAACGAAAATCGACCGTTGGCTTTAACGTTCGCAAATCCAGGTTATATTCTTTTTTGCCCGCCCGGACGGCCTGGCTGACCGTGCGGGCCGCCTCTTTCAGACCTTGCGGGGTTAAGTCGTTGGTGTAGGCGTAGGCCGTGGTATCGCCCGCCAGCACGCGGATGCCGGCACCGGCGTCGATGCCGGAGTGCACCCGCTCAATCTTACCGTCCTCGGCCCCGATCCCCGTGGCCGTTTTATGCTCGACAAAAATGTCGGCGAAGTCCCCGCCGTTGGCCAGGGCGAGGTCCAGCACTTCTTTTAAAGTGCCTTTGTCTAAATGATTCTTAAATTGATCACCGGCCAAAGACAAACACCTCCAATCTCTCTTTCCACGCCATGGGCAGAACCAACCCCCCGGTGCCGGGATCAACCAGGGCGGTGCATCTGATCTCATAGGCAGGATCCATGCGTTTGTGATTTTTACCTGTGCAATTATTCTTCCCGTAATTTATCCCCTTTACGATCAAAATCAGTGCCACCCTGACTTAAAAAATCACGTTTCTATCCCCGCTCCGGAGTCTGCAGACGATGTCGGCTTCTTTTTTGTTGAAGAAAATTATTTGACATTCTTTAGATCAAGATATATACTATGATATATACTATCATTATTTTAGGAGGGAATTTTTATGGACATTGCCAAAATATTTGAAAATGGCCGAAGTCAAGCTGTCCGGTTACCAAAAGAATATCGTTTTAAAGATTCTGAGGTATTTGTGAAAAAAATTAACGATATTGTCCTGTTAATCCCAAAAGATAGTGCATGGATAAATCTCGAGTCTAGTTTAAAAAATTTTTCAGACGACTTCCTATCTGATCGAAACCAACCAGTTACACAAAAGCGGGACGATTTTTAAATGAGATATATGCTTGATACAAACATATGTATTTATATAATCAAGAAGAAGCCCGTCAAAGTCCTTGAAACCTTAAAAAGACTAGATATCGGAGATGTATGTATTTCTGCAATTACACTGGCTGAACTTGAATATGGGGTTGAAAAAAGTCAACAAAGAGAAAGAAATAAAATTGCTTTAACCAGCTTTTTATCACCCCTGGAAATACTACCCTTCTCCGGGAGTGCTGCTGTTATATTTGGAGAAATTCGCGCAGCACTTGAGAAAAAAGGACAGATTATTGGAGCTTATGACTTATTAATAGCTGCCCATGCTCTTTCTGAAAACCTGATTTTAGTAACAAATAATACCAATGAATTTAGTAGAGTTCCTGGTTTATCTCTTGAAAATTGGGCTGATTAAATCCTCATTGAAATAAACGTCAGGAAAGGTCCAGGAAATTCAAATACCATTTGAGTAACGGTTCACCCCAGAAGATACCGAGAAAAACTCCCGCACTGAAAAAGGGGGCGAAGGGCATCGGATCTTTTCTTTTTTTGCGCCCGGAGATAAGCAGCAAAGCTCCCGCCGCCCCGGCCAGCAAACAGGCTAAAAATAAAGCCACCCCACTTCCCGGCCAGCCCAGGAAAACTCCGGCCGCCCCGGCCAGTTTCACGTCGCCCCCGCCCATTCCGCCGCGGCTTGCCAGCGCCAAAATAGCCAGCGCGGCTGCGGGAATAAGCGCGCCCCAGAAAACGGAGGCCACGGGAAGCTCGCGCGCTACCGCATTGCTCAGAATTCCCCCGGCCAGCAGGGCCAGGTTCAGGCGGTCCGGAATCAGGTAATGCTCCAGATCAATAAAAGTAATAACAATCAACAGGCAGGCCAGAAACAAATATTTCAGCAGCAAAACGTTGAGGCCGAAAAAGCCGTACAGGGCAACGAAAACGGCGCCCGTGAGCAGTTCCACCAGCGGGTAGCGCCAGTGAATCGCCGCCCCGCAGGAGCGGCACCGGCCCTTTAGCCACAGGTAACTGAACAGCGGCACCAGGTCCCGCGCCGCCAGTTTTGTATCGCAGCGCGGACAGTGGGAAGGCGGGTAAACAATCGACTCCTGCCGGGGCAAGCGGTAAATGCAAACATTTAAAAAACTGCCGATCGTCATCCCGGCCAGAAAAAAAAATAATTAACATCCGTTTTCCTCTCGCCAGGCGAGGATTTTCTTTTCGATGGCGACCGGCGCAACTACCTTTCCCACCACCCGGTTGCGCCCGCTTTCTTTCGCCTTGTAAAGCCGCTGGTCGACGGTGTTGAGCAGGCTTTCCACGTCCCGCCCGTCGGCCGGGTATTCCGCCACTCCCGCGCTGAAGGTCAGGTTAACCGCTTTGAGCGCGCCGGAGAAGGTAGCCTGGTTGAAAAGGGCCTGAAACCTTTCCACAACTTTCACCCCGGTAGACAGGCTTGTTTGCGGCAGAATGAGGAGGAACTCCTCGCCGCCGAACCTGGCCACCACGTCGGTTTTACGAAAAGCGCGGCCGGCCACCCCGGCAAAAAGGACAAGCACCCTGTCTCCCTCGCCGTGACCGAAAGTATCGTTTACTTTTTTGAAGTTATCCAGGTCAATCATCGCCACGCAAAAAATTCCTCCGTAACGCTCGGTACGGCTGATTTCCTTCTGGAGTACGTCCAGGGCGTAGCGCCGGTTGGGAAGGCCGGTCAGCTGGTCGGTCAGTGCTTCCTTCACGGCGATCTTGATCAGGCGCGCGTTGGTGAAGGCAAGCCCGATATGCGTGGAAAAAATATTGAGCATCTCAATATCTTTATCGTCATATGATTGGTTACCCTGAAAAAAGAGGCTCAAGACGCCAAAAGCCACTCCTTCGGCCATCAGGGGCAGGCATCCGTGACCGGAAACCCCGGGCAAAGAAGCTACCTCGGAGCAAAAGACACCCTTCTTTCCCGGCAGGACGAGATATGGTTTTCCCCTTTTCATCACCGGGCAGTCGAGAGGACTTATCCTGCATTTTTCTGCCAGCGGCGGCGTTAACCTCCTGCCGGCCAGCAGCTTCATCCCGGCGCGGTTGGTGGAGGTAGATAAAAAACGCACGGCCGCTTCGGGATAAAGATTTTGCAGGATTTCCACCGCCCGTTCACTGATTTCCTGCTCGCTGGAAGCGTCATAGAGAACCTCCGTGGAAGAGATGACTTCCCGCAGGTGTTTTACATGCTGACTTTCTCTTTGCCAGGCGTCCAGCAGTTCTTTTTCCCGTTTCTTCAGCTCGTTAATCTGCCCGTAAAAATATTCTTCCTGGGAGGAAATCCGGTCCAGGAGCTCGTTTAAAGAAAAATACAATTGTTCCAGAGAAGGCTCATTTTCCATTAAAGTTCTTCCGTCGGGCATAATTTCCCACCACCTTAATTATGCCTTTTGTTTTCGTGATTTCAGCTTGCCGGGCCCCGGCCGGATAAACTCCCGCTCCGGCACGCTCCGGCCTGAATTTTGCTTCGCCTAAATAGATTCCCGACCGGCCGGGGCTAAAAGTCACTTCCTGCCCACCTAGATTTTCTACCACTTTTACCGGTGGTCGAAATCCCGCCCGGCTTCTTCCGGCAGTAGCGGCCCGGAGCCGGCCGGCGCCGGGGAGATCGTCGAATAGGGGTTAGGCCGGGTCCGACGGTAGACATTCAAATCCCTGCCTGGAAAAATGTTTATCGAAAGCAAAAGCCTTTTTAATTCCCAGGCGCCTCATGGTAGCAAAGCTGGCGCAATCCACCAGGCTCAAGTTTTTCCGGTTGGCGGTGAGCATCGCGTTGGCGGCTTGCTGATGAAGGGATTCATCAAGCCATTCCAACTGCAGCACCGGTAAGACATCTTCATGAAAAGCCCGTACTGCCGCCATACCCAACCGGTTTTGCACCAGGGCATAAGTCTCCACCAGCACGTAACTGTTGCAGACGATAGTCGTCAGGGTTTCCAGCAGTTCGGTCCATACTTTTTTCGCCGCTGCGTGATTTTCGTCGTCGGCGTCCAGGACGGCCAGAAAAGCTGAAGTGTCCACATAAACACTCATTTTTCAAAAGCCTCCGCAAGGTATTTATCGTGGTTAACGGCCAGATCTCCTGAACCGGAGCGGAAGCGGCCGGCAATAGCGACAGCGCGTCGGATCCGTTCTGCTGGCTCCGGAACCGATGGAGAAGCAAGCATTTGATCGACGCACCGGCGGATTAACCCGGCCAGGGAAACTCCCTCAACCGCGGCTTTGGCCTTCAAAGCGGCAACTTGTTGCTCAGTAAGTTGAATCTGGGTTCGAAACACTTTTATCACTCCCAACAGCATGATTGCATTTATGATAACATTATGGCAAACCGATGTCAACGGCTCTTTCGTGATCCATCTCTTTATTGGTTTCCTCTGTTCGATTTCCTATATGGATAAGACCGATGTCAAGGACTCCTCTGTGATTACTGACCGGCTGCGCTTTGGCAGAACCCCCCAGGGCCATATCCCTGATGTTGATTTCCTGGCGCTGCAAAGGCTTACCAGATTCCGTTACCATTTTTGGCGCAGTGTGCGTCAGAGCTTAAGAATTACGCCAAATCCTTTTTGTTCCTGACGTTTAGCGAATGGAACCGGACCAGTTCCTTTATCCAGAATTAATTTTAAAAGGATCCGGGCGCCCCGCTACCCAGTTTTTGATCCCTTCCAGTTGGATTCTTCCTTCGGGAGTGGGTTGGGTATAAATAAGCAGGGTCATGCTGACCGTTACTGTACCCGGAGAAACTGCCGCCGGAGCATATACGGAAGAAGCAGTTGTCTCCTTTGGTTCCTGAATGGACTGGCCAGTAGCGACTATTTGGGTTTTTTCGGCTTGAAACCGCAAATTTCTTATTTCGGTAAGATTAGCCAGGTTCTCCAGGTAATCGATAATCAGGATTATTGATGGATAGGTTCCCCGTAATTCTACCTCCACGGGAAGAGTCAGAATATATCCTGAATCTACCACCTCTGCCGGTTTAAATTTCCGGATCTGGACGCCGTTTTTTTCGGCCAGCCGGCCAAACTGCACCAGGAACAGGCCGTCCTGCATCTGGGTGGAAAACTTATCGAGCAGCTTTTTTAAACGGGCCCGGGCCTGCTCCAGGGCAACAGTTTCCATTTTTAGGGCTTCTGCCTGGGCATCCAGGCTCCCGAGCATCGCCCGGGCTTCCTTCAGCCGGGCCGCTTTGTCTTGATAAGCTTTGATCTGGGGGCCCAGGAGAAAATGGCAGGCGGCATAGGCAAAGGCTATGATGGAAAGCAATATCTTCTCCCGGTTACTTAACCTGTTCCACATTGGGCGCGCCTGCCTTTAAAGAAGCTACCACGGTAAACACCACGTAGCCGTTATTTTCCTCAGAATGTAAGTCGGTCAAAACAACCTTCGAAAAATAAGGCAACTGGCCAAGGCGGTAAGTAAAAATCCCCACTGCCGGTACGGAATAGCTGGCCCCTTCGATAAAAAGAGTATTTGGAACGCCGGGGACGGTTGATGTACTTTCTGCTTTTGTTTCTTTGTCTTCTTCCGCCGCAGGCCGCTCCGGACTTTCCTGGATGTTTTCCAGGCTTTTTTGTATTTGGCCGGGTTGCGTTTGGGACAAAGCGTCCGCAGGGGATTTTTTCTGCGCCTGTTTTTCCTTCCCTTCTTCCAGCCGCAAACTGGTCAGCCAGACTTCCCCGGGGACGGTCCTGGCGATTTCGGCCAGCATCCCGGGCCAGGTGCGCCGGTTCCGGATAAGTGCTTCCAGTTCTCCGGCCCTTTTCTCTAAGTCCAGGCGCTGCCTTTTAATCTCTTCCAGGCGGGCAGTCTCCTTTTTGATTTGCGGTAATCTCTCGTTGAACCTTGCTAATTCTCCAGAAACCCGGTAATAATCCCAAAGAAAGAGGCCATAGATGGCCAGAAGGCCCACTGTCAAAAGCATTGTCAAGACTATGTAAAGGAGGCGGCGCAAGTTTACCGGCGGCTTGCTCTGGAGTTCCTCGGGGAGCAGGTCAATCCGGTGGTTCATCGGATTGCCTCCCGCAGGGCCAGCCCCGCCGCCACCGACAGAGAGGGGTCCAGCGGCTCAAACTGGCCCGGCTTTCCCTGCACCGGCAAAAGGGGATATCCCGGCTCCACCGGCAGGCCCAGTTCACTGCTCAAAAAGCCGGCCAGCCCCTTTATTTTGCTGGCGCCCCCGGTAATGATCAGTTTTTCCAGCGGGATATCTCTTTCCTGGAGGCGGTAAAAGTCCAGGGAGCGGCGGATTTCCGTAACCAGCCCGGAGAAGCTCTCCCGCAAAAGCAGATCGTACTGCACCGCATCCAGATCTTCAGCGACGGCGGCCTCCAACAGAAACCCTGCCTTTTCTTCAATTGTCCGCCGGGCTTCTTTTTCGCTCAACCCCAGGGTGCGCTCGATTTGAGCCGCGGCCTGGCTGCTCCCGGCAGGAAACGCACGCACAAAGCAAAGTTCTTTTTGCCTGATGACAACAAAATGGGTGTTCGTAAAACCGATGTCCAGCACTCCGCAGGCAGCTTCCGCCGGCGCAGGCGCGACTACCCCCCCGAACACCCGCCACAGCGCCAGGGCGTGGAGGTCAATGGCTGTTATGTTTAAGCCCGCGCGCGCGAAAGCTTCATAATAGCCGTAAACAAACTGCCTGGGCACGGCCACCAGGAGGAGGTGCATCTGGAGGGCGTTTTCTATTTTCTTTGGGCCCAGATCGAGGTAGCGGATGATCAATTCGTCAACCGGCAGCGGGATATATTTTTCCGCCTCCCATTTGATGGCCTTTTCCAGATCGCGGCGGGGCATTTGGGGAACCAGGATATGGCGGGTAATCACTTTGTGGTGGCCGATGGCGGTGATCACTTGCGCGTTTCCAATACCGGCGGCCTGCGCGACTTCCTTAAGCTGCCGGGAAAAATTTTCTAAACCCCGGCCGTCTAAATTGAGATCGGGTATACCCGGGTGGCTGACTGCATTTTCAACAGAAAAGCCCTTTTTAAAAGACGAAAGACACAATATCTTAAGCGCGAATGAGCCGACATCCACAGCCACGTATGTTTTTTTCCCAAATTTTTTTAGCCGCAAGAAAATACCCTTCCTCTTCCGCCGGCTGCCGAATGGCCGTTCATACCGCCTCTGACGATGCCGTCATGAGATTGAAAATGGTGCCAAGAAACAACGGGGAATTGTTCCCTCCAGGACTCGATCTTTACCCCGCCAGAACCAAAGGAAAAGCCCGGCGGCGGATTTTGCGCCGCCAGCGCCGGGTTACAGTAAATGTTAACATTACCGGAAACATCCATATTTTGTGCCAGAAGACCACCGCGCAGGATGGCGTTTCCCTGGGCGCGGAAAGCGCCTGCCGCGATGATTAAAGCTTTTACTTCGTGGTTCTTTATGTCCACATCGCTAAAGGAAATAAGGGTGAGTAAGTCATTGGGAGTATTTGCTTTCAGGTCGCCGTCGATTTCGATACTTCTCGCTACGAAAATTGCCTTTCCGCTGTACGTGCCGGAAATCGTGAGCGTTCCATCGACAAAATAGATTCCGCTATAAGCACCGCCGTTGAAATTACGGTTGCCAGAATAATACCACCCGGTTCTTTGCGCTTCGTCCTTATAATACAGTTCATCTAACGCCGGGAAAGGCGGTATGTACTGATAATAGGGATATGCGCTGCCGGTAATCTTATCTCTTCCAGTTATGCTCCCGGATGCATAAACATCGGCTTGTATTTCGCTGGAGCCGCTTACTTCCAGGTTTCCCCCGACTGCAAAGATAACCCCCACGCTACCTTGTTCGCCACTTAGGGACAGATTCCCGGTTAACCGGAGGTTCAAAGGTTCACCAGGCAAGATACTGGCTCCTTTTAGCAGGTCGGAAACGCTGTACACAAGCGCCTTGACTTCTAGAGTTTTTTGCGCGGTGCCAAATTTACCAACGGAATTTATCTCCGCCCGCGTCACGATGCCGGCCGAGGTTTTGGTCAGCCGTACCTCATTAATTTCGCCGCCCGCGTAGGGCACCCGGGAGAAAACTTCACTGTTCCATGAAGGGTTTTCGCGTATTTTGATCAGCGCCCTTTCCACGCCGGCTTCCGCGGTGTAGTACGCCTGCATGAGGTCTCGCTGGTACCTCGCCGTTCTGCCGTGGGTACCCGTCAGCGTTAACGAAGCGGCGCCCAGCAGGGCCAGGACGAGGAGCACCAGCATCACCAGGATCAGGGCCTGCCCCTGTTCTGGAAAAATCTTCTTTTTCCGTTCCTGCAAATTTAAAGCACCCCGTTATTCGCACGCGCGTATTCTTACCGAGGTGGTGAGTTTTAACGGCTTTAAATCTCCCTTTTTTCCTTCCAGGGTGATGCGCACAAGGGTAATTTTGCCAATTTCGTCAGGGTCGCTAACCGGTGCCGGTAATTCATTGCTGTACTGGTTATAATACTTGAAGGTCAGTCCGGTCACGCAACTTGCCAGCGGGTTGCTGCCCCCGTTAACCTTGCGCATTAACTGTCCTTTTGCCGCATCGTAATAATAGCTGACGGTTTTGTTGTTGTCGTAGGCGGTTTTGAACGTAATTAAATTGCCGTTTGCTGCCTGAAGGGCGGTCGCCGTGCGCAGTTCTCTGCTCATCCGGTCGAGGCCGAGGCGCAGATTTTCTTGAACATCCACCCCTTTTTCCCCACGCTGCCAGGCGAGCACGCCCTGCTGGTACAAGGATAGGGCCGCCCCGATGACCAGGGTAAAAAGCGACACGGCCACCACCAGCTCAATTAAAGTAAAGCCGCTTTGCCCGCCGGGTTGCCGCATGTTTATCGATCACCTTTATCCATAGTCAATGAAACAGTCTTTTGTCCGCCCAGGGTCTCGTAGTAGACGGTCGCCGTCACCGTTTTCAGATGCCCCCTTATATCCGGATCATTTCCCGTATATTCTGATACGGTAATCCGGCAGGTGTAACCGGGATAGTCGGCAAAAGGAACCGGCGGTTGGCCGGAATCGGCGGGTTCATTTTGCACTTCGACATACGGCTTGTTTTTCGCCTCTTCCAGTTTGCCCTGGGCAAGGTTCGCCGCGGTGAGCAACGCCTGCGCTTCGGCCGTCCACCGGGTGGCGTTGATAAACGAGGCCATCAAAGGGATTACAACGGCGACCAGAATAACCGCCGCGATCAATACCTCGACCAGGGTAAAACCACGCCCGTCCTTGCAAAAGTTCGCAACGTTCATACGGCCGGATTTACTTTTCCCAATTCTCCGGGGGGCTGTCACTGACCCGCACCCTTCCTGTCACAGGGGTCACGATAACGTATTTAAACCTGCCCGACGCCCGCTCGCGCAAAGTTACCGTCCCACCTGCCACCGCGGTGCCGCGCGCGGAAATAACTATTTTATCGCCCGAAAAATTGGTCGGGTACATGTCTACGCTCTTCGGGAGCTTTACCCTTAAGACGCTTGCCGATCCCTTTTTGATTTCGTACCAATCGTTATAGGGATCATACGGATAAAGCTGAAGAAAGTAACTCGCGCTTTCTTCGTTGAGCGCCTGCTGCTGGGCAATCCGGATGTCCTCCGCCAGTTGCCGGGCCGCTGCGTCCAGACTGTATTTTTCCACGGCCTTCGCCAGCTGAGGCATAGCCACCAGGAGCAAAGTAGAGGTAATCAACAACACGATTAAGACTTCAATTAAAGTAAAGCCGCCCGGGCCTTTATTTTTTAAGAGGCTTTTGAAATTATTGCAGGAATTGCACGTACCAGTTAATAATTTCCCGGCCGAAGAATAAAGCCAGAAGCGCCCCGGCAGAAATAAACGGGCCATAGGGTACCAGATCCTTCCGCTTTTTAACGCCCAGGACCAAAAGACTGATTCCTGCGGCGCCACCCAGAAAAAGGGTCATCAAAAGAGCGGGCGCCACCAGCGGCCAGCCCAGGAAAAACCCCGTCATTCCCGCCAGCTTGACGTCTCCGCCGCCCATGCCTCCTTTACTAATTACGACAACCAACAGAAAAAATCCTCCTGCCAGAGCAGCTCCCAACACGGCAGATTTTATTTCTACGTCCCGGGCAAGCGGGCTTAAAATGATTCCGCCGAGCAGCCCGGCAAACACAAGCCGGTCGGGAATCAGGTAGTGTTCCAGATCGATGAAAGAAGCAGCGATCAGCGCGGAGCAGAGGAAAAGGTATTTGCCCAGGGCCGGCGAAAGCCCACAGCGATGAAAAAGCGCGGCAAACACCGCGCCGGTCAAAAGCTCAACCGCAGGGTAACGGGGGGAAATGGGCGCCCGGCAGTAACGGCATTTTCCCCGCAGCAAAAGATAGCTCAGAACAGGTACGAGATCGCGCCAGGCCAGCGCACGCCCGCAGGCGGGGCAGCGGGATCGCCCTCCGAGTACAGACTCCCCGCGCGGGAGCCTGTAAATAACCACGTTTAAAAAACTGCCGATGGAAAGTCCCAGGAGAAAAAATATCCAGGCGTAAACAAAAAAGAACTCTCTTTCCACTACCCCCGTCCTTCCGTAAACATTTTTTCTGTTCCGGCGTTCCCCGCCGTTCCCGCTGTGAATTTTTTTCAGCCCGTTAAAGGTTCTCACACCTGATCAGCAGAAACTGCGCTTCGCCGTTCGGGCCTCCCCCGGCACCGCACCCTTCGTTAATCGTTGACCGTTCAATCCCCCGGATAGCAAACCAGGGTGTGCGCCGGTTTCGGATCACCTAAAAATTGGCTCACCGATGCTACAACCCCTCCATCCAGATGATCACCGAGATGTAGTACGTGCCGTTTTCCTCCCCCACATAGGAGTAACCGACACTCTCCCGGATGCGCCGGTCCACGGCATCTCGGATACCCTGGTCAGGAAAGCCGCCGATGGTGACCACGGCGCATTTGGTATTGTTAACTGCAATCGAATTGCCCGCGGCGTCATAGACGGTACCGGTTATTCTGCTTTTCCAATAGCGGTAGCGGCCGCCCCAGGGCGTGGCGCCGGGCGGCTTCTCCAGGTACGGCCCGTTCCAACCGCTGCTGCCGTCGGTCACCGTGAAGTACCGGAAGCCGTAGTTGTCGCCGGAGCCGGGATCGTAGGAATCCTGCCCTGCCTTCGGCCAGTCACCGGTATCGGCGTAATAGGCGTAACCGGCCGCCTTTATGGCGCGCACGTCGGCGACGACCCGGGCCACCTTGCCTTTTCCACTGCCCTGAAGGCGCTGGGAGTAACGACGGCGGCCAGAATACCGATGATGGCAATGACCACCAGAAGCTCCACCAGGGTGAAGCCGTGCTCATGCCGTCTTTGTTTTAGCGAAACAAGCACTACTGGCTCACCTGTTTACAATAATGAAGAAGTCAGCCTGAAAAAACCAGTTGTACTACCGCCGGAAAAATGAGCCCGCCGGCTCCCGGCAATGGCCATGCCGGAAGCCGGCGCCGGCAACAATTGTAGCGCGCATAAAGGAGTACTCTTCGACCTTTACCACCGTTGCAGGATTACCTGAAGCCTGCCACTCAATCATACTACACCGGCCGTAGTCAAATTACCGTAACCAGGTCCCTGGCAATTGCCCCTTCAGATTTTTCGTTAAGGCAGGCCATGCTATAGTGACGCCAGCTGTACCGTTCCACTTATCCCGGATCGTACTTCCCGCCGAAAAGCGTTTCTTTGGGCCACCCCACACGACCCGGATTCTTCTTTGGCACTGAACGCGTCAGGAGCAACGAAGAGTGCCACTCCAAAGAACATTTCTAATTAATCCTTGGAAATCAGAATGTACACAGTGCTCCCTGAAGATGGGACATACACTACTGTGTCCCCAAGGTCGGTCCGAAGTTTCTGAGCTGCTCCAGTGGGAGTTGGTCCGACGCCCGGCACTTGGTCCAGTTGCAGCCATCTGTAAGTTCCACTTCCAGTTAATGTTCCCCACACGGAACTGGCACCGGAGGGAGGAGTTGCACTGTTATAAAACCTATAATATCCCCCCCACGGATTCCTGCTCGGCCAGCGCTCTATGTAGGGACCGTTCCAGCCATTGTAACCGGACGTAGGTTGTGTCACAAGGTAAGAGTCAGGAACTGTCGATGTATAGCTAGGCGCCCACTTACCAGTATCCGTATAAAAATTCAGCGCCGCCGCTTTAATCGCCTTATAATCCGCTTCGGCCGCCGCCACCTTGCCCTTCTCAATGGATTGGAAAGCGTTGGGGGCGACGATGGCGGCCAGGATGCCGATGATGGCAATGACCACCAAAAGCTCCACCAGGGTAAAACCACGCTCATTCTTTGGCTTTTTCCGCATAACTTAACCTCCTTAATTAATTAGTCAGCTGTTATGGGTTTTAAGGTAAAAGTAAGCTTTTTTGACTTGCGCTTTTCCGCCGGTGTTTCCTTAAAAAACGCCTGCTACATAATGCCTCCGAGCATCTGAAAATACGGGAGAAGAATTGCGATC
>JAIMBK010000068.1 GCA_023511535.1 Armatimonadota bacterium
GAAGACCGGATCAAAGAAATTATCGCCCAACGCGGTGACCACCCCGGACTGGTGCACATCTTCGCGGCCATGGAAACCTGCAATAGCTACAAGCCCTGGCACGATAAAAAAACCGGTAAAACATTTTTAAAGCCTGATTCGGGCAGGTGCCTGCACTATTACTTCTACTTCATTAATCAGGAATATGGTCTTTGTTATCTGCAGGTGCCCACCTGGGCTGTTTAATCTGTTCTTCAACGCCCAAGAGCTTCTTTAGACCGTCGACTGTAAATTTCCATTTAAAAGGGTGTGCCCAGTTCTCATTCCAGGTGGTGATAAATCAACTGTGATCAGTGTCACTTTAACGGAAGCGGGACTTCTCTCCAATGCCGAAGGAGCGCAAATTCTGATGTTTAGCCCGGCAATCAGGCAAAAGGTACCGTGCCGTTTGTACTCAAACTCTTGTTTCTGACAGTCAAAAAATTTCTTGAGATAGGAAGGTTTACCAATATGAAACGCTGGCCCAAGACTGCTACAACCATAATAGCGGTTCTTGCTGTCACTGGGGGAGCTATCTGGTTTACTTGTGCAATAAACAGTGGGAAAAACAAAGTTGAAGGCCTGAAGGTTCCCTCGAAGACAACTTCACAAATTTCTCAACAAATCCAAGCTCCTTCTAATACTCAAACACAAGCTCCAACCGAAAAGAAACTTACTCAAGTCATTGTAAAAAGAGGCAATGACGTTTTCTCTTTTGATAATCCTCTCGGGTTAAGGGGTTTAGGTATAATATCAGACATTCAAGACTTATTATGGGTAGCCCCGCGGGGCGGTGCCGGAATACAACCAGAAGTTGAACAAGTGGAGTCAAAAGAACTTGATAAAGTTCTAGAAAACGGAGATAAAATGAAGGACGCTTTTTGCTCGGTTCGCCTCATTTATGAGCCATATAGGCCGGAGCAGGGAATGAATGACCTTGCTCACAAGGACTTAATTATCTATACAGATCCGGGCAATGTGAATGATGCCTGTCTCGGAGTCCAGAAACCAGACAATCAAACTGAATGGGATTTATACCGTTTGCCCGATTATGGACAATGGCTCAAAAAAGAAGTTGACCTTCTCTTACGCCTACGTACGGGATTATAAAGTAGCCTGGACGGCTACGCGTCCAGGTTTTTGCTTTTAACAAAAATCGCTTAAGTTACATAAGGTATCCATCCAAGCCACTAAGTTGTTATAGTAAGCGTCGTGTCTGGGCCACCATATCCAGCATCTGCTATAAGTCGGGCACATGGATCTTTGGTGTACCCCGCCCTTTACTAAAGTAAAGAGAAAATAGGGGGTCGTTTTGACAACCCCCTATCGAAAAAATGGCTGAGGTCCACCAAATACTTTTTGGTTCCGTTCCCGTTTTAATTTCCGGCGGTGCTTGACACGAACTGCCCGGTGTATTAAAATATCAACGTGTTTTTGACCACGGGAATTATCAAGGCGATTGTGCGTAGAATGGGGTTGGCATGGATAAGGGGCAGGAAGGAGGTTTTTTTGGATGCAGCGGACGTACATGGCCAGGCCGGGCGAGGTTGAGAAAAAATGGTACGTGCTGGACGCCAAAGGAAAGTCTTTGGGGCGTCTGGCGGTGGAGGCGGCGCGCCTTTTGCGGGGAAAACACAAGCCCCAGTTCACTCCCCACGTGGATACCGGCGATCACGTAATCGTGATTAATGCCGATAAAGTCATCCTTACGGGCAACAAGCTGCAGAAAAAGCTCTACGTTCGTCACACCGGCTACCCGGGTGGGCTGAAAACGACCAAATATGCCACTTTAATGCAGGAAAAGCCGGAATTTGCCGTACGCAAGGCGATCATCGGCATGCTCCCGCACAACCGGCTGGGGTCGGCAATGGCCAAAAAATTAAAAGTGTACCGCGGGCCGGAGCATCCCCACCAGGCCCAGAAACCGGAAGCCTGGCCGGTCTAGCGTTTGACTTTGGAATTGCAGAGTTGATCAAACAGCAGTATGGAGGGGGTTTACCTTTCCAGGCAATTTTATCTTAAGGCGCGGTTCGTCGGATTTTTTCCGACGTCTGGCGTCCGACGACCGACGACTATTCTGGGGAGGTGTGGAAGTGCCGAAGGTGAATTTTTACGGCACCGGGCGGCGGAAAAACGCCGTGGCCAGGGTTTACCTTGTCCCCGGCGAGGGCAGGGTGATGATTAACGATCGGGAAATCGGCCGTTATTTCGGCCGTAAAATATTGGAGATGCAGGCCCTGCAGCCCATGGAAATTACCGGCACGACCGGCCGTTTTGACGTTTTCGCCCACGTCCACGGCGGCGGGGTCAGCGGGCAGGCCGGGGCTTTGCGGCAGGGGATCGCCCGGGCTTTGGTGCAGGCCGATCCAAACCTGCGCATTACCTTGAAGCGCGCCGGATTTCTGACCCGCGACCCGCGCATGAAAGAACGGCGCAAGTACGGCCTGAAGAAAGCCCGCCGGGCTCCGCAGTATTCCAAGCGGTAAATTTAAATACGTACCGGGAGCCGGTTACGGACGGGTGTTCGGGTGTTGGAGTGGGCAGACCCGGGGCCTGTGCCGATCAGCAGGCGTTTTTGAAGGGGATGGGTGTTTGCGCAAAATGCCCGCCCGGCACCCGGGCGCTGTCGAGGGTTGCCCCCGGCGTTGGCGGGGGTTTTTATCATTTTTTGTGGGAATTATTAATCGGTCTGGCAGTGCCGCCTCTGGCAAGTCAGAAGAAACCGGCGGATTACGGCGGGCCGGCGGCTATTCTGCAGGCGCTGGAGGGTTGCTTGCTTTTCCGGGGGCAGCATTTTTAAAAAGGTGCTTTACCTGGTCTTTTTGTTTTTTCTTCTTTCCCCTTTCCTTTCCCTCTCGCTCCTTTCCCTTTCTTCCCTTCTTTTGAGTTTGGTAAAAAAAGCCGCCAGGACGATGGCCACAACCACGCCCGCCGCCATTCCAAAGGTTTCGGACAGCCCCTTTTGGACGGTCAGTACGTAGTAAACCCAAACGGCTCCCCCAATGGTAATTAACATCGGCAATAAACCTCTATGCAAACCCACCGATCCCCTTACCGGCCCGTTCGATTTCCCCGGGCAATTTAGATTTGATTTAAATTTAGCCCCCGGGAATGCAAAAGAAGACAGGAGCCGGGATTATGCACAGGCTTTTCCGTTCAAAGCGAATTTACCATATTATATCATGGATCATATCATATTCTAAACCGGATCATTTGCAGAGTATTTGCAGAGTTTGCAGAGAAGATCCTTCCCGGAATTAAATTTATCTCCGGTGGATTTTTCCTTCCCGGTATGGTAAAATAAGGTGACGCCATGTTTCGAAGAAAAAAGTGGGGGCTGGCCCTCGGCGGCGGTTTTTTGCGGGGAGCGGCGCACATCGGCGTCTTGAAGGTGCTGGCCGGGGAAGGCCTGCGGCCGGACCTGGTGGCCGGCACCAGCGCGGGGAGCATTGTGGCGGCCCTTTTTTGCGCCGGCTGGAGCCCCGGTCAAATCGAAGAGCTTGCCCTGCGGCTGCGGCCGGCTGTTTTTTACGACCCCTGCTCCACCGTGGTGAACCTGGGGGCGATGATCGCCAAAATTGTTTTCGATTTTCTGCGCCTGCCGCTGCTTCCCCGGGCCCCCCTCGGCCTGGTTTCCGGTAAAAGGATGGAGCACTGGCTGGAAGATACTTTTCAGCGGACCGCTTTCCGGGATTTAAAAACTTTTCTGGCGATTGTGGCGGTGGACATAAACACAGGGACCAGGGTGGTTTTTACCGATCAGGACGCCTGCTTCCCCGCACCGCCGGAGGAGATCGTGTTTATCCGGGGCGTACCCGTGGCTCCGGCGGTGGTGGCCAGCTGCGCCGTACCCGGTGTCTTTCAGCCGAAAAGGATCGGCATTCGCCTGCTGGTCGACGGCGGCTTGAAGGAAAACGTTCCGGTGGAAACCCTGTCTTTACTGGGTGCGGACGTAGTGGTGGGGGTGGACGTCGGCTACGACGGCGAACCGTACAAAGACATCCGGAACGTCGTGCAGCTGCTGAGCCAGTCCCTGGAGATCATCGGTTCGGAAGTAACCCGGGATAAGCTTGCCCGGTTTGCCCACCTGCTTATTCAGCCGGTTTTAAAGGACGTTGCACCCTGGGATTTCGGCAAAATCCCCTATTGCATCAGGCAGGGCGAAGCAGCGGCGCGGCAGGCGGTGCCGGCCTTAAAAAAGCTGCTGAGCTAAATATTTTAAATTCATTACTTTTGCAGAGTATGGGCGCGGGCAGGGATTTATGAGTTATCGCGAAGGAGCCGGATCTTAATGAGATATTCGTACGACTGGGGAGTTTACGAAATTCAGGACGAAAAAGTGGTTTCGTCCTTTTTTCTTCCCGGCCGGCCGTACAACGTCCAGCAGGAGCCCACCCGCTACCGGGTGCTGGCCCGGTACCGGCCGGCGGCCGACGAACCCTTTTGCCTGGCCTACGTTACCGTGCACGTTATTCCCGGCCGCGACCGGGTCACGGCCAGGGAAAAGGAAATCGTCGCCCGGTTTGTGCGCACGGAGCTGCTGAAAAACCTGGACATCCCCGTTGCCTTTTTTTAAAAAGTAACAAAAATTATCCAAAAGTTCATTATTCGAAGGATTTCTCTTGCCAAATGTCGAAGAATACGGGTGATTGCAGGATAAATACGGCAATTAATGAAGGTAGCGGTTATCTTAGCAAAATAAGCCGGTTGGGCACCGGTACCAGGGGCTGAACAAAGGGAAAGGGGGGCTGCGATGTCCGCCCGGCAGCAACTGGAAAGAATTCTGGAAATTGACCGGCAGATCCGGGCCGGGAACTACCCGAACGCCGGCCGGCTGGCCCACGAGCTGGAGGTCAGCGAGCGTACCATTTACCAGGACCGGCAGTTCTTGCTGGAGCGGCTGCGGGCCCCGCTGGCCTACGATCACCGGCGCAGGGGATGGTATTACACGGACCCGAACTGGGCCCTGCCGTCGGTGCTGGTGACGGAGGGGGAACTGCTGGCCTTTTTCTTGAGCGTGGAAGTGGCCCGGCGCTACCTGGGCACCGCCTTCGAGGCGCCGCTGCGCTCGGCGGTGGAGAAAATTACGGCGGGCTTAAAAGGGCAGGTGCGGGTGGACCTGGAAGAACTGCGCGCGTGCTACGTGGTGGCCGCCCCGCCGGTGGTCACAGTAAAGGAAGAATTGCTCCTGGACCTGCACCAGGCCATTCAGAACTGCCGCCAGGTGGAAATCCAATACTACACGGCCAGCCGCGACGCCCGGCAGACGCGGGTGGTGGAGCCTTATCACCTGTGCAACCTGCGTGGCGACTGGTACCTGATCGCCTTCGACCACCTGCGGGGGGAAATGCGTACCTTTCACGCCGGCCGCGTGGAACGGTGGACACTGCTGCCCCGCGGCTTCCGGCGGGACCCGGATTTTTCCGTGGAAAAGTGGCTGGCCCAGGCTTTTCAGGCGGAGCGGGGCGACGAACCCGTGGAAGTGGTGATCCGGTTCGACGCCTACCAGGCCCGCTACATCCGGGAGCGGCGCTGGCACCCGACCCAGGAAAGCGAAGAGATGCCGGACGGCGGTCTGCTTTTGCGCTTTCACACCGGCGGCCTGGCGGAGGTCAGGCGCTGGGTGATGAGCTACGGCAGCCACGCCGAAGTGCTCGCCCCGGAGAGCTTGCGGCGGGAGGTGGCGGAAGAAATCCGGAAGATGGTGAGAGTTTGTAAAAATGTCTGCGAAAAAAATTTTTCGGTGGCTGAATGCACTGATCGCTGATTGCAGTGCGATTTGTTAAATTAAAAATTACCACTTTCACGATCGGTTCCGGGTCAACGGGAAAGTAAACACTTAAAAGCCGCTGTTTCCTCGAGCCGGCAGAAGAACCAGATTCGGTTTTTCGCCCGGTGATGAGGCGGGAAATGGGCTTGAGCTTTGGAAAGCCGGGTGATTTTTTTGAATCACGACCCGCCGGGAGGAAAGACTATGCGGCCACCGCGAAAGGCGCAGGTCCAAAGGTGTTTCTGGTGGGTTTGCCGGGTCCTGGGCTACATCGTTCTGGGCGCCGCAGGGTTGGCAGTTGCGTCGCCGGTGCTGCTGGCCCTCCTTTTTCTGCTGGCCTTGCTGCTTTCCGTCGTCTTGTTCGTGTTTGGTGCCCTGGCGGGCCTTGCAGCCATTGCCGCCTGCATTTTACAGTGTTTGGTAGGTCTGCCCTTCTGGTTCTGGATGATCTTCACCGGCTTCGGGGCGCTGCTGTTAGGCATAGGCCTGTTGGGGTCGTTTTTTTCCGGCGGCGGCGATGATCCTGACCTCGCCGGCAAAGCTCCGCCGTCGCGCAGCACCTGCACCCCCTGGCCGTGGCTGCTGGCGGCGCTGCTCGTCAGCGGGTGGTGGGGGGAGCATAACGGGGAGTAGGAGGAAACGGGAGGCGTGTTAACCAGTGGAAACTGCCTTCGCCAGACTCTTTGGCGTTCAAAAACCATATGGCTCTTTTCAAACGAGACCTGCAGAATACCTGCTGGACGGGCGCAACGTCATTCTCCAGGCTCCCACCGGTTCCGGGAAAACCATGGCGGCGCTGTTCCCCTATCTTTTGGCGCGCCGGGAAGGCCTTGATTTTCCCCGGAAAATGCTTTACTGCGTTCCCATGCGGGTACTGGCCCGGAGTTTTTATAATGACTTGAAGAACAATAGGCAAGGGGACGATCTGGACGCCCGCCTGCAAACCGGGGAACAAAAGGACGATCCGCAACTGGAAGCGGAAATTACTTTTGCCACCATCGACCAGGTTCTCTCCAGCTTCCTGAACATCCCTTATTCGTTGAGTCTCCGCCAGGGAAATGTGAATGCCGGAGCGGTGGTGGCTGCCTACCTGGTCTTTGATGAATTTCACCTTCTCGATCCGGGAACCACCCTGCCCACCACCCTGGAAATGCTGCGCCTGTTAAAGGGGATCACGCCTTTTCTTCTGATGACGGCTACCTTTTCAAAAGAAATGTTGAGCCGGCTGGCCGCTTTGCTGGATGCCGAAGTGGTTGCCGTTTCGCCTGAGGAATTAAAAAGCATACCTTCGCAAAAAGAGAAAGAGCGAAGAATCCACCGGGTTTATGGATTACTTACTGCGGAAGAGGTTTTGAGGCATCACCGTCAGCGTTCCATTGCCATTTGCAATACGGTCGAACGGGCTCAGGATTTGTACCGGAGATTAATAGAATTGCTTCCCTCCCGGGCCAACGGAGAAACCAGGGTTATTTTGCTGCATTCCCGGTTTCTTCAGGAGGACCGGCGTAAAAAAGAAGACGAGGTGCGCCGCCTGTTTGGGAAGGACGCGGAAAAGGCGGGGAGCGTCATCCTGGTGGCCACGCAGGTGATTGAAGTGGGTCTGGATATATCTTGCGAGGTGCTGCATACGGAAATTGCCCCCGCCAGCGCCATTTTGCAGCGGGCCGGCCGCTGCGCCCGCTTTGTAGCCGAAAAAGGCGACGTCTACGTCTACCAGGTTCCTTCGGACAAAAAAGGTGAGCCAAATTATGCACCCTATCTCGGTCAACAGGCTGCTTTATGCGCGAAAAACTGGGAGGCCCTGGATTTCTTTACTGGAAAGAGCATGGATTTTCACGCCGAGCAGCATTTAGTCAATCTGGTCCATGGCGATTTCGACGCCATGCTGCTTGCCAACCTGGAGCAGGCTGCCTATGCCCACCGCAAACAGATGCACAAAGCCATCGGCTGGCAAGAGATGGGGCTGGCGAGAGAGCTAATTCGCAGCGACGATTCCGTTTCTCTTCTTGTTCACCCGAATCCCGCCGAAATTGAGAATCCATACGCTCTGGAGAGCTTTTCGCTGTTCTTCGGAACGCTCTCCGGGCAACTGGCTAAATGGCGTGCCGAAGGGCTGCCCGACGAAAAGGTTTCCTGGCTGCTCAAATACCCGTATGAAAGGGAGGAAGGTGAGGGCGAAGATCGACCTGTCCGTTTCGAGTGGCTCCCCGTTCAGGATCAGCGGCAAGTTCGGTATTCTTCTGTTTTTGTGGTTAATCCTCTGTTGGTTCAGTATAATTACGAGCTGGGCTTTTGTTTTACTCCCGGTGCTGGAGATTTCCAGTCGCCGCCCGGAAGTATTGTCCCTCGCGAGCGGGAAAAAGGGCGGCAATGGGGATACAGCCGGGAAAGCTACCAGCAGCATGTCGAAAAGATGCTCAACGTCTACCACACGCAGTTGACCAGGGAATTGGCTTACGCCGCCGACCGGCTGGAGCGCCGGATGGGGCTGCGCGCGGGATTACTCGAATACGCCGTTCGGCTGGCTATTGCGCTGCACGACGTTGGCAAAATGGACCGGCGCTGGCAGGGATGGGCTCACGAATGGCAGCGGCGAATCGGAGCGCCGGTGGCGGAGGACTTCATGATTGCCCATACTGACTACGATCCCGGCGACCCTCTCCATCAGGCTGTTGAAGCCCAGATGCCGGGCGCCCGTCCGCCGCACGCCGCCGAGGGGGCAGTGGCGACGCATAAGGTAATTTACCAGTTGCTCGGCGCGCCGGGAAAAAACGACCCCCATTTTAAACTATTTAGGGCGCTTTTTACTGCCATCGCCCGGCACCATTCGCCCCGGGCGGACGGCTATCAAAGCTTTGCCCTGCACCCGGCCGCCCGGCCGACCTTAGCCCTGCTGCTGAGGGGTCTTGGTGCTGAAGAGAAGGCCGCTGCAGCGCTGGAAATAAGTAAAAACTCCCGGCCGGTTACCGGCCTGTTGGTACAACTTGATTCACAGGACGAACTGTTGGCCTATTTTCTACTCGTCAGGATGCTTCGCCTGGCGGACCAAAAAGCCATGGGCGGAAGGGGGGTGAACCAGGAAAGTGTACCAGTCTGTTTATTACGTCGATAAGCGCACCGGTACTTTCGCCGATGTCTTTCTGGCGTACGGCCTGGCTGCGCTTCTGGAGAGCATCCTGGAGTGCTTCGTTGAGGGGGATCATTGGGTGCGCATCAGGGATGGCGGTGCTTACTACACCGTCGAATTAAGCCATCCCCTGGAGGAAAAGTGGGTGGATAACGCTCCTTTTCAGGTTTTGGCGCCGTACATTGACACCGGCCGCGCCGGCCAGCAGGTACCGGCGGGCCTGCCCGCAGCCATGATTATAGATTACCAGCAGGAGTGGAATAAATTCCGGGAATAT
This sequence comes from Armatimonadota bacterium, assembly GCA_023511535.1. Classification (GTDB taxonomy): domain Bacteria; phylum Bacillota; class Desulfotomaculia; order Desulfotomaculales; family Nap2-2B; genus JAIMBK01. The sequence continues at coordinate 9,193 of JAIMBK010000068.1, forward strand.
ATCCAGATTCCTCAGGATGTGCGGGAAAAAATGCCTCCGGAAGAAATGGCCCGGGTTAAACCGCACCCGCAGTTTCCTGTTTTTGCCTGGGTAGGAGAGCGGCGAATGCAGGCCTTGAGTTCGTATAACGGGCTGGTCCTGCGCTGGCAGGAAGCGCGCGCCCAATTTGCCGAAAATCTCCGGCATATTTTGCTGCTGTTTGCCCTGCCGGAAGGGAATCCAGAGGCCGTAGAGAGTGCCTGGCGCAAAAAAATGAAAGAACTGGGCGTTCCGGCGAAAAGTGAAGCCACCCTGCTCCAGCTCTTCAATCCCAGTCAGGGCAAGGGCCAAAATGAGCCTAAAGCCAGCCGCCTGGAGATGGGCAACATTAAATCTTTCTGGCTGCTGGAATACTTGAAGGCGGTAGGGATGTACCACTGTGCTGTCCCCCGGCGGGTGCAGGGTACAGACGACCGCAAGACCTATGCCCTGGCGCCGGTAAATATCCGGCTGGGAGCAAACGACGCCGTTTTGGCCGCTTTTCAGGATGCTCTCCGGAACGACACGGCGGTAAAAATGGATGTCCTGGCTGCCCTGCGTTACACGGAGTGCTTCCTGGACTATTGCCAGGCGGCGAAGGAGATGGACCTTTTGGCCGAACTTCTGGGGCAGGGGCCGGAGGATTTTATCGCCGGGATGTACGTAGCTTATTACAAAAATCTCGGCCAGGCCTCCGCGGTAATGAACCTTTCTTTTCTTGAATTGCCCCGGTGGATGCGGGTAGAATCGCCGGACGATGTAAACGTCTACAAGGAGGTGATCGCGGAGCATGAAAATATTATCCGGAACATTGATGAAGAAAAGGGTGGGTACGATCTGCTGACCTGTTACCGGGATTTCCTCTCGGGAGGGAAGTGGAATGCTTTTTTTGACTTCACCGCCGCCTACTCTGCTTACTTGACGCGCGAATTGGACCGGGAAAATTACCGGGTGAAACCATTCACCACCCGCAATCTGGAGGTGTTAATTTTGAAAAGCAACGAACCGCTTGCGCCAATCCTGGAAACGCCGGGCTTTCGCAATATCGCCGAAGCCATCCGGCGCAGCACCATTATTCCCCAATACCGGGGGCGCAGTGAAAGCGAGTACGACATCCGTTACGGCCTCGGGCAGGAATTGAAGCGCAAAGCACTTTACAATGATGAATTTATCGCTGCCTTGGGCGAGTTTATGCAAAGTTATAATGCCGAAAATGCCCGCGTTTACGAAAAGACCGGCAACCAATACCGGAAGAATATTTTGACCAGTGACATCGAGGATATTGTGCGCCTGGTGGATAAATACGGCGCTCCGACCGTGGCTAACCTGCTCATCGCATTTGGGTACGCCCGGGAACCAAGGGACGAAGGAGATGCGGGCGCATCTTAAGTGCCTGCGTCTTCAGCATATTCGAAAACAGTTTCTTGTTTAGTGCCATTTTTAGTGCTGCAGGAGATGTTTAGATTTTAAAATGACGAGGAGGAGCCGAAATGAATGAAAAACAGGCCGTTTATTCCCTTTCCATCTGCGGGCGGGCCATTCTGGACGTACATTCCTTGAATAACGAGGGTGGCGAAGGGAACCAGATTGCCACCCGGATGGTCAACGTGGTTTACCGCGACCGGACCGGCGGAGACTATAAATTGGCCACCGTGAACGCAATTTCCGGCGATATGCTTAAGCACATTCAGGCCGAACACCTCTATTTGCTGGCCAAGGGCCGTTTGCCGTTGTGCCAGGGGTGCCGGAGATTCAGCGCCAGCCGCGTGCTGGACGACAGAACCTTTATGTCTGAAGTTGTAGGCAAAAGGGAAGGTAAGAAATGGAAGTTCAACGATAGTGAAGTTATTGATAGATTGTTAGCTACCTGCGTTCTTGATGACATAGAGGGAATTCTCATAGCTCCTGAACGTGGACGCACTGGAACCTCAGAAGAGGACACTGGAGTCACGGAGGGTGGAGAACAGCGAAGGGAACGAATACCGGCCCGTTCCGTGCCCAGAAAGTCGGTGGCCGAATTCGGCTGGGTGGTCGGCGTGCCGGATTATACGACTACGGACAGCTATTTTCACGTTCGTTTCGCAACGGAACGGGGTGAACAGGCGCAAGAAGCCCAACAGCAGGCCATTTTCCACCGCCCGGCCAGTTCCGGCGTTTACGCCGTCGTGGCCGGCTTTGAAATGGCCCGCATCGGTTTCAACGATATTTCCCAGCAGTACGCCATTTCCGATGAGGAACGCGAGGAGCGCTATCTGGCTTTTCTGGAAAGCATCCTGTATACCTTCCTGGAACCAAACGGGGCCATGCGCGGGACGCAGAACCCGCATATTGTGGAATTTTCGGGGACAGTAAGCGTGACCAACCAGGTGATGCCGGCCCCGGTTTTAAGCCCGCTGGACCAGGATTACCGCCGGGAGTTGGCGAGGGTGGCCGGAGCTCTTAACGACCTGAAGCCGGGGGCCATCGACCTTTACAATTTTGATTCGATGGGCCAGTTTGCCGAGGTGATGCGCGGAATCATTAAGACCACGCGGCCTTATAAGATGGATCAGTAACGGGTGATGGCAATGTGGCTGATTGCCGAATACAAGCCGGTTTCCTTGTTTTCTTTTCGGTCAGGCGAGGCTACGTCTTCGGGGGCGAAAACCTTGTTTTTGCCCACGCCGTTTGCCATCCGCACCGCTCTTTTGGACACAGCCATTCGAATAAAGGGTTTAGGGGCCGGCCCCGGGGCCTTCGCCTGGATCAAAAAACTTTCCATTGCCGTCCGTCCCCCGGAAAGGGTAGTGGTTACCAATCTTTTTGCCAAAATCTTAAAGCCCAGCCGGAAAGAAGAGGCCGGGGCAACACTGGACCGGACCATCGCCTTCCGGGAATATGCCCACCTGGAAGGGACAATGGGCCTGGCGTTCGCGGGGGCCGAAGAGCGGCTTGTGGAGTTGACCACGTTGCTTGCCCAAATCAATTATTTCGGTAAGCGCGGGTGCTTTTTTCAGCTGTTGCAAGCGCCGCGGCAGACCGAAGGGTTGCCGGACGATTTTTTCCCTTTGGAGGGTGTTTATGTCCAGGGGAGTGAAGTAAAAGGCCGGATGCCGGAGAATTTTCCTTTAGGGATCGTTCAAATGATGGATGATTGGGGAGAGAGCCTGACGTTTGAGAAGGTAAACATATACACCGATGAAAAAATCAGCCTGGGCAAAGACCGCATCCGCAAGGGGATCATTTTACCCTACCGTCTGGTCCGGTCCAGCAAGGGGTTCAGCTACTACGAGCGTGATGCTCACGTTTTATGAAACGGGGGTTTTTCTATGCAACAGCTGGAACGTTACCGGGGGGCACTTTTGGGGCTGGCGGCGGGGGATGCTTTGGGAGCGCCGCTGGAATTTGTCGTGCCGTGGGCGTTTAAGCCCGTTGCGGACATGGTCGGGGGCGGGTATTTTAACCTGGCGCCGGGGGAATGGACGGACGATACGGCCATGGCCCTTTGTCTGGCCGAAAGCCTGATCGAGCGACGGGGGTTCGACCCGGTTGACCAGTTGGAAAGATACCTGCGCTGGTACCGGGAGGGTTACTTAAGCAGCACGGGGCACTGCTTCGATATCGGCAACACGGTGCGCGAGGCGCTGGAGCGGTTTGAAAAGACCCGGGAGCCTTATTGCGGCAGAACGGACCCCCTGGGCGCGGGGAACGGCTGCCTGATGCGGCTGGCGCCGGTGCCCCTGTTCTTTGCCCGGAACCCCCGGAAAGCCATTGAAAAATCCGGCTTAAGTGCGCGCACCACGCACGGGGCCGCTGCCGCCGTAGACGCCTGCCGTTACCTGGGGGCTTTGCTGGTGGGCGCCGTCAACGGGTGCAGCAAAGAGGAATTGCTTGCGGAGCGCTACAGCCCCGTACCCGGATACTGGGCGGAAAACCCGCTCACTCCGGAAATCGACGAGGTTGCCGCCGGTTCTTTCAAGCACCGCCAACCGCCGGCGATCCGGGGCACGGGCTACGTGGTCAAATCTCTGGAGGCGGCGCTCTGGGCCTTTTACCGCAGCGATTCTTTCCGCGAGGGCGGCCTGATGGCCGTAAACCTGGGCGACGACTCCGACACTACCGGCGCCATCTACGGGCAGCTGGCAGGCGCCTATTACGGCGAACACGGGATACCGGAATCCTGGCGGGCGAAACTGGCGCGCCGGGATTTGATTGAATCTTACGCGGAAAGACTTTTTTACGCTCGTCCGGAGGATTGATTTTAGAAAAGCATCTGACCTGAGTTACTAATTCCCCCCTAAACCCATCGGAGCCAAGACACAAAGCTACATGGGTTCCTTCAATGCTGCCAGGTTTACTGTTGTATATGGTGTAATGACAACAGCAAACGATGGGGGTGTTAAAAATGCCAAATATTAAGCCGGTTTCAGATTTAAGGAACTATAACGATGTTCTCCGCTCCTGCCAGGTTGGAGAGCCTGAGTTTTTAATCAAAAACGGCAGGGGCCGCTATGTACTTATGGATATGCGGGAATACGAAAAACCTCCTCACCTCTCTGGTCAAGGACAAATTTTCCCTCCTGGTTTCTGGATACTTCAATGCTCTCATCTTCCGGGGATACTGGCAAGTAAAAGTGTCTGTTTCCGATAATTTCCAAAGATTGCTCCTGGGTCCACTCCAAAGAAAAGGAAGAGGCCACTCAAAAGGCAAAGGATTTAATCCGGATGTCAGTAGCCCGGTCTCTTTATCTGGAGCCCTTGCAGGAATTTGAGCTGCCCGTCACCAAGACGGCGTTAGTGGTCGGTGGCGGCCCGGCCGGCATGACCAGCGCTCTCTCCATCGCCAACCAGGGACATGAGGTTCACCTGGTGGAAAAGGAGAAAGACCTGGGGGGAATGGCCCGCAGAATTCATTACACCCTGGAAGGGCTGGATGTTCAGGCATATTTGCGCGATCTTATCCGCAGGGTTTATCAGCACCCCTTAATCCATGTCTATACTGATGCCGTCATCACGGAGGCTACCGGTTACGTGGGGAATTTCGTAACCAGGGTGGAGTCCGCCGGAAAGGTCATCGAGATAAAACACGGAGCGACCGTCATCGCTACCGGTGCCGATGAATATAAACCCGCCGAATACCTTTATGGAAAAGACGAGCGGGTAATGACCCAGCTGGAGCTGGAGGAGCGATAATTTCCCAGGCAACTCAGCCTGAAAAAAGTGCATCGAAAGGCGGGGGAAAGATGTCCCGTGTCAGGCACTTCTGGAGCCGGCAAAAGAAGATCCAAAAGGACGGCCCGGGCATTGGGACAACCATGGCAGCGGCTTTGTAAGGTTATTAAAAATATTCTTCTGCGAAGAAGGAATAATTTTTCCATTGTCGAATACAATCCCGGGAAGGCATAAAAGATTTTTCGAAAATCGATCGCGGATCACCTAAATTATGGCAAGAGAAGGGGGCGGCATTTTCTGACATAACCTCTAAAAGCCTTGCGCCACAAGGAAAATCAGGTTTTTGTCATTTTCGCAAATACCCCGGGTTTTCGTGCAGAACGATCATTTTCGAAAAAACGAGAGCCCCGCAAAGGTATTTGAACAGCGCCAGGCCGCATGATACCTGGTTTTTTTCAAACACCTTGCGGTCGGTTGCAGCCATTGGCCCGATGACAAGGGTACTGAAAGCTCAAATCCTGGCCCCGGGCAAAGACCACTTCTTCAGTTGCAGCCATTGGCCCGATGACAAGGGTACTGAAAGCTATACCGGGGAAAGACCAGAAACGGAAGTAGATGAAGTTGCAGCCATTGGCCCGATGACAAGGGTACTGAAAGTTGCGGCCCGCTTACACAAGCCGTCCGCCCTTTTATGTTGCAGCCATTGGCCCGATGACAAGGGTACTGAAAGTCTAAATAACCCATCGACTAAGTCACTCCCTACTTGCAAGTTGCAGCCATTGGCCCGATGACAAGGGTACTGAAAGTGACCACTTCGCAGGGATCTTCCTGGGCGGCACGGAGTTGCAGCCATTGGCCCGATGACAAGGGTACTGAAAGATTCTCTCCGTCTCACTTATACCTCCCGTGAGCAGGGGTTGCAGCCATTGGCCCGATGACAAGGGTACTGAAAGTCCAAAGATTTAATCCTGCGATTTGCCTCCTGGCGTTGCAGCCATTGGCCCGATGACAAGGGTACTGAAAGGACCTCGACGGTAAGCTCATCAATCTTGCGCAGGCGTTGCAGCCATTGGCCCGATGACAAGGGTACTGAAAGTTCTTTACTACTGCTCTGAAGCATCCCCACTTTTAAAATGTGTAACGTTTACCAGATACTTCAAGCGACCAGAACCACACTAGAGACCATAG
>JAIMBK010000007.1 GCA_023511535.1 Armatimonadota bacterium
GGTATGGAGTAAAAATTGCGGCCTGGCTTCAACCTTTTCCAACCACGACCACGAAGGGGGGCCGCCGGTATCCTCCGCGGGCTCTTTAATGACGAAAAGTGCTTTCGAACTTTGCCGCCTGGCCAATTCCGAAAGTCTTTTAGAAAGATCCATCGGACTGGCCGCCATCAACTCTTTGTTGACCATTGAGTTGAACCGGTGCAAAGAGGTTAACGCGGCCGAAATCCTTTTCACCAGGGGGGCCGGTAAAAAAGTGGCGGTGGTCGGCCACTTTCCCTTTATCCCCAAGCTACGGCAGGTATCGGCAAAATGCTGGGTGCTGGAAAAAAGGCCTCACTCCGGGGACCTTCCTGCCTGCGCAGCCCCGGAAGTGATTCCGCTGGCCGATGTAGTGGCGATTACGGGCACGGCCTTGATCAACGGCACCATGGGAGAGCTGCTGGGGCTTTGCCGCCGCGATAGCCTGGTGATGGTCCTGGGGCCGACGACTCCCCTGACTCCTCTCTGGTTTGCTTATGGTGTCGATGTAGTATCCGGCAGCCGGGTGGTTGACGCTCCGCAGGTATTGCGTTTCGTTTCCGAAGGAGCAATTTTTACCCAGTTGCACCGCCACGGCGTACGCTTGTTAACCATGCTGAAAGAGGGTGCTTAAGGATGGATCCCGGGCAAATTATTGGCGTTAATCTCAGCACCCGGAAAGGAACGAAGAAAACTAACGTCGGCGCGGGCTACCTGATTGCTGATCACGGCCTGCAAGGTGATGCCCACGCCGGAACCGACCGTCAGGTAAGCCTCTTTCCGGCTGAAAGGGCGGAGGAACTGGCCGCCGGGTTGGGTCTTGTTGTTCAGCCGGGGGATTTTGCCGAAAACATTACCGTCCGCGGCCTCAATTTAAAAAAAGTTGAACCGGGCGCCAGGCTTTTGGTAGGGGAAGCTATCGTTGAGGTTACCCGGATCGGGAAGCAGGATGGCGAGTTCCACACCTTTTCTTTCCACGGGCTGGCACCTTTGAGGACAGAAGGTATTTTTTGCCGGGTCGTCAAGAGCGGCCGGGTAAAAGAGGGAGATCGAGTATCCCTGATAGAGTAATGTTTCAACTTTCGCCCTTAACAAACGGGCAATTATGCTGCCCGGGTTAATAAACATGAGTAACCGTTTGATGTGCGCGTACCTTTTTACCCGGTTGGGCCACAGCACCTCCGCCGCCTCCACCAGAACGGCGTCAAACTGCCTTGTCTTGTTGGCCGCAATTTCTTCCCGGCACTGCGGCCAGGAAAGCGCCCGCCGGTAAGGACGGTGGGAGGTCATGGCTCCCCTGCCTTTGCACCTTTACCTGCGTCGATCTCGGCAAAAGCAGCCGGTCGCAAACGGTGGCGGCTTGCCTTATTTCGCGGGTCACCATCAGGGTGGTCAGGCGGCGGGAAGGGCGACAAGGGTTGAAATGCGCAAGATTTAACTCTTTAGCTCCTATTAAGCAGCATGCTACCGTTATCACGACGCTTATTGAAGAGATTTACCAGCCGCTCTTTTAATAATATCCTGCGCCTCTTCCAATGTGTTGGCGGCAAACACTTCTTCCATGATTTCGTCCAGGGTTTCCGGGCTGTCCACCCGCTGGATTTTTTCCATCACTTCGCCGGCGTCGGTCTTAAATCTGCGCACCATGAATTTGCAGATGGCTTCCCGGGCCTTCTCAATCTTTCCTTCAATCTTTCCTTCAATCTTTCCCTTCTCATGCCAGCTGGTGGTAATCTGCATAATTAACTCAACCCCCTTTTGATCTATTCTGCCCAGTTCCTGGTAAAGCTGTTCTTCTTCCTGACGGTTTAGTTTGAGGTAGGTCTCGAAAAATCCGGCAATTAATTCCATCCGCGCGGGATCGCATTTCAGTCTGGTCAGCATGCGCAAAAATTCCAGTTTTACCCGCACCTTCTCTTCTTCTTCTAGTTTACATTGGAAACGAAAGTCCGGCAATCTTTTTTTCATGTGTTCCATATTTGCATTCCCCCAGCCGGAAATACTTTCGGCTACATTGCGGGCGCCGGTAGTTTCTATCCCGTCCAGGGCATAAATTATCAACGGCAGCGGCATGGGCAAAACTACTATCCTGTTAACCTGAGCCGGGATTTCTACCGCTCTGCCCAGAGCTGGTCGACGATGGTTCTGGTTTGAGCTGCCGGTTTTGTTTCAAAGCGGCACCCTGCCAGCATACTGGATGCCAACATACTGGCCAGAAACAATATTAATATCGTTAACAATGTCTTCTGCCAGAACATTTTATCTATCCCCTTTCCTGGCCAGCCTTTTTCGCCGGCCACCTTTTTTCCCACCTGGACCACAAGGCTTCCGCTGCCTCTACCAACACCGCATCGAACTGGATCGCTTTATTGGCTACAACCTTTTCCCAACACTGACGCCAGGTAATTGCCGGGCGATAAGGCCGTTCGGAGGTCATGGCATCAACGGCATCGCAAAGAGCAATAATCCGTGAACCTAAAGGAATGGCCTCTCCTTTTAAGCCCTCGGGGTAACCCTTGCCGTCCCAGCGCTCGTGGTGGTGAAGGACCATCGCCGCCACCATTTTAAGCTGCCGTGATTTGACTAAGATGTTGGCGCCGATTTCCGGATGACGCTGAATTACCGCCCATTCGTGGGGTAAAAGCCGGCCCGGCTTGCGTAAAATTTGATCCGGAACACCGATTTTGCCTATATCGTGCAAATGAGCCGCAATATGGACCATTTCCAGTTCCCGGCCCTTCAAGCCGACCAGCCGGGCCAGGTCCACCGCCATGTCCGCCACGCGCCGGGAATGCCCGGAGGAATAGGGGTCCCGGGCCTCCAGGGCAGCCGCCAGGCATTCCACGGCATCGTGAAACAGGTGATCTAAACGGGGTTTAAGGGTTAACATTCCGGTTTTTACCGCCCTCCGCAAACGCCCCTCTTTGTTACTGAGCGATTCCCCCGTAGCTGGCCAGGATCCCGCTGATCAACGCCGAGGCGATAAAGCCGACCAGCCCGCCAAGCACCACCAGGAGAGCAGGTTCAATCAGGCTGATCATTTTTTCTATTTTTGACTGCAGCAGTTTTGCGTAAATGTCCGCCACCATTGTCAGGGAAGAGTCCACGCCGCCCGTTTCTTCGCCCACCTTCACCATATTGCCGACCAGCGGGGGAAAGAAATTTTCGGCCCGCAAGAGCGGGTCGGAAAGGCTTTCCCCGTGCAATACACTGTCGGCCAGCCGGTCGATGACTTTTTTGATTGCCACGTTGCTGATCGTCTCGCGGGTGGCCTGCAACGCTTCCACGACAGGCACCCCGCTGCTGATTAACAAGGAAAAGGTCTTGGCGAAATGAACGATCAGAGCGGATTGAAAAACCGGCCCCAGGCCGGGGAGGCGCATTTTGTACCGGTCAATCAACCCCCTGCCGGCAGGCAAACAATAGGCGCCGGCTACAACGGCCGCCAAACCGCCCAGGCCGGCGCCCAGCCTGGCCAGGTTCGCCGAAACGTTATCGGCAATATAAACAAGAACTCTGGTGTTCCAGGGCAGATCCCCGCCCATCATTTCCAGGAAAGGGACCATGTTGGGAATCACGTAGCTCACCATAAAAATGACTACCCCCACGGATACCAGCAGGACGATTGCCGGGTATACCGAGCTGGCGACAACCTTCCGCCAAAGGGCCAGCTTTTCTTCCCAGTAAGCGGCGACGCTTTCCATTGCCGTGTCCAGCAGGCCGCTGGTTTCTCCTGTCTTCAAAATGCTCGTCACCATTAAGGGGAATGTTCCGGGAAACTGCCGCATGGCGTCGCTTAAAGATTTTCCGGCCTCCACGTCGCGGCGGATGGAGGACAGGACGAACTTCAGCCGCCTGTTCCGGGACTGCTTTTCTAAGACAGAAAGGGAGGCCACGATAGAAACGCCTGCCTTGATCAGGGCGGCCATCTGCCAGAGCAAAATGACCACGTCGGACTGCTTGACCCGGCTTATTTTAACTAAAAAATCATTTAGATTGATAGAAGGTACGGGCAGCGCCTCTGCAGCCGAAGGCCGGTCCTTTTCTTTTAAGCTGGTGATGGTCAGGCCCTGCCTTCTCAACACTGAAGCGGCTTCCGAAAGGCTGCCGGCCCCAAGTGTTCCCCTGGCGGCTTTGCCGTCGCGGCCGATAACTTCGTAGCTGTACTGAGGCATAAAATTCCACACCTGCCGTTTTAAAGCACTTTTAAATACCTGAAACAAGGCGTGTGACTATTTTTTAGCCTTCCATGAATAAACCAATCCCGAAACAAAAAGCAGGAACACGGCGCTTGTAAACACGCCCGCCGCGACCGGAAACGGCTGCTTTATATCTTCAAAAAGTTCCCAGGGAGGAAGGGTCAAAAACCTTTCGGTAATTACCGTCTGCTGCGCGGCATTTTGCTCAAACTCCCGGACCGTGGCGCGCTCCGGCACGCCGAAATTTACCTTTTTGCTCAGTTCGAAATAATTCCCTGAAAAGACATCGTCTTTTACCTTAACCGTAAATGACTCGCCGGTCGACCGGCGAACAAAGGTAAATTGATAATTCTCCAGCGAAATATTTTTGGACAGTTCCTGCAGGTTTTTGTACGACGCGTCCTTTACTTCGGTCCCGTCCGGCAAAACGAGGCCGAAATCGCCTTTTGCCTTTACGCCGCGCACGTCAGGCCCGGCGCCGGTCAGGTATTGAAAAGAAACCACGGAAGTATATGAGGGAAGAGAGCTGACCACCTTGATGTCGTCTCTTTCTGGTGTTTCTTTGCCCCAAAGCGCTTCTATGCCTGCCTGCATGGCTCTGTAAGCGCACGCCACATCAACGGTGGACCCCGCTCCCCCCGTCTTTTCCCTGCAATAGCCGGCCACATCGGCAAGGGATATCTTGAGAAGAGTATCCCCGTCGTAGATTTCAACGGGAGGCAGGTCCAGGTGCCTGTTCAAAGCCGAATGAGCTTCTGCCGGACCGGCCGGCATGAACATTATCCAGAGCACAAGCATTACCCGGATCAAAAATAAAGCGGCCGGAACCTTTCCGTTTCTGCGGGTATAATGCTCACATTTCATTACATAATCCCCTCGCTTTAAAATTTTCCGCCTACCATTCCATAGTCGCCTTGAAGATATCGGAAGCGGTCGCCACCCCCCGGCGCAGCTTGATGATCCCGTCCTCGCGCAGGGTGCGCATTCTGCCTTTTACGTGTTCTTTGATGACTGCCGTATCGGCGCCGCCGGCGACTAGTTTTTGCAGCCCCTGGTCGAGCACCAGGAGTTCGAAAATACCCGTTCTTCCCCTGTACCCCGTCCCCTGGCAAAAAGCACAGCCCTTGCCGGCGTAAAATTCCTCGCCGCGGCCGGGGCTCAAGCCCAGAGCCAACATTTCCTCCGGGGGCGGGGTATATTTCTGCCGGCACCGGGGGCAAATCACGCGCACCAGCCGCTGGGCCAGCACGGCCCGCAGGGCGGAACTCACCAGGTAGCGCTCGCAGCCCATGTCGACGAGCCGCTCAACTGCGCTGGCCGCGTCATTCGTATGGAGGGTGGAGAGCACCAGGTGGCCGGTAAGGGCGGCCTGCAGGGCCAGGCCGGCGGTCTCGCCGTCCCTGATTTCGCCCACCATGATGATATCGGGGTCCTGCCTTAAAATGGCCCGCAGGGCGCTGCTGAAGGTCATTTTTTTCGACGAATAATCCACCTGGGTCTGGTTCACGCCCTCCATCTGGAGCTCGATAGGGTCTTCCACGGTAGTGATATTCACGCTGTCGCTGCGCAGGTACTTGAGCGCGGCGTACAAAGTACTGGTTTTGCCGCTGCCGGTGGGCCCGGTAACCAGGATCAGCCCGTGGGGCAGGTCGAGCAGACTGCGGAAGGACTCCTGCACATCTTTTTCCATCCCCAGGTCTTCGATTCCCAGGAGCCGTTCCTGGGAGGGCAAAAGCCTTAAAACGGCCTTTTCCCCGCCGGCGCAGGGCAGAGTGGAAGCCCTGATGTTTGTAGAATTGCCATTCTCATCCGGCCTGAACACAAAACCTCCGTCCTGGGGGCTGCGCCTATCGGCAATGTTCATGTTGCACAGGACTTTAATCCTTGAAATAAGCAGCGGCGCCATGGCGGCCGGTATCCGGTCCACGGTCTTGAGCGTCCCGTCGATGCGCAGGCGGACGCGCAGGCCGTCGCTTCCCGGCTCCAGGTGCAGGTCGGAAGCACGCTGGGCGACGGCTTTAAGGAGCAGCCCGTCCAAAAGTTTTATGGCGTCAGCCGCTCCTCCCGGGGCGTCCGGCCCCTCAACCGCCGGCGCCGCTTCCCCGCTGTCTTCGGAATAAGCCTGCCGCCGGACGGCGGCAAGCTCGGAGGAGCCCATGAGGACAAGGTGCACCCGTTTGCCGGTAAGCCTGCGCAAGTTCTCCAGGATTGCGCTGTTAACCGGTTCGGAACAGGCAATCAACAGGTCATTCTCCTTTAAAGCCACGGGGACGATGTTATGCTTGAGCGCAACCGGCCTGGGCACCATGGCCAAAACGTCGGGGGTGAGCAGGACCTCGTCGACCGGAAACGTCTGCAGGCCGAAAAATTCACCCAGCAAAGGGGTTAACCGGTCTTCCTCCAGGTACCCCTGCTCGACAAGCACCTCGCCCAGCTTTTTATTCGAACCGCGCTGGGCTCTCAGGGCGGCGGCCAGTTCCTGCTGGCTCAGCACGCCCCTGGCGACGAGAAATTCCCCCAACCTCTGCCTGGGCATTCTCTCTCCCCCGTTATTTAAGGCCTAATTTTTCTTTTAACAGGGCCGGGTTGCGGGCACCCCTGAGCGCCGTAAAACGGTCGACGGCGCCTGCTTTGACCAGTTTTTCCAGGGACTGTTCCATGGTCTGCATGCCCGCTTTTATCCCGGTTTCTATGGCCAGGTGGATGTGCTCCTGCTTCCCGAGGCGGATCAGGTTGCTGACGGCCGGCGTCACCATCATCACTTCCGCGGCCAGGACCCGCCCTTTGCCGTCGGCGCGGGGCAGCAACTGCTGGGAAATAACCGCCTTCAGCGAGACGGACAGCTGCTGCCTCACCTGGCCCTGCTCCTCCGCCGGGAAAACGCCGATCATCCTGCTGATTGAAGAGACGGCGTCCCGGGAGTGAAGGGTGGAAAAAACCAGGTGCCCCGTTTCCGCCGCCATGATTGCCGCGCGAATGGTCTCCAGGTCGCGCATCTCGCCGACCAGGATGACGTCGGGGTCGGCCCGCAGGGCCGAGCGGAGGGCGTCGGCGAAGGATTCCACGTCCGTGTGCAGTTCCCGCTGGTTGACAATGCTCTGCCGGTTGAAATGGACATACTCAATGGGATCTTCGATGGTGATTATGTTGTACCTGAACTTTTCGTTGATCCTGTCGATAATGGCAGCCAGCGTGGTTGTTTTACCGCTGCCGGTGGCGCCCGTAACCAGGACCAGCCCGTTGGCCAGGCCGGGCAGGCCGTAAACGGACTCCGGCAGGCCGAGGTTTTCCAGGGAAGGGATGTCATCGGCAAGCCGGCGGATGACGCAGGTGATCGAGCCTCTTTGAAAGTAGGCGTTGACCCGGAACCGGCCGATTCCGCTCAAGCTGACGGCCAGGTCGACCGAAAATTTTTTCTCCAGGACTTCTCTCTGCCGGGGAGTCAGAATCTGGTCCAGAAGACGCCTGATCTCCCCCGGGGTCAGCGGCCGGTAACGGTCCAGGGCCGTCAGGCGCCCCGCCACCCGGAGCACCGGCGGCGTGTTGGCCGTCAGGTGCAGGTCGGAGGCATCCCGCTCCTTCGCCTCCTTAAGCAGTTCATCGACGTGAAAGACAAGCTCGCTTCCGGCGGCCGAAGCAAATGCCGGGCCCATCAAACCCCCCCTCCTTTAAATAAGCAGCTCGATAGTGATCACGGGACCGCCGGCTTTGGCCGCGTCCTTGCCCGCGGTTTTAGCGCCGGCATCAATCTTGAGGTTTTTAATCAAGATCAGATACTCTGATTTCATTAGCGCTTCCCCAAAGCGGGCAAGGCCGCCGGGATCCCCCTCCAGAACCAGGCGGTATTCCTGCCAGTTGTACAAACTTGCCCCTTCCGGCAAAATCGAAACGGGTTTTTCCGCCTGTTTGGCGGGCCGGGCGTCTTTCTCCGCCTGCGCGGACACGGATTTCAGTTCAATCAGGTCCATTCCGCAGGCAAAGGCCAGGCGGTTGATTTCCGTTACGGCCCCGGTAACCTCGTTCTCCGCCTGCGCTTTTTTAAAAACGGGCGCAATGTTTAAATTATTTTCCAGTTCCGCCGCCTCTTTCTTTTTTTTCCTGATTTTTTCTTCCAGGAGGCTGCTCCCGGCGGCCATCTCCTGGCTCGCCACTTCTTCCCGCAAGGACCTCAACTCCTGGCTTGATTTCTTGTATTCTTTCATTACCGGATCGTAGACCTTGTTCAGGTAAAAGTAAAAACCGCCGCTCAGAGCCACGATCAGGATTAAAATTTTTTGCATCCTGGTCAATTGCCGTTTCACACTGCTTCAGGCCCCCTTACCGCGGGTGTCGGCGGGCCGGGCTTCAGCGTCCAGCAAAACCTTGATGCTGAACTCATAAACGTTGTTCGCCACCTCCGCGGTCATTTCTTTTTCCCCGCCCGAGCCGGCTATTTTTTCGGTTATTTTTTCGGTTGCCGTCCGCCGGGAAATGCTTTCTATGTTCACCTGCCTGCACCACTCCTTGCCCTGCAGGGTCATGGCCAGCACATTAACGGAGGCCGGGCTGGAGCATTCCCCCTGCACAGAATACAGGTCGTCGCCGAGCGGCTCGAATTTCTTTAAAGTGAAATCCGCCGGCCCGCTGCGTGCCAGCGTGGAAAGCAGCGCCCAGAGGACTTTTTCTTTATCCAGGGCGCTTCCCTGCAAAAAGTCCAGCTTTTTCTTCAAAGTTAAAATTTGTTTTTCTATCTCCTCGGCTTCGTTTTTCAGCCTGGAATAACTTTCCTTCTGCGCTTGCAGGGCGCCAACTTCCGCATTACAGCGGCTGAGCTGTTGTTTCAAGAAAACGTAGTGGCCGCAAAAGAGCACCACAACGGCCAGCACGGCCGCCACGGGAAGAACCTGCACCCTTTGCCGGATCAGCCTGGCCAGTTCCACGCCGTCGTCAACGCCGGCGCTTTTCCAGCCCCCCCGAAGATAGATCTGGCGCAGGCCCGCCCCGAGGGCGGAAGCGAATGCGGGCGTAAAATCACCACCCGCCTGGAGGTGTAAAACGGCGGCGTCGGCACCCATTTTTTGCCGGAAGAATTCAACAACGCCCGCTTCAAGCCCGCCGGGCCCGGTAAGCAAAACTTTCCGGCCGGCAACCCCCCAGGCCTCAAAAATTTCTTTCAGCGAGGGCTCCGGTTCGGCAGAGGGCAGGCCGTCCAGGTGGGCGCGGCTCGCCGCCAGGCCCGCCGGCAGGGTCCGGAAGGCGGTGATCTTGCCGTCCTCAACCAGGGCAAACTTCATCGCCTGCCGCCCCACGTCGACAACCACCCAGTCTTTTTCCTTGCCGGCAAACACGGCCCCCACGGGAAAGCAAACGTCCGGCGGGTATACTTTTTTCAGCCTGAGGTTGCATTCCGCAAACACTTTTTTCAGGCTCCGGTAATCCTCGTCCAGCATCACGGACACCCGGACCCCCGTCTGCCCTTCCCCGGTCTCAAAGCCCACCTCGTAGCCCACCAGGCTCTCCGCGGCGGGGATGACCATGTACGGCTCGGCTTCCCAGCGCAGTGCCTCTTTTAACCGGGACGACTTCAGCTTGCGCATCCTTTTGCTGTCCATGGCGAGCTCGATCACCGCCGCCAGGGGGCTGACCACCACAGCGCTTTTCGGGCATTTGGCGATCCGCGAGGTAATCATGGACAGCTCCGCCGCGGTGATCATCTCGCTTTCTTCCGCGCGGTCGAGCTGAAGGCAGTCGCTGACCGCAATACCTCTAAAATTTCGCCTGAGCACGGCCGCCCTCAAGGTCATCCCGTCAATTTCAACGGCCAGCACGGAGAACAAAGGGACCGCCTCCTCCTTCCAGACGTCGACCCGGCCAGGCGCCCGCCCGGCAGGTTATTCATCCCTTCTGACATATACAACCAGGCTTTCCTCCGCCGGGCACTGGCTCCCGCCGGCCCCGACAAATACCGCCGGCGGATACGCGCCCGCAATCTCCCCTGCTGTAGCCTGAATTTCAATCCGCCGCCTGCCGGCAAAAACATCGCCCGGAAGCGCAAACGTCCTGCTTTCGCCGGGGGGGACGGAAATGCTTGCCGTTAAAGGATCTCCTGCGGGCTGATGGTAAAGGGTGACCGTCACTTCGGCGGCCGGTGGCTGCCCCGCCTCCTGGTAATTAATACATTTTCCGTTCGGGTCCCACAGCGTGCATGCGTACTCCTTCGGGGTAAGGTTAACGACCCGGCCCTTTACGGCCATGCCGGCGGCCTTCCACGCGGAGTCTTCGACGGTTAACGCAATGTTGTCGTCCGCGGTATCGATCTTCTTGTCCCGCCCGGCGCTGGCAATAGTCAGGCGGGTCGCCTGAAGAAGATCCGGAGCGTCGTATTCAAAGTGCAAAGGCGTCCCCCAGGAGTCGCGTAAAACCTCGTTTTCCCCTTCCCCCCACGGCTTTGCGAGGTAGGGGCCGCGCCAGGCAAAACCTCTGGGCCCGGCAGGGGGGGGATCGGGGGGATCGTGATCGCTGTAACCTTCCGCGGGGTCCCAGGCCCACAGGCCGCGGGGCTGGCCCCCACCGGCAGCTGAAACCTCCCACCCGGCGCCGGTCCACTGCCAGAGCTTCGGCCACTGGCCCATGTCGCCCAGATAACCCCCGACGAGGGGCCGGCCGCAAGTGTCGAAGGCGTCCGGCGGGCCGGTCAGCGCGCTCTTGATGCTTTCCAGAATCCGGCGGGTCTGTTCTTCCTGGACGTCCAGGTTGGGGGTGTACCATTCGTCGGGAGTGATTTCCAGGACGACGTTGTCCTTGTTTGCGGGGGCGTCTCTGGCGTAAGAACCCCTGCTCAACGGCCCCGGCGGGCTGCTTTCCGCCGGCAGGGCCACCTTGCCGTCCGGGCCGGCGCTGATTACCAGCAGGTAAACGCCGCGGGCGTCCTGCTCCTTGATAAAAAACAGCGCCCGCCCCCAGGCGTCGGCCAGGATCCCTTCGGTCCTCCGCAGGGGGCTCACGTCCTGGTTTGCGTTGTCGAACGCCGCCCGGGGGTAGGCCAGGTAGGGCCCCTTCCAGGAGGCCCAGTCAATACCGGTATCCCGGTCGAATTTTTCCCACAGCCCGAGCGGCTGGCCGATAAAGGTAAAATCAACCCCGTCGCCGCCGCTGTAAACTTCCTCGCCCACCGCGGCGCCCTCCGGTTTTTGCCAGCGGTTTTCGCCGGCGTCCCAGGTAAACTTATACAGCCTGGGCAGGGCGTCCATGTCCCCCGCGTACCCCCGGACCACGCGCCGCCCCCGCTCGTCATAGGTGTTGGCCGGCCCGGCGACGGCGGCGCGGACGGCTTCCAGCCGCTCCCGGGTGGCCTTGACGCGGCCCGCTTTGTCCAGGTGGCCGATAAAGGGCACGAACATGGCGGCCAAAAAGCCCAGAACGGCGATGATTACGATCACTTCCAGCAGAGTAAATCCGCCCGCCCGGCGGACGTCCCGCAACACTTGTCGCTCTCCCCCCACGCCTGCCGCGGCAATATTTTCTTCCGGGGCCGCTGTTTCCCGGGCGGGCGCCGCCCTGCCGCCGCCGGCCGCAAGCATCCCCAGCACGATCCAGAACAGGGGCATGACCAGGATTGTCTCGAAGTGGAAAAGCCCCTGGACGAGGTAGACGGCGGCCATGGCCGGAAGCTCGGGGCGCGCCCGGAACCGGTGCCGCGCTTCCCATAAAACAAAACCTAAAAACGCCAGGTAGGCAATCAGGGCGAACATGCCCATGGTCACGGCCGTTTCCAGGTAAAGGCTGGGGGTTTTGTCCAGAAGAGAGGCAAAGGGCAGCATCCTGGCGACGTGCGTCAGGTGGTCGGGCCCCAGGCCGAAGGCCCAGCAGTGGGGCAGCAGCCGCAGGGCGCTTTGCCAGGCAGCCGCCTGCTCCAAAGGGCTGGTCACCCCCACTTTACCCGCGAGGCCCCAGAAAATTATCCCGGCCGCAAAGAGCAGCGTGACGCCCGGCAAAACCAGGGCGGGCGCCAGCCACGCCCTTTTCCTTTCCGCAGCGAAAGAATACCGGGCGACCACGGCCAGGCCGAAAACAGCTCCCATCCACGCGCCCCAGTTGAAGCTCACCAGGAGCCCGGCGTAAATGACGGCCGCGGCGGCAAGCCAGGCCGGCCGGCGGCGGCCGGCGTAAACGGACAGGGCGGCGGGCAGGACAAAGGCGGCATAGGTACCGAGGTAGTCGGGGTTGCCCAGGGTGCCGTAAGCGGTCAAAGCCCGGCGGAAGGGCTCGTGGGGCACCGGGTTCAGGCCGCAGACCTGGAGCACGGCCAGGAAGGAGACGATCACCGCCGCGGCGGCCATGCAGGCCGGGAGCTTTTCGCTGTTGTCGGCCCGGGAGGCGAGAACGAACAAAACGGCGCAAAAAAGATAAGTGCAAAGGCCGGTGTAGCGCACGGGCGCGCCCACCCAGGCGGTCGCGGGGTAGGCGGCCAGCGCGGCGGCCGCCAGGGCGAAAAAGAAAAAGAACCCCAGGGGGACGAACGCGCGGCCGCCGATCCTGGCCTTTTCTTTGAGCAGGACCGCCAGCGCCAGCAGGGACGCGGCCGCCAGGGCCAGGTACCGCGGCGCGTAAAAGTAATCCGGCGGGTGGTTCCCCAAAAAGGATAATTGGTTGGGCACGACCAGCAGGGGGTAGACGGCCGCCATAAAGTAAAGGATCAGATTTTTAAGGTCAGCCTGTCGGCATCCGCCGCGCCAGTTCTTCACGTTTAAGGCCAAAGCCGGTACCTCCACCCAGATCACTGGCGGAATCTTTCTCCCGCCGTCTTTCCCGCCGGAGGGTTTTCCGGCGGGAAGTTAAAACAGGGGCGGGGCGCCCGCCCCCACCCCTGTTTTAAGCGCCCGGATCAAGCTGTTAGAGAGTCGACACGGCTGTGATCGTCCAGGCTTGCGGATCGTCGTTGCCCATCAGCTGGCAACCTTCGGGGCAAAAGGTGGTGAACTGCCACGCTTCCTGCGCCTCGGTCAGGTCGTACTCTTTTACCTCTCCGTTCTCGTGCGTGACGGTAATCCCGCCGACATCACCAGTTGCCAGCCTGTCTACCGTGGCCTGCAGCCTGGGCACGATTACGTTGTAGTTGTTGTAGAGGAAGTGGTCGCCCCGCTTCATGCCGTTCGGGCAAAGGGCCGCGCTCTGGATCTGGCCTTCCCTGACCAGGTCGCTGTCGGGGCCGACGCCGAGCACGATACGGTAGACGAGGTCGGGGTTGCCGAAAGTATCGTTCTCCTCTAAGTCACTAAAATCCCAACTGCTGCCGTCATGTCCGGCGCCGACCATCAGGACGTTGACGCCCGCCTCGACAGCAACTTTCCTCATGTACGGCTGGCTGCTTTCCGTTCCGTGATAATCCGGGTCGACAGCTGTGGAGAGGTTGAGGTTGTACACCTCGGTGATCCCCAGATCGACGAGTTCTGTCGCCTCCTCCGCCGTCAGCGCGTGCAGGTGCAGGTGAACCATGTTATCCATATCTCTGGACAAAGCTTCTTTTCCGGTGTCCTTGTTGTTGTCGTCGACGCTCGGCTTTTCATAACCGGCAGCCGTTTCGGTGACCAGGTTCGTCAGGCGGCTGGGCAACTGCCCTTTGCTCTCCACGTAAGCCGCCAGGACCTGGCGCAGCCGTTGCTGGTTGGTGTCGCAAATGGCGTCCCCCGAGCCGCTGGCCACGTTGGCCAGGCGGGGAGCGATCATGGCCACCAGGAAGCCCATGATGGCGATGACGATGATCAGCTCGATCAGCGTGAAGCCGCCCTGACCTTTCACCCTTTGCAGCAAGCCCTTGATTTTCTTCCTCATCGGTATCTCCCTTCTTGTTTTGGTTTCCAAGAAGGGTTCACCCGCAGAACCGTCCTTCCTGGTCAGTTAATCAATAATTATTACTCGACAGCCCGGCCGCCTTAGCTTGCCGCTTCAGGCCCGCCGGCTTTGCGCCCCTGCCTCCCGGCGGGTTTGCCCTGATCGAGTAAACCCAGGCCCCGCGCCTGCGTTCAGGCTCGAAAAAACAAGCCCTTTTTCGCCTGCCCTTAAAGCAGGCTTACCCGCCGCTCACCACCTCCTTCGTCCGGCCGGGGGGATTTCACCCGCAGAAAACCACCCCGCAAATATTTAAGGATTATTTTTCCCCAGGCCCCGCGCCTGTGCAGAGAGACAATCTTTGAGGATGATTCTCATTTTCATTTTAGATCCACCAATTTCTTTTTGTCAATACCTGTTTTTTAATCCCGCTTCTTCCGGCTCGCTGCCAGGGCGCTCAACTTCGGCCACAGCCTGAACCAGCCTGTTTACTTCGCCAGGAGAAGGCGCGGTCCGGCCGGGATAATCCACCACATAGCGGTACTGCTTGCCGCAGTGGATGATGACTTCTTTCTGGCCCTTCTTCAAGATCTTCATCTCGACCTTCATCTCGCCGAATCCGTCGTGGCGGAAAAGGATTTCGTTGAGTTGCTGGATTTTCGCCAGGACCATTTCATTGGTATGCTTCATAAATACCTCCGCCGTTCCTGACCGAACCGGATGTGATTTATCCAAACCCGCTTTCATGAGTACGATTATCATTTTCAATGAATATGACTTTCATTATCATTCTACCTTATCAACTCTCCTCTGTCAAGACCAGTTTTAGAAATTTTTTTCAGGACCACCTCCCGGAACACAAGCGCCAACACCCACCGGCACTTCTCCCCGGAACACCGAAACCAACGCTCCGCGGACAGAAAAGGCCCGCAGGGGACTGGTTCTTTGAGCTTTTTTAGCTTAATCCGGGCCGGCCCGGCCGGCGAACAGAAAACCGGGGCGGCAAGAACGGGACAACATATTTTGCCTGCCGTTTACCAGATCATCCATCTCCTGATTTTATTGAACTCCGGGCCGGGGTTTTTTATTTTAAGCTAATCATAACCAGAAGCCGACCACTATTATTGAACGGTTATATACCTGTGGCAGAAATCCAATATATCAGGCAAAAGGAACTCCTGGGGCCTGGTCATGCGTTGTTATGCGCAAATGTTTTGTAAACAATTTTAACAAGGGGGAGGTGGTATTTACGGCAGGAGTTGGAAAATGATTAGTTACAGGTGGTTAAAGCGGACGTACAGGTGTTAGTTGGCTGCATAAAGTATTTAAGGAAGGATCTCGGGTGTGCGTTGTTCTTACACAACGCAGGCAGTAATGCCTGAATAAAAGTAGGCGCAAGGCTGACGAACTATGCAAAGTAGCCCGGCCCCGCCGGGCTTTTGGGATGGAATTGCACTTCCTCCTGTTGTCAGAAATAAATTCTTGCGTTATACTGAGGTAAAGGCGGGTGATTCGGAATGGACACGATGCCGATCAGGCAGGAAATATTAAAAGAAATCGACTGTTTGCCCCCTCACATTCAAAAGCGCGTACTCGATTTTGCCCGGATTCTTAGGTCCACCCTTTACGAGGGAGTGCCCGGTAGGGACTTGCTTCGTTTTGCCGGGTCTATTTCGCCGGCGGAAGGAGAGTTGATGAACCGGGCTATTGAGGAAGCGTGCGAACAGGTTGATCCAGGTGAGTGGTAAGTATCTTCTGGATACAAACATTATCGTTGCTCTCTTCGCCGGAGACGGTTCCGTTCAGGAAAAACTGGCGGGAGCAAGCAGGGTGTTCGTGCCCAGTATTGTCTTGGGGGAGTTGTACTACGGCGCCCGAAAATCCGGCCAAACAGAGAAAAACCTTGCGCGGCTGGAGGAGTTCGCGGCCAGTAGCGCGGTGACTGCCTGCGACGCGGGCACGGCGCGCGAATACGGCATAATCAAAGACCAGTTACGAAAGAAGGGGCGGCCCATTCCCGAAAATGATATCTGGATTGCGGCTATCGTCCGGCAACACGATTTCGTTTTGGTAACGAGAGACAATCATTTTTCTGAAATTGAAGATCTGAAAACGGAAAAATGGTAACATGTATATTGGCAAAAGCGCCCGGCCCCGCCGGGCTTTTTTGTTTTGCAGGCAGGGCCACGCAGGGTTTTCCGGTCGGAAAAATGTCCCGAGGATGATTTTAACATTTAGTTAACAGATAATTAACCGGGTGAAAAACTGGCCTTAAAATAGCTTTAATCTTTGGCTGCTAAAATTGGATTGCTTAATGTCGGTCGAAGACGTCGAATTTTCTAAGCAGGGAGGAAGGCAAATGCGGGAGGAAAAATTAAAAATTGTTCGCGGCGCAGTTTTTCTGCTGGTGGCGCTTTTTTTCGGCGCGGTTATTTTAGGGGGCTGTACTGGCGATTCGGGGCGAAGTGACCGGGCGGAAACCTATAAAGGGGAGCCGGCGAAATACGTTTTTTTGTTCATTGGCGACGGCATGGGGATGCCCCAGATTAACGCCGCAGAAATTTTTTTAGGGGCCACGGCGAAAAAGGAGTACCCGCACCTGGAAAAGCTCGGCTTTACCCAATTTCCTTCTCAGGGGATGATGACCACCTACGCGGCCGACAGTTTCATCACTGATTCGGCTTCGGCCATCACGGCGATGGCGGCGGGACACAAAACGAACGACGGCGTGATTAACATGGACCCGGGCAAAAAAGTAAAATACAAGAGCGTTGCGGAAATGGCCCGGGATAAAGGGATGAAGGTGGGGATAGTCTCCAGCGTTTCGATCGACCACGCCACGCCGGCCGGTTTTTACGCCCACCAGCCCAGCCGCAATAATTATTACGCGATTGCGCAGGAACTGGTGGCCAGTAATTTTGACTTTTTTGGCGGCGGGGGCTTCAAGCAGCCGCAAGGGAGTGACGGCAAGCAGCAAGATGTCCTCGCCCTGGCCAGAAGCAAGGGGTACAAAGTAATAAATAAAGCGGAGGAAATAAAAGCCTTAAAACCGGGGGACGGCAAAGTGATCGCGATTAACCCGGTTTTAGACAAAGAAAAAGCCCTAACTTACGCAATAAATGCCCTGCGCGGGCAAGACCCGGGGCTTTCCCTGGCGGAGTACACCGCAAAGGCAATTGAAATGCTGGACAACCCGAAAGGCTTTTTCCTGATGGTGGAGGGCGGGAAAATAGACTGGGCCTGCCACGCCAACGACGCCGCCACCGCTATCCACGATACGCTTGATTTTGACCGGGCCGTGGCGGAAGCTGTCGAGTTTTCCAAAAAACATCCGAAGGAGACCTTGATTGTTGTTACGGGCGACCACGAGTGCGGCGGGATGACCCTCGGGTTTGCCGGCACCAAATACGAGACCTATTTCGATCTGCTGGCGCACCAAAAAATATCTTACGATGAGTTCGATCTGCTTGTGGAGCGCTACCGTCGGGAGCATACCGCGGAAAACGCGAAAATCGAGGACTGGTTGCCGGCGCTCAAGGAAAACTTTGGTTTGGAAGGGCTGTCCGGGAAGGACCGGGAGGAGTTGGTCAATAAAGCAAAAGCCGGGGATCGGGAAGCCGCCTCCCGCCTGCGCCTGGTTTTGGCTCCGGAAGAAGTGGAAGACCTGAAAAAAGCGCTGGCGCTCAGTATGCTGGAAAAGAAGGAGCGGCCCCAGGACGCCAGAACGTACCTTCTTTACGGTGGCTACGAACCATTAACGGTTACCGTGACCCACATTTTAAACCAAAAGGTGGGCATCGGCTGGACCAGTTACTCGCACACGGGAGTGCCGATCCCGGTTTACGCCGTCGGGGCGGGCGCCGAAATGTTCAGCGGCTATTACGATAATACCGATTTGTATAAAAAAATGTGCCTGGCCCTGGGGTTCGACCCGGCCCGGGAAAATGTCCTGGCCTTTTTGCCCGGAAAAGCAAAAATGCTGGCGGCGTAAAAGCCGGGGCGCGTAATGATTGGAAATCAAGCGGAAATCAGAGGCAAAACGGCGGGTCCTGCCCGCTGTTTTGAAGAGGTGCTGTCGCCTGACTACCCGGACGGCGGTGGTCATTGGTCCCGGCGCAACAAGACGCCGCCGGTTTGCCAGCCCCGGCAGCATCTTGTTGCGCTTCCGGTCCCCGCAAGATTGCTCTTCGGGGAGCCGCCGCCCGGAGAGCGCCCGGTCCGGCGATGGTATCCATATCAAGGTAAAAGAGGCGGGGGAAGGAAATGCGTTTTTTGCGGCCGGCCTTTCGGGGAGCGGAAGGAAAAGACCTTTTTTTTGCCGGCTTCATCGGGGCGGCCTGTATTTTTTTGTTTTTCTTTCCCGCCGGCTTTTCCAATCCGCATCCTCAGGGGACCTGCCGGGCGCAGGGGCTGATTCTGGAAGTAGATAATTCTCACGTTCAAAAAATGGGCCTCGTCAATACCGGCGCGCAGGGATTAAAGGTGAAAATTTTAAGCGGCCCCTTTAAAGGGCGGACGGTGAACGCCGTTAACCATTTCAAGGGAATCCTGGAATTCGACAAGGTTTTTCAGGAAAATGACCGGGCGCTGATTGTGGTCGATTACGCCGGGGACGAGATTTTGCACGTCAATACCATTGACCATTACCGTTTGCCCCAGGAAGCGGTCCTTTTTTTCCTGTTTCTGGCGATCCTTTTGGCCTTCGCCGGCTGGACCGGCGTAAAGGCGGCGCTTTCTTTTTTGTTTACCGTTCTTGTTATCTGGAAAATATTGTTGCCCGGCTTTCTCAAGGGGCTGGACCCGGTCTTTCTCGCTCTGGGCGTAGTAACCTTGCTTGTTTTTTGCATCTGTTTTCTGGTTGCCGGGTTATCTTTGCGGGGGGTGACGGCTTTCGCGGGCGCTCTTTCCGGTATTTTCCTGGCCTGTTTGCTGGCCGTTCTTTTCGGGAAAGGATTTAAGCTCCACGGGGCCGTGTTGCCTTTTACCGAGACCTTGCTTTATTCCGGCTACGGTCATCTGGACATCACCAGGATTTTTTTTGCCAGCGTTTTTATCGCCTGTTCCGGGGCCGTCACGGATGTTTCCGTGGACGTGGCCGCTTCAATCGCGGAGGTGGTAAGCAAAAAACCAGGCATTTCAACCAGGGAAGCCGTTTCTTCCGGGCTTTCCGTTGCTCGGGCGGTGGTCGGCACCATGGCGACGACCTTGCTTCTGGCTTATTCGGGAAGCTACCTGGGCTTGTTGATGGTTTTTATTGCCCAGGGGACGCCGGTAACCAATATTTTAAATTTAAACTACGTGGCGGCCGAGTTAATGCATACCCTGGTGGGCAGTTTCGGGCTGGTGGTGGTGGGCCCGCTGACCGCGGTCATCGGCGGTTTTCTTTTCACCCGCCCGAGGGGCCCGGGCGGGGCGGGTAATTCTCATTAGCCAGGTTGCGGATTGATTGAACGCTGTGATGACCTAAATCCCTTCCACGCATTCCCCAATGACGCTGCCCGCATGATTGCCCGCCTCCTACAAGCCTCGTACTGCCTATGGAAGCCTTTCATCATCACGGCAAGAAATACGCCCGCCACGGGGACGCAGCATGTTAAGACAATGACCAGACCGGGCCTCTTTGGGGGACGTTTAACTTACCCGGCGCAATTAGCGATGTCCACGGACCCGGTTACGGGCCCAATGAAATACATTATCCAGGAATTTTTGTGTCTTTTTAACCACCCCGTAGCCGGCATGCACATCGGGATCCAGGGTTGTTGCCAAAATAACTCCCGGCGGGCAAGTCACGCCGTCAAGGTAAACAAGATCCGCCTCTTCACCGTATTTCAGCAACACCTCCGCCCCTCCGGGGGCATGAAAGATACCATGAAAATGCCACTGCAAGTCTTCGATTTCCAGACCTTTAAATAAGGGGTGCTCCGGTTTAAGTAGCTTATAAGGCCTCCCGTCCAGTTTTCCTTTCTCCCAGACACACCTACCAGAACAATTTCGCGGATTTTGCCCGGTTTCGCAAAACTTAAAGCGGGGATCCTTTTGCTCCCAAACGCAACCGGGGAGCCACGGCCTGGTTACTTCACCAAAAGAGATAACCAGGCCGCCACTTTCCAGAAATCGGTTAATTTTATCCTTTACTGCGAACAGCATTTCCTGATTGGATTCCCGGGGGATAACCAGCACATCAAAAATGGAAAAATCCTTTTTGGGTAAGTCGCACGCATGGATTATAAAGTCAAAAAAAGGACGATATTTTTCTGAGTGAAAAAGATCGGACTGCCATTTGCTGCCGGAGTAAATTACCGCGATCTTATTCATTCATCTTGCCCCCTTGCAACGCCGTTATCTCGGCCTCTATCCAGGCCAAGACATTGTCAAAAAGAATCTCCGCCGCGGCTATTCCGTGATAAGCGTGGCAAATAGCGTCAAGCTGACTGGCGGCCAGAATAACACCTTTTGTGGTTTGCCGGTCTATATACATCACCGGATGACCAATTTCATTGGTAACCAGGATCTCGGCACGGGGCGGAACGACAAAATGCCCGTGACAGCACCAGCCCGTCGCGCCTTTATGCCAGTGGAGGTCTTGCGCTCTTAACCCCGCCAAAACCGGATGCCCTTTTTGGATCGCCAACGGACCGTCGTCCGCGGGAACCACCCCGTCCCAGCGGCATCCCGGCAACCATTGTCTGGTAACCTCGCCGAAAGTAACAACGATTTTTCCGGCCTCAAGAAATTCCCTGATTTTTTCCCTTCCGGCGTACACCACTTCTTCATCTGTGCCCCGGGGAAAAATAAGGGCATCACAGGTCATCAGGTCTTCTTCCAAAAACCGGCAAACAGGCAGAATGATAAGTCTGTTCTTGTATTTGTCCTTTTCTAATACGCCCTGCTGGTAACTGATACCAGAATAAATCACACCAATTTTTACCTGCATTTGTTTCTTTACCGCCAATTTATCTGACATTCTTCATCTCTCCAATCCCTGAATTTTACTTTCACCCAACCTGCTCTGCCAAAGGGAAAGGAACAACTGTCAGCATTTCCTTGCCTTCTCCGTTAAAGCTCAAGATCCTGGCCTTAATACCGAAAAAACTCCTTAAATTGTCTTCGGTAACCACTTCCTTTGTTCTGCCGACAAGGTGTCTCTTTCCCTTACCCAGCATTAGCGTTTGATCGGAAAGCCACAAAGCATGTTCAGGATAATGGGTATTAATAAGGCAAGAAATACCCCTTTCTTTGGCCAACTTTTCCAAAAGTCCCAGGACCAGCATCTGGTTTTTAAAATCCAGGTGGGATTCTGGTTCGTCCAGGACAAGGACGCGCGGTTCAGAAGCCAGGGCCCGGGCAATTAAGACAAGTTGCATTTCCCCGCCGCTAATTCTTGAACAGGGTTTGTCGGCCAGGTGAGAAGCCTCGACAACCTCCAGGGCCTTCCGGGCAACGGCGACATCCCGGGCGGAAGGTACCCTAAAAAGACCCAGGTGGGGAGCTCTGCCCATCAGGACCATCTCCAGCACCGTATAAGGGAACACAACGCTGTGTCCTTGGGGAACATAACCAATCTTTTTCCAGACCTCGCCGTTCCTGCCATAATCAAGCGCTTGCCCGTCAATAATCGTTTGCCCTTTCCGCCACTTCAGGATACCGGTCAGGCATTTAATCAAAGTTGTCTTGCCGGCTCCGTTCGGCCCCAGGATCGTTAAAATCTCGCCTGCCTCCAAAGAAAAGGATAGATTTTCAAAAAGGGCTTCGCCAGCTTTATAGCCAAACTCTCCCTCGCAAACTTCCAACCTCATGTCCAACAACCTCCAGTTCTTTTTAGCAAGAAGACAAAGAAGGGGGCACCACTTATCCCCGTCAGAATACCCAGCGGGATTTCAGCGGCAGTCACCGTCCGGCCAATCAGGTCGATTAAAACCAGGAAAGTGGCTCCCAGCGAAACAGTAGCCGGCAATAAGGCCTTATGGTCCGGTCCAACGATCATCCTGCCGAGATGGGGAATTACCAGACCCACCCAACCGATGATCCCGGTGACAGAAACCGCCGCTGCGGTCACCACAGTTACCGCCCCGATAACCAGCCATTTTAACTGTTCAGTATTCACTCCCAGGGCACGGGCTTCCTCTTCGCCCAGGGATAAGATATTGATCTTCCAGCGGACCAGAAGAAGGACAATTATCCCTCCCGTAATCGGTAATGCCACCAACCTTATATCTTCATAAGAGGTGCTGGCCAGGCTTCCCATCAACCAGTACGTGATTGCCGGCAGCTTGTCATAAGGATCGGCAATATACTTGACCAGGGAAATTAAAGCAGTAAACACCGCGGAGATCACTATGCCGGCCAGAACCAACAGCAAGCGCGAATCCCCGTGGCTGGCCCTGCTTAGCCCGTACGCTATAAAAACACTGGCGATCCCAAAAGGAACGGCAAAGAACTGGACGAGGGCAGAGGGCCCGCCGAAGAGAATACAAAGGGTAGCGCCGAAAGCAGCTCCCGAAGTAACGCCAAGGATATCCGGGCTAACCAGGGGGTTTCGGAAAAGCCCCTGAAACGCGGCTCCCGAAACCCCCAGCCCCGCTCCTGCCAGCATGGCCAAAAGAACTCTCGGCAGTCTTTCCACAAGAATGACTGATTTTTCAATCGCCAGCGTCCCCGGCTGCACAGGAACGAGGGCGGAAAACAAAACCTTCACTACCTCGTTTGGCGTAATTGCATATCTTCCTACAAAAAGGGAAAGGATCAAAGCCAAAAAAGGGGCTAAAAGAAGGAAAACCTTCCGCCACCCGCTACCGGGTTTATCTTCAGTTGTACTCAGGACGAACTTCCTCCTTTTATTCAACAACGGGATGGACAATCTGGAAAGCTTTTTCCAGGGAAAGATCATAGCCATAAAAGGAAGCATAAAAATCTTTCAGCTCTTTCGCCACGGAATATTCAACAAAAAGGTCCGGATGATGAAGTTTGGCCAGCCATTTTAACATCAAAGGCGATTCCACCGAAGGCGGGTCCCAGCGGTAGCCGGCCAGCGGGATCTTGTAAACGCGTTTATTTTTTACGGCACTGATCTGGCTCCAATCCTGCCCCTTGAGTTTGTTGCCGTAAAGATCTTCCGGTTGCAATTCGCAAAAGTTGCTGATATAGATGATTTCCGGGTTCCAGGCCAGGATCTGTTCCATATTTGCATTCCCCCAGCCGGAAATACTTTCGGCTACGTTGCGGGCGCCGGTGGTTTCTATCCAAAAATGGTTGTATGTCCCTTTACCCGCAGTACGCAACTGTTCGTTATAAAGGTACAGGACGCGGGGCCTTTTTTCTGGGGAGATGCCGGCGGTTTTCGCTTTGATATATTCGATCGTCCGGTGATGGTAAGCGATTATTTGAGCAGCACGCTCTTGTTTGCCGAGAACGTCGCCGATAATCTCAAGCCAGCCTTCGAGATCCTCCTGGGTACCGTAACGGATAGCTATTACCGGTATTCCCGCCTTCTCAATTTTTTCAATCTCTTCTTTCTGATGGTCCCATTGGAAGACCACGTCGGGCTGGAGTTTAAGAAGCTCTTCCAGGTTAACGGTAAATTCTTGCTTGACAAAAGAAGTGGGGATATCTTTTAATTCAAGCGCCAGGGTACCCAGCAAACTCTTTTCCACGGCAGCCCTCGCCGTTGGGTGCATACCGACGACTTTTTCGCCGCCGCCGTCCAGAGCATAAATTATCGACGGCAGCGGCATGGGCAAAACTACTATTCTGTCAACCCGCGCCGGGATTTCTACCGTTCTGCCCAGCTGGTCCACTATTGTTCTGGTTTGAGCCGCCGGTTTCGTTTCAAAGCGGCATCCTGCCAACATACCAGCTAGATACAATATTAATATCATTATTGGTAATATTTTCTTGACAAACATTTTATTTCCCCCTATCAGGAAGTCGATGGCACCGCGGATTAGCCGACAAAAAAGATTACTGTTTCTATAAAAATCCCCTTCCCAAAAATACAGGGCCCGCCGCGGCAGGTCTTCCGCTGCCTGCCGCGGGGTACGTCCAAGAATTATCTCCTGGCTAAAGTTTAAGTTTCTGGCAAATCTGGGGCCAGGAACGCTTCGCGTAGACCACCGGGATATTTTTCTTGCCGGCCTGTTCTTTAATCATCGCAGCGATGGGATGACTGACGTAGTCCGTTAAGACAATGACCAGGCCGGTCTTCTCCGGAATGCTTAACTTACCCGGAGCAATCTTTTTCCGCCCCCGGAAATGGTAAACCGGATCAAACCCCAGTAAAGAGAGGTTGTGGGGGATTCTTCCCAGCCGGTCGCCACCAACAATGAATACGCCCATAACCTATCCCCTTCGTCATTCCCGGCCCCAGTTTTTGAGAAAATCAAGTCCTTTGGTGGCCCATAACAAGTAGACAATTTTGTCTCCTTGCAGTCGATAGTTGATCAGCCACGGACCCTTTCGCAAGGACTTAACGAAGACCCCTTTCGGCTCCTCATCAAGAATGCGCACCTTTTTCACTTTTTCCCCCTTTGCCGTCTTTTCAGTCTACCTGTTTCTTACCGCGTCCAGCAGCCGGAGGATCATCGCCGCCGCTTCCGCCCGCGTCATGGGTGTCTTTGCCCGGAAAGTGCCGTCGGGATAGCCGGCGACAATTCCCCTCGCCACGGCAGCGCCTACGCTTGCCCGCGCCCAGTCCGGGATGTTACCGGTGTCGGTGAACCCGAGCTCTGCCGGCGTTACGGTACCGATCTTCTTTTCCAGGATCCTTGCGCCGAGTGCGGCCATCTCCACCCGGGAAACCGGGCGATCAGCCTCAAAGGTAACCGTGCCGTCCGGCTGCGGGCAGCCCCTGACCAGCCCTTCTTTCGCCGCAGCCGCGACCGCTCCCCTGGCCCAGTCCGGGATCGAAGCATTATCTTTAAATTTCGGGTCCGGCGCGGTGCCTGCAGGGAGCTTCAGAGCACGGACCAGTATAGTGGTAACTTCAACCCGGCTGATCTCGTTGTCGGGCCTGAAAGTGCCGTCCGCGTAGCCGGAGATGACCCCCATCCCGGCCAACCTACCCACGGTCTCCTCCGCCCAGTGGCCGGCCATGTCCTTGAAGGTGACCGATTCGGGCTTGGGCGCCTCCTTCGGTACGGCGAAGACGGCAAAGAGCGTCAGGTGGTCGACCGTCACCGTTACGGTTCCCTTCTCGAGGTCAACGGTCCCCTCGCGGCGGACCCACCGGCCGTCCTTTTCGTCGCAGGAGAAGGCGGCCGGTTCCTGGTCCCCGGCGATCTTGCTCTTGTCGAAGGAGAGGGTGATGGTTATCTTGCCGGTCAGGGTGCCGTCCTTGAGGGTGACGTCCACGACCCTGCCGAGCAGGGGCATCCCCGCGCCCGCAGCCTTTTCGCTACCCACGACCGCAGCCTTGATCACGGCGTTCGCGCCGCTCACGGCCCCGGCCGGCACCTCGACCTTCACCTTACCGGGCACTTCGGCCTCGGTGGTCGCTCCCGCCTGCACGGGCTTTTCGACCCTCTCCGCGGACGGCGCCGGCGCTCCGCCGCCTCCGCCGCCATCACCGCCTCCGCCGTCGCCGTTACCGCTGTCGCCTTTCGTATACGTGCGGACGCTAAAGATTTCGTCGGTGGGCTTAAACAACAGCGACCAGGTCACCTGCTCCTTTAGTTCCTTCAGCCGCGCCTTCTCTTCGGGTGTCGCCGTGCCATTTTTCACCTTATCCCGCAGGGCGAAGAAGTCCTCCGGAAAGATTTGGGACTTGCCCTTGATAACTAACGTCCGGGAGGTGTCTTTATCGGTCACCGCGTAGTAGAAGTCGCCGGCTTTGGGCGGTTCGCTCCCCTGAAGAATATAGTTCCCCTCACCGGCCACCAACTCCAGGGCTTCGCTGGTGCATTTCGTTACCCAGCCGGTGACCACTGTGAACTCGCCCCGCCGGGGCGCTCTTTCTCCGTAGAGAGTGGCAAAAGCCTCGCTAAGCGCCCGGAAGGCGAACGAACCGCACAGACAAAGCGTATCAGGCTCTACCGCGAGGTCCGCGTAGGAAAACTTCAGCGGCGCGCCGTCTGGGCCAGAAATGCTGAGCGGGGAGACCTTTTTCCAGGTGAAAAGGGCTTCCGCCGGCCGGGTAAGGAGGTTTTTGAGTAACAGGTCGAGCCGCGCCTTCAAGGCCGCCTGTTCCTCTTCAGAGGCCCGGCCGTTTACCACCCTGTTGCGCAGATCAAAGAAATCTTCGCCGCCGAAGGTGTCCGGCTTGACGTGTACCCACACCATCTCGCCGGTGGCTTTGTTGGCGAAAATGAAGGTAGGGCTCACCGGAGTGATCTTTCTCCAGTTGCCCAGGTACTTGACGTCAGCCGGGCCGGCCAGGTAGTCGAAGACCGGCTTGCTGCCGGCCTCGGGCGGCAGCAGGCTGAACACCAGCAGGTCATCCTCCGCCGCCGCCGGACGGTCCGGCCACAGGGCGGGCAGAGCCACGCCGGCCAGGCGGAAGGCCAGCACGGAGCAGGGGTACCCCTTGCCGGCGGCCCGGGCGATTTCCTGGCATCCGTCCAGAGTTAATTCCGTCGTTACCCCGTCCCTGCTCACCTCCGGCCGCGGCCAGAGTTCGGCGGCCGCCCGCCACTCCACAATACGGTTGGCGGAAGATTTTTGAAAGGTGATGAGCGCCCGCCGGCCGTTTTCCGGATACCGGTACGCGTCGTTCGGAAATTCCTTGAGAATTCCCGGAATCGTGCGCCCGGTGAAGTGACCCTCGCTGACCATCACCGGAACCACCAGGGCGGTGGCCCCGTCGGTATAGACGGCTTCGTAAACGGCCTCCCGCAGAGAAGGGGTCAGACCTTCAAAAAGGAAGCCGTACTTTATATCTTTCAGCCTGTTGCTTCCCAGCCGTTCCTGGATCTGGCTTCCAAGGGAACGCAGGTTATCCACCCACCCGGCCTGGCCTTCGGCGGAGTCGCTGCCGTGCGCGGCCAGGACCCCTATTTCGCTGCCGGCGTCTTCAACCAGCAGCCCAATCTGTTCGGCAAGCACTTCGGCCAGCAAGGGGTGGTCGTCGACGGCCGGCGTTAAAACCACTTCCCCTTGCGGTCTGGCCCTTTCCAGGGGCTCTCCGTGCTCTCCGCCCGGCAAGTCCTCCCTTAAACCCAGGATGTATTTGATCTCCTCGATGTGATTGGAGTAACTGGCGATGAACAGCGGCACGGCCACAATTTTGTTGACCCCCGCCGCATTAAGTTGTTCCACCGCGGCCGGAATACCCGGCTCTACTTCTTCCAAAAACCCGAGGGCTACCGGATAAGGAAAGTTGTCCCTCAATTCGTAAGCCGCTTCCCACACGGGCGTGGTCCAGGTGGGGTCATTCGTCCCGTGGACGACGATCAGTACACCGGGCTTTACCTCTTCGCCTGCCCAAGCAACCCCGTGGGGCGCCAGAGACAACAGGGAAAGGAGAAGAACCAGGAAAAGCAGGCCGGTAAGCCGCCTCTTTGCTACCTTGGGTTTCCACATAACTCAATTCCTCCTTGCAGTCAGGATTTTGAGGGGAGGGGCCTGGCGGGGGCTGCCGGACGGCAGCCTCCGCCAGGTTTCGGAGGTGTGTTTACTGCTCTCACCACAGGAATGGGTCCTTTATCGCGGCGTCTTCTCCGCACCCGCCGTGTTCTCCGGCGGGGGGCTCCTCGGTTGCCGGGTCAAGAGCCGGAGCAAGCCGCTCAGCCTTACCGCATCCATTTGCACCCCCTTTCCAAATTCTTCTTTCCGCCATAGAGAATGAATATCGTTCTCAACGGCTGGCTTTTGAAAATCCCGGCTTTCCCGCTAACCGGCCAAGCCGGGATAAACGCGCGCCAACGGGATAAACGCGCGCGGGGGAACCAGTTTTTTAGCCCAGCCCCAGCAAACGCCCGCCCTGGTAAATGAGCACGGCCACCACCCAGCCCAGCGCCAGGCTGTAGCCGATGGCAAAGGCCGTCCATTTCCAGGAGTTGGTTTCTCTTTTGATGGCGCCGATGGTTGCCGCGCAGGGGATGTAAATCAGGCACATGGCCATAAAGGCGTAGGCCGAAAGCGGGGTCCACTGCTGCCCGATAATTTGGGCCAGGCCTTCTCCTTCCTCCCCGACGCCGTAAATCACCCCTAAAGTGCCCACCACCACTTCTTTGGCCAGCAGGCCGAAGATCAGGGCAGCGGCGGCTTCCCAGGTACCGAAGCCGGCGGGGACAAAGACGGGGGCGAGAGCACTGCCCAGGCGGCCGATCAGGCTTTCCCGGGCGGCGTACTCCACGCCCCAGGGGAGCACGGAAAGAACCCAGATCAGGACCACCACGCCGAAAATGATTGTCCCTGCTTTGCGGATGAAGGCGCTCCCCCGCTCCCACACGTGGATGAGCGTGCCTTTTAAGGTGGGCAGACGGTAAGGGGGGAGTTCCATGACAAAGGGAGCGCTTTCCCCTTTAAACAGGAAAGTTTTAAACAGCTTCCCCATGACGACGGCCAGGACGATGCCCAAAAGGTAAAGGGAGAAAATCACCCACCCCTGGCGGGCGCTGAAAAACGCCCCGGCAAAAAGGACGTAAACGGGCAGCCGGGCCGCGCAAGACATCAAGGGGTTGATTAAAATGGTAATCAGCCGGTCCTGCCGGTTTTCCAGGGTGCGCGTGGCCATAATGGCCGGCACGTTGCAGCCGAAGCCGATTAACATGGGTAAAAAGGACTTGCCGTGCAGGCCCAGGGCGTGCATGAAACGGTCCATAATGTAGGCCGCCCGGGCCATGTAGCCGCTATCCTCCAGGAAAGAGATGGCCAGAAAGAGGAGAAAAATAAGGGGGATAAAAACGAGCACCGAGCCAACGCCGCCGATGATGCCGTCCACGGCCAGGGAAACGGTCCATTCCGGAGCGCCGGCGGCGCCGAGCGCCCCTTCGGTCACGCCGCCCAGCCACGCGAAGAAGGACTCGATCCAGCCTACCAGGGGATCGCCCAGCTTAAAGGTGAACTGGAAGACCGCCCACATAGCCAGCAAAAAGATGGGCAGGCCCAGGAAACGGTTGGTCACCACGCGGTCAATCCGGTCGGAAAGGGAAAGCCGCTGTTCCACGGTCTTCTTTCTGCTCACCGTCTGTTTGACGATCCCGCCGATGAAACCGTAGCGCCGTTCGGCGAAAAGGTTTTCGGCCTCTTCCCCGGCAATCTCCCGCAGGCGCCGGAGGCTCTTTTCCCGTCTGGCCAGCAAATCACCCACGTCGGGCGTCTTGCGGATTTCTTGCAGGAGGTGGTCGTCTTCTTCCAGCAGCTTAACCGCCAGCCAGCGCAGGGAATAGCGGTCCATCAACCGGGCGTGGGAGGCGATTACCGTCCCCAGGCTGCCGATTTCTGCTTCCACTTCCCGGCCGTAGTCAATTTTCAGCGCTTCCCGGGGCCCGGCGCCGGCCGCCGCCAGCGCCTGCCTGATGAGCTCCGGCACGCCTTTGTTTTTGGTCGCCACCGTGGGCACCACCGGCACGCCTAAAAGCCCCGCCAGTTTTTCCCGGTCAACGGTAATCTGGCGGGCCTGGGCCTCGTCCATCATGTTCAGGGCCACCACCACGCGGGCGCCCATTTCCAGCAGCTGGACGGTTAAATAAAGGTTGCGCTCGAGATTGGAAGCGTCCACCACGTTGATGATGACATCGGGTTTTTCGTGCAAAATAAAATTGCGGGCGATGATTTCGTCTTCCGAGTAAGCCCCCAGACTGTACGTGCCGGGCAGATCAACCACCCGGCAAGTCTTGCCCGCGGAAAGAAGCCGCCCTTCTTTTTTCTCCACCGTCACGCCCGGCCAGTTTCCCACGTGCTGCCGCGCCCCGGTCAGGCTGTTAAAAATCGTTGTTTTCCCGGAATTGGGGTTGCCCGCCAGAGCAATTACAATTTCCTTGGCGGGCGTCTTCTGCACCGCTAATTCACTGGCTGCTTCCATGTACTTACCCTCCATTTCGAAAGAACATGAGAATCATTTTCATTGTCTGGGCAAAAAATAAATGAAAATCTTTTATTCCACCAGCACTTTTTGGGCCATGCCGCGCCCCAAGGCCAGGCGTGTCTCCCCCAGGGCGACAATCACCGGGCCGCAGGCGTTATTCTGGATCATGCGCAGCGCCTTTCCTTTCGTCACGCCCATGCCCCTTAGCCTCTCCCTGATCCCAATCCCGCCGGCAACTTCTTTAATTACTCCTGCTTCGCCGGGGGCCAGAAAACCTAAAGGCTTCAAAGCTTTTCCCCCTCCTTGGGTTGCGCCAGTTCAATAAAAAGATAACGCTATCCAACTGTAACAAAAATACCGTTTGCCTCCTCCCGGCGCAAACTCAACCGGTAACCCTTCAGCGCAATCTCCATCGGGTCGCCCAGCGGAGCTTTGCCTTTGACCTCAAATTCAACCCCCGGCACCAGCCCCATCTCCAAAACACGGCGGCGCAAGTTACCTTGAAGATTGATTCTGACCACTGTCCCCCGCTCGCCGGGCTTTAAACTGCCGAGCACATTTGGGTTCACTGACAAACCACCTCCTCCGTTAAATGAAATTGAGAATAATTCTCAACGGCTTTTTACAAGCATGCAATTGATTCTCGTTTTCAACCTATCACAATTCAAAACGTTTGTCAACCAGTTTTAAAAAATTCTTTAGCTGGTTATTGACATTTGTTCATAACCAGCATAAAATGATAATGAGGTTCTTTATCAGAAAGGATGGTCGGCATGAAAGCAGCCCTGCCGGTGAAAATGGGCCGCGTCGATAAGTATTTTGAGCGGGCCAAAACCTTTCTCATCCTGGAAGTTGAAGGTCACACGATCAAAAACAAGCATTTCTTTTCCGTCAACCCCCACCAAAGCAACCACGGGCAGTTGATTAAGCCTTTTCAAAATACGGGAGTAAAACTAATCATTGTCGATAAAATAAGCGCGAAGGCCAATCAGGCCCTGAAAGAAAGCGGCTTTCAAGTAATCACCGGCGTCCGCGGCCCCGTTACGGAAGCCGTCCAGAGAATCATTCACGGCCGCCGGCTTTCCTGATGTCTACAGCCATCTTTTGCACCGGCGCCCCCGGCCTCCCGCTCCCCGCTTTCCCCCCGGCCCCTTCCCGGCGGTAACCCACCGGCCGGCCAGGGCGGCCAGCCCTTCGATCACCACGGGCGCCAGGGCGGCCAGGGCGGCGGGCAGTGTTGTTCCCTTTCCCTTTTCTCTCAGAATTGCCGGGCCGGCTTTTTCTTCAGGAACGCGTGGCCGTCCGGCGGCCCTTGCCGCGGCAGGAGAAATCACCTCGACTTCGTAAATGGCGTTATTGCCGCAGACCTCCCGGCAAGCCCCGCAGCCGGCGCACAATTCCTGATCAATAAGGGCAGCCTTGCCGCTTACCCTGATCGCCTGCTGCGGACAGGCCTCTGCACACAAGCCGCATCCGTTGCACTTTTCCCTGTCTACGTAAAACATTAACTACCGCTCCTTTAAATTTGATTATGTACATACGTTTAATAATAATATACCACATCCTTTCTTTCAGACAAGCCCGCTTTGCCTTGTATTATTTTCCGCTTAAAAATATAAGGGCCCGTCCGCAATTTTCAAATTGAACGGCCGGGCCCTTCTTGACACTATTTCTTTTCCGGAAAAATTAACGCTTTGCTCACCAGGTGGTGAATGTGCGCCAGCTTTGCGTCAAGCTTGTAATATTTAATGATGTCGTTTA
This sequence comes from Armatimonadota bacterium, assembly GCA_023511535.1. Taxonomy (GTDB): domain Bacteria; phylum Bacillota; class Desulfotomaculia; order Desulfotomaculales; family Nap2-2B; genus JAIMBK01. Next base: position 31,747 of record JAIMBK010000007.1, read on the forward strand.
ACTGGTCCCAACAGTTATGGCAGGGGGTGACGACGATTTTCGCGCCTGTTCTTTCAATCTGTTCGGCTTTTAATTTTCCTTTGGCCATCCGGTAAGGATAAATTTCGCTCCCCATGGAAAGGAGGCCGCCGCCGCCGCCGCAGCAGTAATTATACTCCCGGTTGGGCCACATTTCACGAAAATCCAGGCAGGCGTGTTGTAAACAGTACCTGGGTTCTTCGACAATTCCTTCTTTGCGGACGGCGTTGCAGGGGTCGTGAAAGGTAACCGGTTCGGGGTTGCGGGTGGGGTCGAGCTTGATTCTCCCTTCTTTTATCCACTGGGCCTGGAGCTGCACGAAGCTGATCACCGGGTAATCCTTGTGGAGCCACACTTTCCGCCCCCACATCTGGGCATGCGTGGCGTGGCCGCACTCCGTCACCACCACTACTTTTGCCTTCAGGCGCACGTATTCCCCGTAAATCCGCTCCAGCATGATCCGGGACGCCTCGTCGTCGCCGCTGAAATAGGCATAGTGGGTGGCGTCCCACCACCGGCTGCTGCACGTCCAGTTGGCGCCGGCGGCCCACATGATGGTCAGGATGCTCTGGATGTCCTGGGGATAATATTTGATCTCCCGGGGGTCCCAGAGAAATAAATAATCCGCCCCCTCCTTGTCCACCTCAATTTTAATGTTGGGGTCGCCTATCTCGTTGGCCGTTTCCTCCGCCATCCACTCCAGGGTCTCCAGGTAATCTTCCTGCGTAACCTCCATCTGGTTGCCGGTATTGATCTGGGCGTTCACCACGTCCTGCAAAAAGCCCGGGGCGTATACACCCTGACTGACCAGCATACCCCGCACGGTGCGCACGATGCCGGCGATATCCACGTTCATGGGACATTGCATGGTGCACCGCCCGCACATGGTGCAGGCCCAGATAAATTTTGAATTGAGGACTTCTTCGCGCATCCCCAGCAACACCTGCCGGATAAAGACGCGCGGGTCAGCGTTATCGTGGACGCCGTTATAAGGACAGCCAGCGCTGCACATGCCGCAAGTCAGGCAGTTGGTCAGATCCCGCGGGTTCTTGTCCGTACAGAATTTAGCCATGATCTCTTCCCGAAAAGACGGGTCCAGTTTGGTGGCCAAAACCGATTCCAAATCTCTCCCTCCCCACATATAGCTATTAAAATAACTATATAATTGCAAGCTGTTTTGAGCAATCAGGAAAAAAAACCTCTTTTGGAGCAAATTATCTGAACCGACGTTGGATATCTCATCTTTTCTTTATTTTATATAACTTCAGATCAATCAGTTAAAAATCTCAAAAAAATACCGGCCAGACGGCAAAGCGCCCGGCCGATCCTTCCTTCTTATTCTTCACCCAGTTCGCGCAGGCGTTTCTTTACTTCCGCCAGCGCTTCTTCCAGATAGGCGGCCTGTTCCTTTAAAAAATCAACTTCCATTTCCCGGCTGTACGGCGGAGCAAACTGGTACGGCGCCCCCGCCGGCGGGAAACCATAACCAGGCGGGGGAGGTCCCCAGTACGGATAGCTACCGGTCCAGGGAGGTCCCCAACTGCCGTAACCTCCGTAGCCATACCGCCAGGGACCACCGCCTCCCGGTCCCATCTTATTCCATCCAGGCATTTAACCAACCTCCCCTCCTGACGAAGTTAAAAATAACCTTACCAAACCCACGGGTAAGGAACGGCAGGGTAAGGCGCGACCGGCGCCGGGTAACCGTACCCGAAGCCGTAAGGACGCCCGACCGGATAGCCGGCTGCGTAAGGCATCACGCCCCGGCGACCTCTTCTGCCCAGTCCCCAAATACCTCTGCCGCGCCCCCAACCCCGGCCGAAACCGCCACCCCAATAGGGATTGGCGAAACCAGGCGCCGGGAATCCGGCACAATAACCCATCGCCCGACCGGTCAGGGGACCGGCACCGTACGGACCAGTTCTATCTCCAGCCGGCATTTTAGAATCACCTCCTTATTATGGTCCTGCCTGTTCTCAAAAGTTAATCACCATATTATATACATTAACCATCACTAACGTTTTTTAACCAGCCATTCCCGGATCAACCAGGGGAGCGCCGACCTTTCCTTAAGACAAGTGGAATTCAGTCTTCCCTGCTGGAAAATAAACTTCTCCTTTTAGCGCTGCCGCGAAAGCGATGCCGGCAACCCCGGCAACCCGGCATGACAAACCTTTTCCAGTGCAAACGGTCGTGCAGGTAAGCCCGGAAAACATCCTCCACTTCCCCGGTTACCCAGGGAATTACCTGAATGCCCCGGGCCAGCAACTGCTGGTGTAAAAAACCGCTGATCCCCCCGCAAATGAGTGTTCCCACGCCCAGTCCGGCCAGAAAGTCAGCCCGGAAAGGGGGCGGCACATAACCGATGGATATATCCTGGCGCCCGGCAATCTCTCCTCCCCGTAATTCCCAAAGAGCGATTTGCTGAGCCGTATCAAAAAGGGGGGACACCCGCGTTCCCCACCGGGTGATCGCAACTTTCACGATCAGTACCTTCCTCGCCCGGAATTAATGCCTTGCTTGACGGCCGGGCCGCCTGCGGCCCGGCAGACCAGGCAAGCGCGCTTTTAGCCGCGCGGCAGCTTTGTTCACCGTCCGCCGCTAGTGGGCGCATCCTCCGCGGCTCCCTTTTCCCTCTCCGTGACGGCAGGCGCCGGTTCCATCCCCGTGACCATGGCCATGTTCGCACGTACTCGCGCCGGTCACCAGGCGGTTGGCCAGAAAATCTTCGACCACTCTGTCTACGGCGCCGCTTACTCCCACCACGGGAACAATCCCCTGCCCGGCAAAGAGTTCCTGGGCGCGCTGGCCCATCCCGCCGGCAAGAATATGCGTAACCCCCTTTTGGGCCAGGTAGCCGGGCAAAAACCCCGGCTGGTGACCCGGGTTGGGAATGATCGTTTTCTCATTGATTTTTCCGTCCGGACCGACTGTAAACAAAACAAATTCCGCGCAATGCCCGAAATGGGCGGAAACAACACCCTGTTCGCTGGCTACGGCAATCTTCATCAACCAGATACCTCCTTAACTTTCTTTTCACATGATCATTTTTCCAGTCTGCCGCTACTTTTATAACATGCAATTTTCGTGCCATAAACAAAAAGCCGGATTTTAACGGATTTTTTGTTCCAGAGGAAAGAAAAAAGGTGCAACATGCACCTATTTTCGAATTGTAAAATTGCATTTTGCAACCCTGCCTGCACTTTAAGCTTTTATCCCGCCGGCAGTTTGTTTGTACCGCCTGTTTTGCACCCCGGCCTACGGCCTTTTTTCCGGCGGCGCCTTTATCCCGTAGCGCTTCATTTTTCGCCAGAGCGTGGTTTTATCGATGCCCAGTTCGCGGGCGGTGGCCAGACGTTTGAAGTTGTGGCGGGCCAGCGCGTCGGAAATCACCTTTGCCTCAATTTCGGCCAGGGTTTGCCCGCCGGCCGGAACTACCCCTGCCTTTAATGTTGCATTTTGCAAATAATCGGGCAGGTGCTCGGGCTCAATTATTCCTCCCCTGGCCAGAATAAAGGTGTGTTCAATAATATTTTCCAGTTCCCGGACGTTGCCGGGAAAATCGTGACGCATTAAAATGGCCAGCGCCTTTTCGGAAATTCCGGCGATATCTTTTCCCTTTAAGATATTGAAACGAGCAATGAAGTGTTCAACCAAAAGGGGGATATCTTCCCGGCGTTCGACCAGCCGGGGCAGACGCAACGTCAGGACGTTAATCCGGTAATACAGGTCACGGCGAAACAAACCCCTTTCGACCAGTTCCTCCAGATTTTTGTTGGTCGCCGCCAGCACCCGCACATCGGCCTTGACCGGCCTGGTGGCGCCCAGCGGCTCGTATTCTTTTTCCTGCAGCACCCGCAATAGCTTGACCTGCAGGGCCGCCGAAATATCGCCAATCTCGTCCAGGAACAGGGTGCCGCCCTGGGCGCGCGCAAAACGGCCGGGCTTGCTTTTTTTAGCGTCGGTAAAGGCGCCCGCTTCGTAACCGAACAGCTCCGCCTCCAGTAAAGTGTCGGGAAGGGCGGCACAATTTACGGCCACCAGGGGGCCGCTTGAGCGCGGGCTTAAATTGTGGATCGCTCTCGCCAGCAATTCTTTTCCGGAACCGGTGGGCCCTGTAATTAAAACCGTGCTGTCGCTTTGCGCTACATCCGGCAAAATTTTAAAAATCTGCTGCATCTGGTAATTTTTGCTGATGATATCAGCAAAAGTATACCTGCCGTGCAGTTCTTTGCGTAATTCCTCCACCAGACTTAAATCCCGGAAAGTTTCTACTCCGCCGATCACCTGCTTTTGCCCGTCTCTTAAAATACCCGTGCTGATACTGATCGGGATTCTTTTCCCCGCCGCATTCACCACGTAAATTGCTTTGTTCACCACCGGCCGCCCGGTTTCCAGGGTTTGCTTCAACGCACAATCCGTTTCGCAAATACTGGCCCGGAAAACCTCCCAGCAAAATCGTCCCAGGGCCTCTTGGCGGGAAATTCCGGTAATTTTCTCCGCCGCCTGGTTAAAAGAAGTCACCCGCCAATTGCGGTCCACCGTAAAAACACCGTCGGATATACTCTCCAGAATGATTTCAGTTGCCTCGATCGCGCTCTTCCTGCTCATTACGCCTCAACCTTTTTTTACAATATATCATAACCATGTCCAGAAAACAATCCGTTAAAAAGTTTCCTTAAATTACTTGACATATTTAAAAAACAAATATAAAATGATAATGAACATAAGTCCGTTATAGAGCAAGGAGGTTCTTTTCAGTGAAAGTTGCTATCTGCGCGCAGGGCAACAGCCATACCGCCCCCCTCGACCCCCGCTTCGGAAGATGCGGCTTTTTTGCCATCGTCGATACGACCCAAAATAAATGGGAATTTATCCCCAATCCAGGCGCCACCAGTGGCGGCGGAGCCGGCATCCAGGCCGCCCAGGAACTTGCCAAAAGGGGAGTCAAGGCAATCGTTACCGGCCGGGTGGGACCAAATGCAATGGCCGTGCTGCAGTCGGCTGGAATCGAAGTGTACACCGCCGTGGGGGAAACGGTTCAAGAAGCGTACCAAAATTTTCAAAACAAGAACACAACGCCTTTAGAAAAAGCCAACGCTCCTTCCCACGCCGGGATTAAGCAAAAGTAGGGAAAGGCAGGGATTTCACCTCATGATGATTGCCGTTGCCAGCGGCAAAGGCGGCACCGGCAAGACCACGGTAGCCGTCAGTCTGGCGCTGGCTTTGGCCGACCGGCAGAAAATCCAGTACCTGGATTGCGACGTGGAGGAACCCAACGGTCATATCTTATTGAAACCGCGACTGCAGAAAAAAACACCGGTAACTGTTCCGGTCCCCCGGCTCGATCAGGCAAAATGTACCTTTTGCGGGCGTTGTGCGCAAATTTGCGCCTATCACGCGCTGGCCGTTTTACCGGCAAGCGTGCTGATCTTTCCGGAGATGTGCCATAACTGCGGCGGCTGCTGGTATTTCTGCCCGGAAAAAGCGCTTACTCCTGCTCCCCGGGAAATCGGCCAGATCGAGGAAGGAGGGGTGGGCGGAATAGAATTTGTGCACGGGCGCCTGAATGTAGGCGTGGCCATCAGTCCCCCCCTGATCCGGGCCGTCAAAGAGCGCCGCAGAAAAGATGTTCCGGCCATCGTCGATGCGCCCCCGGGAACGTCCTGCCCGGTAATCGAAGCAGTCTCGGGCGTTGACTTTTGCTTGCTGGTGACCGAACCCACCCCTTTCGGACTGCACGATCTGGAGCTGGCGGCCGAAATGACCAAAGAATTAGGGATTCCGGGGGGAGTTGTGGTCAACCGCTCCGCTGGACACGATCAAGAAGTAGAAAAGTTCTGCCGGGATAAAAACCTTCCGCTGCTGCTTAAGATCCCCCTGGATCGCGAAGTGGCCGCGGCGTACTCCCGGGGGTGGCCTCCCTTGACCGTGCGCCCCCGGTGGAAAGAAGATTTTTTAACCCTTTGGGAAAAATGCCGGGAGGTGGCCCGCCCGTGAAAGAACTGGTCATCATCAGCGGCAAGGGCGGCACCGGCAAGACCTCCCTGGCCGGCGCCTTAGCCGTGCTGGCCGGGAACAAAGTGCTGGTGGACTGCGACGTGGACGCGGCAAATTTACACCTTCTCCTGAACCCCCGGGTAGAAAAAGAAGAGCCTTTTTACGGCCTTCCCAAAGCAGTAATCGACCGCGAGCAATGCCTGGAATGTGAGCTCTGTATGGAGCTCTGTCAATTTGGCGCCATCCGCAATTTTACCGTGAGTGAGCTGGCCTGCGAAGGGTGCGGCGTATGTTTTCACGCCTGCCCCGACCGGGCAATCCGCATGGTCGAGCACCAGGCGGGGCGGCTTTACGTTTCCAGCACCCGTTACGGTCCTCTGGTCCACGCCCAACTGGGCATCGCCGAGGGAAATTCGGGCAAGCTGGTCAGCGCCGTCCGCCAGCGGGCAAAAGAAATAGCCGAAAAAGAAGGTTACGGATTGATCATCACGGACGGCCCGCCGGGGATCGGCTGCCCGGTGATCGCCTGTCTTTCGGGGGCAGACGTGGTTTTGGTGGTAACCGAGCCAACTTTATCGGGACGGCATGATCTGGAACGGGTTCTCCGGCTGGTCGAACACTTTCAAGAAAAGGCAGCCGTTTGCGTCAATAAATGGGATTTAAGCCCGGAAAATACCCGGGAAATTGAAAATTTTTGCCGCCAAAAAGAAATTGCCTTGATCGGAAAAATACCCTATGATCCGGCCGTAAACGAAGCCGTCCGCCAAAAAGTACCGGTAGTCCTACATAATTCCGGTGCGGCCGGGGAAGAGATCGTTAACCTGTGGGATAATCTGGTGAAAATGTTATCTTGATCAAAAACAGGGGGGATGAAAAATGCCGATTTATGAATATAAATGCCAGAACTGCGGTAACCGGTTCGAAGTTTTGCAGGGCGTAGGCGAAAAACCACCCGGGACGGAGCCGCTTTGCTGCCCCCGGTGCAAAGGGACGGCCCTGACCAGGGTGATGTCGGCGGCGTTCACCCCCCAAAGCAAGTTCCGGGACTCCGGCCCCGGCCCTTCCGGTTGCACCGGGGACGAAAAAGACGGCGGTCCCCCCGGAGAATCCGGCGGCAACTGGCCGGATAACGACGATTACGTAAAGTTGCCCTGAAAATACCTTCGCCAATCCTTTGCCGGGGCGTGTTTGCAGCATGGGTGTCTACCTTGTGGAGAGTAACTCCTTTTTATTCCATGTCTGGAAGGCAGGAAAAAGAAAATTCCGGTGGATTACATTTAAGTCAGGCCGGTGTTTCTCAAAACACTGGCTTTTTACTTTTGGTATTGAAAAACAGAAATATTTGTAATAAACTATTTAAGAGATTTATTGTATGAAAGGAATAAAAGCATGATCAACCTGACGAATCTGGATCACGAATTTTCTTCCCTGGTCAAAGAAAAAAGCGGCCAGTCCATTGAGTTGTGCTTCCAGTGCCAGAAATGCGCTTCCGGGTGCCCAATGGGGGAGCTTACTGACTACTACCCGCATCAAATCATCAGGATGGTGCAATTTGGAATGCGGGAGCGCGTTCTGCAAAGCAAGGCGATCTGGCTCTGCCTGAGCTGTGAAGCCTGCTCAGTTCGCTGCCCGAACGAGATCAAAATCCCAGCGGTAATGGACGTCTTACGGGCAATGGCCGAAACAAAAACTTCCGGGCGGGAGAAAAACGCGCCTGTTTTCCATAAAATCTTTCTCAATTCCATAAAATCCAGCGGCCGGGTGCACGAGGCGGTAATGATGGTTAAATACAAGCTGAAAACCGGTGATTTATTTTCCGATATTCCCCTGGGACTGCGCATGTTCCGGAAGGGAAAACTACCTCTGATCAGCAAAGGGGTAAAAAACAAGCGGGAAATTAAAAAGATATTTAACAGGGTAGAACAAAAGTATAGTGAATAAAAAGAAGTAGGAAGGGAGAGGAAAAATGCGTTTTTTTTATTACCCGGGCTGTTCTCTGGAAGCCACCGCCAGAGAATATGACCATTCCGCCCGCTCGGTATGCCGCAACCTGGAAATTGAGCTGGCGGAAAGCAAGGACTGGTGCTGCTGTGGCGCCACTTCCGCGCACAGCTTAAACCACCTTCTTTCCATCGCTCTGCCCGCCCGCAACATTGCCCTCGCCCAGGAAGCGGGAGCCGACATCGTCGCCCCCTGTTCAGCATGTTTCAACCACCTGAAAAGGGCCGACAAAACCTTACGCGAAAATGAAAAAGTCCGCCGCGAAGTAGAAGAGATTGTCGAATTTAAATACACCGGAGCAATCAACATTTATTCCCTTTTAGAAGCTTTGGTCAATATCTACGGTCTGGAACAAATCGCCGCCCGGGTAAAAAAACCGTTAAACGGCTTGAAAGTGGCCTGTTACTACGGCTGTATGCTGGTGCGCCCGCCCGAAATAACCAATTTCGACCGGCCGGAAAATCCGGTTACCATGGATCAGTTAATGAGCAGACTGGGCGCCGAACCAAAGTTATGGTCCTACAAAACGGAGTGTTGCGGAGCCCACCAGGGGATCGTGAACGAAAAGTTCACCACCCGCCTGGTGAATACGTTGCTGGAAATGGCCGTGGAGGCCGGGGCGCAGGCATTGGTTACCAGCTGCCCGTTGTGCCAGGCCAACATAGAGATGCGCCGGAACCGCACGTGTACGCTTCCGTCTTTTTACTTTACCGAGCTGATGGAAATCGCCCTGGGCGTTCCCGTGCAAAAAATCTGGTTCAAAAAGCATCTGATCAATCCGCTCCCTCTGCTGGAATCGCTTTCCCTGGTAGGTTAAAGCAACCGGCAAAACTTTGGTAGATGGAGGGTAACTTCCTTGTTAAACGTTGCCAAAGATCATCCCGTGGGTGCCGTGATGGTGGTGGGCGCAGGGATCAGCGGCATTCAATCGGCCCTGGACCTTGCCGAAAGCGGTTTTAAAGTTTACCTGGTGGAAAAGTCGCCGGCCATCGGGGGAACCATGCCCATGCTGGACAAGACTTTTCCCACTAACGATTGCTCGATGTGCATCCTTTCCCCCAAACTTGTCGAGTGCGGACGCCACCGCAATATTGAGGTGCTTACCCAAACGGAAGTAGTCGACCTCCGGGGCGAGCCGGGGAACTTTGTAGTTACCGTCAAAAAACACCCCCGTTTTGTCGATCTTAAGAAATGCCTGAGCTGCGGCTCCTGCGCCGAAGAATGCCCGGAGGAGGTACCCTGCGAATTCAACCAGGGGTTGGGCGTCCGGAAGGTAATTTACAAACCGTACGCCCAGGCCTTCCCCAATGCCTACGTAATCGACAAAGAACATTGTCTGGAATGCCTGGCCTGCGTGGAGGCCTGTCCGGCAAACGCCATTGACCATGAGATGGAGGAGGAAACTCTCGAAATACCGGTCGGCGCACTGATTATTAACCCGGGGTTCACCCTGGTGGAACCGTCTTTACGGGGCGAGTACGGTTATGGCATTTACGATAATGTGATCACCAGCCTGCAGTTCGAACGCATGTTAAGTGCTTCGGGCCCATTCCAGGGGCACATCCAGAGGCCTTCGGACGGTACCGTACCGAAAAAGATCGCCTTTATCCAGTGTGTCGGTTCCCGGGACATTTCCATCGGGAACGGCTACTGCTCCGGAGTCTGCTGCATGTACGCCACTAAAGAGGCAATCATCGCCAAAGAGCACGAGCCGGATGTGGAGGTTACGATTTTTTACATCGATCTTCGCGCTTACGGTAAAGATTTTGAAAAGTACTACCAGCGGGCTCAAGAAAACTATCAGGTCCGCTACGTCCGGGCAATGATCTCTTCGGTAAAAGAATTGCAGCAGACAAAAGACTTGCGCCTGCGCTACCGGAACGAAAAAGGACAGCTTACCGAGGAAGATTTCAGTCTGGTTGTTCTCTCCGTCGGCTTAAGACCGGCGGAGGACGCCGCGCGTTTGAGCGCTGTGCTGGACATAAAATTAAACGGATATAACTTCTGCCAGCCGGAAGAATTAAGCGGGGTGGGGGGCTCACGCCCGGGCGTTTTTGTCTCCGGCGCCTTCGGGGGGCCGAAGGACATTCCCGAAACGGTTATGCAGGCCAGCGCGGCAGCGGCAGACGCGGCTACCCTGCTGGCCGCGGGGCGAAACACACTGGTGACGGAAAAGACTTACCCGCCCGAAAGGGACGTTCACAACGAGGAGCCCCGGATTGGGGTTTTCGTCTGCCACTGCGGGATCAATATCGGCAGCGTGGTAGACGTGCCGGCAGTGACCCAGGCAGCTAAAAAGCTGCCCTACGTCGTTCACGCGCAGGATTACCTCTACGCCTGCGCCCAGGACAGTCAGTCGGCGATGAAAGAAATCATCGCCGAAAAAGGATTAAACCGCGTGGTGGTGGCTTCCTGCAGCCCGCGTACGCACCGGCCGCTTTTCCAGGAAACCATGCGCGAAGCGGGACTAAACCGCCACCTTTTCGAAATGGCCAATATCCGTGACCAGTGCTCCTGGGTCCACATGAACGAGCCGGCAAAGGCTACAGAAAAGGCCATCGACCTGGTCAGGGCGGCTGTCAGCAAGGCGGCGCGCCTAACTCCCATCGCGACGCAGGAAACTGCAGTAACCAAAGCTGCTCTGGTTATCGGCGGCGGAGTGGCGGGATTAACCGCAGCACTGGAAATAGCCCGGCAAGGCTACCGGGTTGACCTGGTGGAAAAAAGCAACCGGCTGGGCGGAACGGCCGAACGGCTCAAAAACGGATTACAGGGTGAAAATGTGGCTGGTTTTTTAGCGGAGTTAATCAAAAACGTGACCAATCACCCGCTGATCAACGTCCACCTTGCCGCCGAAATTACCGAAGTGGCCGGCCATACCGGCAACTTCACCAGTAAACTAAATAGCGGTGAAGAAATCAGGCACGGGGTAGCCATTATCGCCATCGGCGGCAGGGAAGCGCAGCCGGCGGAGTACCTGTACGGCCAGGACGAGCGGGTGCTGACCCAAATGGAACTGGAGGAGTTTCTCGCCGGCGCCGGTGACCGGCTGAAAAATTTAAAAAACGTGGTTTTCATTCAGTGCGTGGGTTCGCGCGAAGAGGACCGCCCGTACTGCAGCCGGATTTGCTGCAGCAAAACTATTAAACTTGCCCTGGCGCTGAAAAGGATAAACCCGCAAGTGAACATCTTTGTCCTCTACCGCGACATTCGCACTTATGGTTTTTTCGAAGACCTGTACCGCGAAGCGCGCCGGCAGGGAGTTATCTTTATCCGCTACGAAAAAGAACACAAGCCGCAAGTGAAAAAAACCGGCTTAAACGGGCTTTCCCGGTTGCAGGTAACCCTTCGTGAGCCCGTTTTGAACGAGGAAGTCGAAATTGAGGCCGACCTGCTGGTCCTGGCGCCGCCGATTCTGGCCCCCGCGGACAATCAAAAAATCTCCCAGCTTTACAAGCTGCCTTTAAATGCCGACGGCTTCTTCCTGGAAGCCCATATGAAATTGCGGCCGGTGGATTTCCCCGCCGACGGAATTTACCTGTGCGGCCTCGCCCACGGCCCTAAAAACCTCGAGGAAAGCATTACCCAGGCCAAGGCGGCGGCCGGGCGGGCGCTCCCCATTTTAAGCCGTGAAAAGCTGGAAACGAAAGGCGTAACAGCCGTTGTCTTTCCTGAAAAGTGTGCGGCCTGCCTCACTTGCGTCCGCCTTTGCCCGTTTAACGCACCGCGGATCAACCCGCACACCCATAAGGCGGAGATTGAGGCGGTCCAGTGTCAGGGCTGCGGCACCTGCGCCGGAGAGTGCCCCAATAAGGCGATCCTCCTTCAGGGATACTCCGACGAACAACAAAGAAGTGCCGTGGAAGGTTTGTTTTTAAATTAAAATTAAGCGAGGCAATCTTTTTTTTGGATTGCCTCGCTTAATGTCTTTTTATTCAACTTTCGGCCGCGGGTGCAGACCGGCGCGCTGCACAATCTCCGGCACCACTTCTTCCCAGGCGATCGCCATGATATGTACGCCGTGTACGCCGGGAATATGCTCGCGGATATACCTGATTTGCTCGATGCAGATTTCCACGCCTTCTTTTTTCGGATCCTCGGCCTTCTTCAACCGCTCCACGATCTCGTCGGGCACGATCATGCCGGACACGCTGGTCTGCAGATACTTGGCGGCCCGCCAGCTTTTTAAGGGAGTGACTCCGGCCAGAATATACGCCCTTTCGTGGAGCCCCCGCTCCCGGACCATCTCCATAAACCGCTCGAAACGCTCCATGTCGTATATACACTGCGTCTGGATGAACTCAGCGCCAGCGTTAATTTTCTTCTCCAGACGCATCACCCGGAACTCAAAGGGATCGGCAAAGGGATTGGCCACGGCGCCGATAAAGAAGCGGGGCTCGTGTTCCTTTATTTCCTCGCCGCAGAAAAACTTCTTCTCGTCCCGCATCCGCCGCATCAGATTGATCAACTGAATGGAATCAATATCGTAAACATTTTTAGCGGTCGGGTGGTTGCCGAATTTCTGATGGTCGCCGGAGAGGCAGAGCAGATTCCTGGCCCCCAGACTGTAAGCCCCGAGCAAATCACTCTGCATGGCGATGCGGTTCCGGTCCCGGCAGGTCATCTGCACAATCGGCTCGACGCCGCAGCTTAAAATGTGCACCGCCGCCGCTATGCTCGACAGGCGGACGATGGCCGTCTGGCAATCGGTAATATTGGTGGCGTCCACGTAATCTTTCAGCATCCGGGCGTGGTGTCTGATCCCGTCGGCGGAAGCGTGCTTGGGCGGACCGATTTCCGCCGTCACCACAAATTCGCCCCTGGCCAGCAGTCTTTCCAGTTTGCTTTCCGTTTTTACTTCCCGTTCAGGCATCGATAATCACATCCTCCCTGACCGCCCGGCGCGGCCCGCCGTCCCTGGCCGTGGACCAATCTTTCGGAGGCATGATCTCCATCAGCCGCTCGAGTTTGCCCAGCGCCTTCATCCGGTCGTAAATCAACTGCCAGGCGCAATCCACGTCCCTGGCGATCTCGCATTTACCATCCTGCGAACCGCCGCAGGGGCCGTTTAAGATGCTCTTCGAACAGCGGATGACCGGGCAGATGCCGCCCGTTAAATGCAGGATGCAGTTTCCGCACAAACCGCAACGCTCCGCCCAAACTCCCTGTTCCAGGGAACCGCCGGCAAATTTTGTGTCCAGAGCGGGGACCACCCATTTATGCGGGTAACGCTCGGCAATGTACTGCACACCCACGCCGCAGGCCAGGGAAACCACGGCATCCACATCCCCAATCAGATTATCCAGAGGGAGCAGGTATTCCGGATCACACTGGCGCGTACAGGTGAAGGTAACCGTTTCCAATGGATTCCCTTCCAGCTGGCGCTTGATGCGCAGAGCGGAAGCCAGAAATTCAGTTTCCTTTTCCCCGCCGGCCAGGCAAACGGTAACACAGCCCGCGCAACCGACCAAAAGCACTTTTTGGCAATCGTTAATCAGGCGGGCAATCTCTTCCAGCGGCTTTTGCTGAGCGACGATCATTTCTCCTCACCCTTCCTTCGTAAAGGACTGGGGCCTAGTTTTTTAATCCTTTCGGTCATCTCGTTGGCAATTTCCGCAAAACGCGGCCCCATGGCTGCCGAAAGGTTAAAAAACTCCAGCCTTTCGCTTTCCAGACCAATTTCGGCGAGTACCTTTTTGACGTAATTAACCCTCTTTTTGGCCCGGTAATTGCCTTTCAAAAAATGGCAGTCCCCTTCCATGCATCCCGCCACGTACACTCCGTCGGCACCTTTTTCAAAAGCATCCAGGATCACCCGGTGGTCAATGGTACCGGAACAGGGCATTTCCACGATCCGGATATTTGGAGGATACTGCAATCTCATTGAACCGGCCAGGTCGGCCGCCGAATAGGCACAGTAATGGCAACAAAAAGCGACGATTTTTGGCTCAAATTCTTCCACTTTACTTATGACACCTCCTCAAACAACCCGTCGACCATCCGCATAAACATACGGTCGCTGAATCCCTGCAGAGTAATGGCCTTGTTCGGGCACTCGCCGGCACAGGTACCGCACCCCTGGCACAAAACGGGTTCGATTACCGCCACGTTGTCTTTAATCCGGGGCGCGTTAAACGGACAGAGACGGACGCAGGTAAGGCAGGCCGCGCACTTTTCCGCTTCCACCACAGCCACCACGCCCTTTGATTCGAGCCGCTCTTTGCTCAAAACCGTACAGGCCCTGCCGGCGGCCGCTTTGGCCTGGGTAATGCTTTCCTCGATTGTTTTCGGCCCGTGCGCAAGGCCGGCCATAAACACGCCTTCCGAGGCAAAATCCACCGGGCGCAGCTTCATGTGCGCCTCCAGGAAGAAACCATCCTCGTTTAAGGGGAGCTTAAACAGCTGGCTTAACCGGGAGTTTCCTTCCGCCGGCACAATCGCCGCCGCCAGGCCGACGAGGTCGGCCTCGATAACCAGGGGAATGTTTAGCACGTGATCTTTTACCGTAACTTTTAAAGTGTCCCCTTCGCCCTCCACCACCGGTTTTTCTTCCTGCCGGTAGCGGACAAAAATAACTCCTTTCTGCCGGGCTTCCTGGTATAGCTCCTCGTAAAAACCATAGGTCCGGATGTCACGGTAAAGCACGTAAACGTTAACGGCCGGGTTTATTTTCTTCAAATCCAGCGCTATTTTCATCGACCTGGTGCAGCAGACCCGGCTGCAGTATGCGCGTTCCTGATCGCGCGAACCAACGCACTGGATCAACACAACATTTTTCGCCCCGGTCACCCGCGGGTCGCCGGCCTCCAGGGCTTCTTCCAGCTCCAGCTGGGTAAAAACGCCCGGATGCTGCCCGTACAGGTATTCCCGGGGCCTGTATTCCGCCCCGCCGGTAGCCACGATCGTCACCCCGTGCCGTAATTCCTCGCCGGTGCTTAAGACGGTCACAAAATTGCCCAGGTAACCACTCACCGTTTTGATCTCGGCACCCGGGTAGGTGTCAATCCGGGGGTGCGCGCTTACTCTGGTGACCAGATCTTCTACGGCGGCTTGAATATTTTCGTCTCTTAGCCCGTGTTTCATTCGCCGGGCGATGCCGCCTAACGTTTCCGATTTCTCCACCAGGTGGACGCGATAACCCTGCTCCGCCAGGGAAAGGGCGCTGGTCATTCCGGCCACCCCACCTCCGATCACCAGGGCGGATTTTGTTACCTCAATCGCCACCTGTTTTACGGGACGAAGCAGAGCGGCTTTCGCCACGGCCATCCTCACCAGATCCATCGCCTTTTGCGTTGCTTTTTCAGGAACAAACATATGCACCCAGGAGCACTGATCGCGAATGTTGGCCATCTCAAATAAACTCCGGTTCAGGCCCGCCTCCCGGATGGTTTCTTGAAAAAGCGGGCGGTGCGTGCGCGGGCTGCAGGAAGCCACCACTACCCGGTTCAGTCCGAGTTCCGCGATTTTCTCCCGGATGCGCAACTGCGTATCCTGAGAACAGGTATACAGATTATCTTCCGCGTAAACCACGTACGGCAGCTTCCTCGCCATTTCCACCACCGCCGGCACGTTTACCACGCCGCCGATGTTTATCCCGCAGTGGCAAACAAAGACACCGATCCGCGGCTCCTCCCCATCAACCTCCCGCTCAGGGGGGAACTCTTTTTCGGAAACCAGTTCACCGCGCGCTTCGGCCAGCAGGCTTCCGGCGGCGCCGGCAGCGGCGCTGGCCTGCATTACCGTCTCCGGAATATCCTTCGGACCGCTAAAGGCTCCGGCCACG
This sequence comes from Armatimonadota bacterium, assembly GCA_023511535.1. Taxonomy (GTDB): domain Bacteria; phylum Bacillota; class Desulfotomaculia; order Desulfotomaculales; family Nap2-2B; genus JAIMBK01. Next base: position 47,549 of record JAIMBK010000007.1, read on the forward strand.
TAAATGCCCGGCCGGTTGGTACCGACTCCTGTCAAGGGTAGCGGGGCGGCAAAACCGTAACGGTTTAACTCCAAACCTAAACGCCGGCCCAGTTCAACAACGCCCGCGGCCGGTTCCAGACCGATGGACAGCACCACCAGATCAAATTCTTCGGTGTTCACTGTCCCGTCCTCGTCAACGTAACGGACCAACACGTTTTTATCGTTAGTCTCTTCCAGGGCATAGATGCGCGAACGGATAAACCGGACACCGGCCTCATTTTTCGCCCGTTCGTAATATTTTTCAAAACCTTTCCCATACGTGCGCATATCCATAAAGAAGATTGCCGTGTCCAGGGGTTCCTTGCTATGTTCTTTGGCGATAATCGCTTCCTTGACGGCGTACATACAGCAAACCGAAGAACAGTAGCCGTGCTCCTCCCGGTAGTTCCGGGAGCCGACGCACTGAATCCAGGCAATCTTTTTCGGCTCTTTGTGGTCGTAAGGACGCACCAGGTGCCCCTGGTAAGGCCCCGAAGCGCTTAACATCCGTTCAAACTCCAGGCTGGTCAAAACATTGGGGTATTTTCCATACCCGTAATATTTCAACAACGAAGCGTCGAATTTTTCAAAGCCGGGGCAGAGGACAAGCGCGCCCACCGTTAGCTCCAGCTCTTTTTCGGTCATCAGATGGTCGACGGCGCCGGCCTTGCAGGCCCGCACACACTCCATACACTCGGAGCAAACACCACAGTTCAGGCAGCGCTCCGCCTCCCGGCGGGCATCTTCGAAGGTATAACCCGGGCTAACTTCAGCAAAGCTTTTCGCCCGTTCAGCCGGCCTGGCGTGTTGAACCGCGGGCGCCGCACAGACCGGGATCTCCCCTTCCTTGAACCGGAAAGAAGCCACTTCTTCGTCAGGAACCTTAAAGGTGCGTCCTTCTCTTAAGTCCCGGCCGTTCAAATAACGGTCAATGGACTCGGCCGCCCTTTTGCCGGCCGCAATTGCCTCCACCACCGTCTTCGGGCCGGTAACCGCATCCCCGCCGGCAAATACTCCGGACACGGCAGTGGCCAGCGTTTCCGGATCGGCCGCCAGCGTGCCGCCTTTCGTTTTTTCCAGGGAAATACCTTCCAGGCCGGGCTTCTGGCCGACGGCCAGAATTACTGTATCCACTTCCAGGAAAAATTCGCTCCCGGGTACCGGTACGGGCCGCCGGCGCCCGCTTTCGTCCGGCTCGCCAAGTTCGTTTCGCAGGCACTCCAGGCTGACCAGCCTCCCATTTTCACCGTGGAAAGCCTTGGGGCTGGCCAGCATTAAAAACTCTACGCCTTCTTCTTTTGCTTCGGCGATTTCCTCGGGCAGGGCGGTAATTTCCGCCTCCGTCCGCCGGTAAACAATCGTTACTTTTTCCGCGCCCAGCCTTAAGCAACTGCGGGCGCAATCCATGGCGGTGTTTCCGCCGCCGATTACCGCCACGCGTTTGCCAACCGTCACTTTCTCGCCCAGCGCTAATTTCCGCAGCAATTCCACCCCGTGGACGACGCCGTCCAAATCCTCGCCCGGAACGTTCACGCTCGTGCCGCGGTGGGCGCCCACCGCGACAAATACCGCCTTGTAGCCATTCGCCAGCAGACCATCAACGGTAAAGTCCCGGCCCAGCCGCTGGTTGTATTTTATTTCCACACCCAGCTTTTCCAAAAGACCCACTTCCAGGTCAACCCACTTTTTGGGCAGGCGGTATTCGGGGATACCCACCCGCAGCATCCCGCCGGCTACGGGCAGCGCTTCCAGAACGGTTACCCGGTAGCCCTTTTTGACCAGCTGGTAAGCGCAGGAGAGTCCTGCCGGTCCCGCACCGATCACGGCCACTTTTTCTTCCCGGGGAGCGGGAAGCGTGGGTAGCGGAATCTTCTCCGGATCACTGTAAACGTAATCCGCCGCCGCTCTTTTGAGCAGCATTATCTTCACCGGCTCATCCACCCGGCTGCGATAGCACTCCCTCTGGCACGGGTGCGTGCATACGCGGCCGCAAACAGCCGGGAAGGGATTATCCCGGTAAATCAATTCCCAGGCTTCCTTAAACTTACCCAGTTTGATCAGCTGGACGTAACCCTGGGCGTTGACTTGTGCCGGGCAGGCCGCCCGGCAAGGAGAAAGACCGCGCTTATCAATGGCGAATGCGTTTGGAAAAGCCTGGGCGTAAAGTTTATAAGCCGCTTTTCGGCTGTCTAAGCCCTGGTTGAATTCATTTTCCACGGTCACCGGGCAGGCCTGGGCACATTCACCGCAACCCGTGCACTTCTCCAGGTCGATGTAACGGGCCCGCTGCCTTACCTTTACCTTAAAATTTCCCGGCTCACCGTCAACCGCCAGCACTTCTGCGTCCGGATAGGTTTTAATGTTTAAATGGCGGCCACATTCCACCAGCTTGGGGGAAAGAATACACATGGAACAGTCGTTGGTGGGAAAGGTTTTATCCAGCATGGGCATGGTGCCTCCGATCGCCGGCGAATTTTCGATCAGGTGCACGTAGTAACCCGCCTCGGCCAGATCTAAAGACGCCTGGATGCCCGCTATGCCGGCGCCCACCACCAGCACTGCCCCAACTTTTTCAGACACAGTCACCCCTCCCTTCACTTGAGCAAAGCTCATTTTCTTTTCTTGCTTAGTATTCGGGCGGTAGTTTGTTCAACTGGGCTTTTGAGAAGACCGGCCCGTCTTTGCAGACAAATTTGTTCCCCACGTTGCACCGGCCGCACATTCCGATGCCGCACTTCATCCGGTTTTCCAGGGACAGAATAATCCGCTCCGGCGGGAAGCCCAGTTCTTCCAACACCGGAATAGTAAACCGGATCATTACCGGCGGGCCGCAGACTACGGCGTAGGCGTCAGCGGAGCTGGGCGCCACTTCTTTGGTCACTGCCGGCACAAAGCCCACCTTCTTCTGCCAGCCGTCGGCAGGGGCGTCAATTGTGCAGATCAGGTTTATGTCGGAGCGCTTCTCCCACCCGGCTAACTCGTCTTTGTACAGCAGCAGGCCCGGATTGCGCGCCCCGTAAATAACGGTCAGCTCGCCGAAATCCCCCCGGTTGTCGGGATGTAGAATGTAAGTGGTCAGCGACCGCAGGGTGGTAAAGGCAAAACCGCCGCCGATAATCACCAGGTTTTTGCCTTTGAACTCCTCCAGCGGATAGCTGTTGCCCAGCGGCCCCCGCACCCCCAGAATGCTTCCTTCCGGCATCTCGTGCAGAGCACTGGTGACCACCCCCACGCGGGCCACGGAAAATTTCAAAATGCCGGGCTCCGTAGGCGAAGAAGCCATCCCGAAAGGAGATTCCCCTTTGCCGAAAACGCAAACCTCCGCAAATTGCCCGGGTCTGTATACAAAAGCTTTTTCGTCCTCTTCCTTTAAAAACTGGAAAGTAAAGGAATGAATCAGGTTGTCGTCAGTCTCCACGACATGCCTGACCAGCTTTACCGGCGCCGGCACGTACGGATTTTTCACTGCTGATCACCCCCGGCTTGACTGATCTGCTCGATTACCTGGCGGATGTCAAGATTCACCGGGCAGCTCAAAATACAGCGGCCGCACCCCACGCAGGCAATCGTCCCGTAGTTATCCACAAAGTACTTGAATTTATGCATGATTCGCTGCCGAAACCGTTCCTTACCCGTCGGGCGGGGGTTGTGACCGGAGCCGTGGAGGGTAAAGAGCGGGAACATGCAGGCGTCCCAATTGCGGATCCGGCAGCCTTCCTTGCCGGCCGCCTCGTCGACGATGTCAAAACAGTGACACGTGGGACAGGTGTAAGTACAGGCAGCACATCCCAGGCATTTCTCGGCGAGCAGGGCCCAGATTGGATCGTCAAAATTAACGTCCAGCCGGTACTTCAACCCTCCCAGGTCAACCAGGGTGGAGCAGACAGCGCTCTCTTTAACCGCCCGGGCGGCTTCCTGCGCTTCCTGGCCGGCGACAGGCAGTTCCATTCCAGAAAGCAATTCTTTGCCCCGCTCCGTTACCACCTCCACCAGGTATTGGTCACCGATGTCCACAAAGAGAAGATCCAGGCCTTCGGCGGAAAAGGGACCGCCGCTCAGGGAGGTGCAAAAACAGGTAGCCGCCGGCTGATTACACCCCAGTCCCACCAGGACGGTATTGTTTCTTCTGGTCAAGTAGTACGGGTCCACGTACTGATCTCCGTTAAAAACCTTGTCCAGCAAAAGAAAACTTTTGGCGTCGCAAGGTCTTACCCCGACGACGACTTTCTTGCTTTCGTCAACCTGCTCTGTTAATTGCACGCCGCCGGTTTCACAGCGATAGCAGAAGAGCTTCTCCGAACGGGGGAAAAGAATCTCTTTGGGCGGAATCCTGGAATTGGTATAATTCAGGACTGCCTGCTCGCCGGATCTGATTTGTTGAAAGCAAAAATAATCACCTTCTTTGACCGGAGCAAATACCTGGTAAGCCGGTATTAATTTATTTAACCAGCTGGTTATCTGGTCCTTATTTAAAAGCAACACCTCTTACCCTTCCCTCCTTAACTAGGTTAAACTGATCGGAGCAGCCAGCGGAGGCTTTTCTTCCAGACTGACTCCGGCGGTATAACCAAACACCTCCTGAACGTCCTTCGTCATTTTACTGGTTAAAACATGTAAATTAATCCCCATCGGACAGGCCCGGTCGCAGGCCCCGCAGTCCACACAGCGCCCGGCCAGGTGAATCACCCGGACGGCCTGGAAAAATACGTTGTCCTGAACATTTAAGGACGATCTGCTGAGCCATTCGGGTACGGAGCAATCGGCAAAACATTCTTCGCAAAAGCACATGGGGCAGGCCTGCCGGCAGGCGTAGCAACGAATGCAACGGGACAATTCGGCAAACAGGTAAGCCCGCTTTTCGGCCGGCGCCTTTGCTTCCCAATCCACTTCGCCGGCTTTGGATCTGGAGTCGGCTCCTTTGGCGGGAACCGGCTCACCCAGCAGGATGTCATATAACACCGGATTGGGGTGCGGACAGGTTAAACACGAATCGTGGAGCAATTGCTCCAGAAGGACGGTCTCCTGAAAATCCCTTCCTTTCAAACGAACCTGTCCGTCATTTACTTCCGCCTCCAGCAATTCCTTTCCCGCCAAAAGACGGTTTACTTTCCGGCGATCAATCATTCCCCGGCAGGGTACACCGATGATCACCAGCTTTTCGCGGTTAATCTGGTTTTCTTTGATCAGCTCCACGATCGAGCGACTGTCGCAACCCTTGGCCACCACGGCCAGCTTTTCCGGCCTCCGGCGTAAAAATACGGCCAGGTTGTTTTCGCAGCCGTAGCCCCAGACCAGGTTTTGCGCCTCGTGCGGCCGGCGGATAAAGCAGGGCGTGTTGCGCAAAGGAAGACTCCCGGCGGCAAACCCTACCACCAGCTCCACTTCTTTATCCCGCAAAAGCCTTTCGGCCGTTTCCTGAATCGCCCCCGTCAATTCACGCACTTCTCTAACCCCCCCGCATCTTTCGCGCCCAGTGGGTTGGGACCCAGCGCCTTCAGCTGATTGGTGAAATCAGTTGCTATTTCCGCAAACCGGTCCCCCTCCGAGGCGGAAACCCATTCCAGCCGGAACCGCCCGGGTTCAATGCCCAGCGTTTGCAGGTGCCGCTGCACGATCCTGGCGCGCCTTTCGGCGTTATAATTGCCACTAACATAGTGGCAGTCCCCGGGGTGTCACCCGCCGACCAGCACGCCGTCCGCGCCGGTGAAAAAGGCTTTCAGGATAAACATAGGGTTAACCCTTCCCGAGCAGGGCACTCTGACGACCGTTACGTTCGGGGGATACTGAAAACGCAGGGACCCGGCCAGGTCGGCGCCGGCGTAACTGCACCAGTTACAAAGAAAGGCGATTATTTTTGGTTCAAATTGCATGCCCGTTTCTCACTCCTTTGGTTACCTATGCTGAGTATGGGTTTCGAGTTATCCTGATCAATTCGGATTCTCTGTACCCGCAATTCACATAATTATTCTTTCCTGACCCTGTCGATAAAACTCCTTACGTTCGTCTCGGCCAGCCCGGCCACCTGCTCCGGATCGGCACCCAGACACAGCGCCAGAAGCTGCATATAGTGCAAAACGGGAATCTCAAATTTAATTTTCTTGTCTTTTTGCAGGAATTTCTGGGCGGTGTCAAACTGCAGCAGGCAAGAGCTGCAACCGGTCACCAGCAGGTCGGGGTTAACCTCTTCCTTCATGGAAACAAGCTTTTTCTCCACCAGATGGAAGGATTTTTCCATGTCGGCGCTCCGCATGGCGCCCATCCCGCAGCAATCGAGCAGGCGCGTATAGTAGCCAACGGTTGCCCCCAGGGCTTCACACATTTCTTTTAACACCCGGGGGTGAAAGGTATCTTCTTCCTTATCGAAATATACCTTGCTGGGCCAGAGGCTATGGCAGCCCGGCTGCAGGGCGATGGTAAAACCATCGAGTTTATATTTAAGGGCCTCCCTGATTCTGTCCGGACCCAGTTCGTGATCCAGATAATAGTGAGCAAGCCTGACCTGGCTGGTCCCCTTATATTCCCGGCCGATATTCCGGAGGAGTTCGTTAACCCTGGTTTTTAACTCCGGGTCGTGATCCAGCTTGTATTTTGCCTCGGCCAGGCTGCCGTAACAACTCCCGCAGACAGTAACAATATCCAGCCCCTTTTCCTCGGCGAGGGCAAGATTCCTGGCTCCTACGGCGCACCAGCCCGCCACATCCACGGAAGGCAGCGTCCCCCAGCTGGGGCAGCAGGACTGCCCATCCAGGTTATCCAGTTCCACCCCCAGGGCGGGAAGCGCATACCGCACCGCCTGCTCGAGATCGGGCCGGTTAAAGGCTGTGTTGCAGCCGACAAAAAACCCTATTTTCATTCGCTACACCTCGCAAGTCTCGCTTACGCCCGTCTCGCCCATAGGGATAATCCCCAGGTCGGCCAGGGCGGAATTCCGGATAATTGTTTGGAGTTCCTGTAAAGCCTTTTTGCTGGCGACCGTAGAGGGCGGCTTTTCCGGCAGGCCCACTTTCGCCCGCGTATTTCCTGCGCCGGCCAGATAAACGGCATGGCCGGTATCGTAAAGCGACTTCAGGCCTTCCACGGAAAGGGTGGGCAGGGCAAATTCCCTGATCGCCACCCGGCGCATGGCCTGAACAACCTCAAAAGGATTAACCTCCCGCGGACACACTTCGGTGCAACGATTGCAAGACTGGCAGGCCCAGATGCTTGAGTCGTCCAGCAGTTCCTCGCGCAGCCCCAAAAGAATCGCGTGAATCACTTTTTTATTAAAAAAGGAAAAGCCAGCCAGCACCATCGGGCAGGCGGCGGCGCACTTGGCGCACTGGATACATTCCAGCAATTCCGCACCGCCCAACTCTCTGATTTCTCCCGCCAGAGCGGGATCGCCCGCCGAGAGATTAACAACTCCCGTTACCGCTTGCATCTCAGACACTAATCTCACCCCCGGATTTTAGGAAGCTAAGGCTTTAATCTGCGCGCTGATTTGGGCGTTGGTGAATCCGTGCAGCGTAATCGCTCCCGACGGGCAGGCCGCCGCGCATACACCGCAGCCGGCGCACAGGGCTTCGTCGATGTGCGAACGCAGCCTTCCTTTATCCTCCACCAGTTTAATCGCCGAGTACGGGCAAAGCTTTTCGCAAGTACCGCAGCCGGAGCACTTCCGCTGGTTTACCTCCGAAATCAATGGTTCGACCACGATCTTGCCGAAGGTGAGGGGGACCGCCGCTGCCGAAGAAGCCGCCCGCGCCTGGGACACTGCCTCGGGGATGTCCTTGGGACCCTGCGCACAGCCGGCGATGTAAACGCCCCGCACCGGCGTTTCCACCGGATAGAGTTTGGTGTGCATTTCCTTCAAGAATCCCTCGCTGCCGCACGTAATGCCCAGTTTCCGGCCCAGTTCGGCAAGACCCGGCGCAGGTTCGATGGCCGTGGCCAGGACCACCAGATCGGCCTCCAGTTCCACCGGCGCCCCCAGGTCAACGTCGTAAGCGCGGACTCTTAACCGGTCACCCGGCAGTTCGTCTACTCCCCCGACGCGGCCGCGCAGCATCTTGATGCCCAGGTTGCGGCAGTAGTTGTAGTATTCCTCGAAGTCTTTCCCGGCGGTACGAACGTCAATGAAGAAAATATAAATATCGGTCTCCGGATACTTTTCCTTGATTAACCGGGCTTCCTTCAACATGTACATACAACAGACCTTGGAACAATAGGTATGGTGCCTTTTATCCCGGCTGCCCACGCAGGAAACGAAAGCGATCGTTTTGGGCTTTTCCTTGTCCGACGGGCGCTCGAAGTGACCTGCCGTAGGCCCGGTGGCCGAGAGGATGCGTTCCAGCTGCATGGCCGTGACAACGTTGGGCGATTGCGGCGAGTACTCCTTAAACGGCGCTTTGTCCATCACCCGGTAGCCGGTGGTCACGATAATGGTGCCGACGGCGAGCTCAATAATCTCGCCTTCCGGATCATACGCCTTTGAGCGGTCACAGGCACCGGTCTTGCACGCTCTTTCGCACGGGGCCAGGATGGGTTTGCCGGTTTTGGAATGGATTCTGGGCGCGGTTCCGATGGTCCGCTTCCCGCAATTAAGACAGTGTTCGAGATCCACCACCGCCTTTTTTGGTACCGCCTGGGGAAACTCAATATATACGGCCCTGCGGTTATCCATTCCTTCGTTGAACTCGTTGGGGATCCTGGCCGGACAGGCATTCACGCAATCGCCGCACCCGGTGCACTTATCCCAGTCAATGTACGTCTGTTTCCTTCTTACCTTCACTTTGAAGTTCCCGAAGGATCCCTCGACCGATTCCACTTCGGAATAGGTCAGCAGCTTGATCTTCGGATGGGTTCCCACCCGCACCATAACCGGGGTCAGGATACAGGCGGAACAATCGTTGGTGGGGAAGGTCTTGTCGAGCTTGGCCATGTTGCCCCCGATCGACGGATTTTTTTCCACCAGGTAGACCTGATAACCCATCCCCGCCAAATCAAGCGCGGCAAACATGCCGGCCACGCCGCCGCCGACCACCAGCGCCGCCGGCGTTACTTCCACGAACCTGTCTTCCAGCGGTTCCAGGAAAGCGGCCTTCGCCACGGCGCTGGCCACCAGCTTCTTCGCTTTGGCGGTGGCCCCCTCCTTATCGTGCCAGTGCGCCCAGCTGTCCTGGTCACGGATGTTCGCCATTTCAAAAAGATACTTGTTAAGCCCCGCCTCCGCCACCGCCTCCCGGAAAATCGGCTCGTGCGTGCGCGGCGTACAGGCCGCCACCACCACCCGGTCCACGAGGCCGGCTCTTATATCCTGCTTAATTAATTCCTGGCCCGGATCAGAACACATGAAAAGGTAGTCCCGGGCAATCGCTACCTCCGGGAGCTGCTCAGCGTATTTTCTAACCTCTTCAACATTCACAGCGCCGGCGATATTCTCGCCGCAATGGCAGATGTAGACGCCAATCCTGGGCACTCTATCCCCTCCCTAAAGAGATATCGAATTATCGCTTGCCGGTCCATTTTGACCTGCGGCTTTTCCAGGAACCCGCTCAACTACCGTTGCCGGAAGGTTTTGGTAAACGAATCGCAGTAAATATCCTTGTTTAACAGGATATTGGCCGCGGCGACGGCATCCAGCAAAGCGTCGTCGTCCAGGTCGACGATGGCGGAATCCAGCCCGGCCGCCATGGACATGACCAGGAAGGTGCGGTTGAGCAGGTGCCGGTCGGCGCAACGCTGGGATACGTTGCTTAAGCCCATGGTCGTCTTGGGCGGGGGATCGGCCAGCATCTTAATCTGCCGCAGGGCCTCCAACACTTCCGGGCCGTGCTCCTGGCCTACGTTGCAGGGGAGGACCAGCGGGTCGATGTAGAGATCTTCCATGGGAATCCCGTTGGCGTCGGCGTTGACTACGATTTCCATGGCCAGGGCGGCGCGGTCGGCGGCGCTCTTGGGCACGCCCTTTTCGTTCATGGCCAGGCCGATAACGGCTGCTCCGTATTTAGCCGCCATGGGCAGGTAGATATCCATTTTCCACTGGTCGGCGGTGGTGGAATTAATCAAAGCCTTTCCTTTATGGACCGCCAGACCCGCCTCGATGGCCTCCGGATTGGTGGAATCGAGGCAACAGGGGAGGTCGACCGTTTCCTGGGCGATTTTCACCAGCCATTCCATGACGGCCGGCTGATCCTTGGCGTCGACCGTGGGGCCGGTATTGATGTCCAGAAAAGCGGCGCACCGCTCAAACTGGCGTTTCGCCCAGTAGCGGATGGGCTCCGGATCGCGGTTCAAGATGGCTTCCCGGATATCTTTAAACATTCCGTTGATTCGCTCGCCGATTAAAATCATCAAACTGGCCTCCTTATCAAATTTTTATTTTTTAATACACATTCGGCTCCATCATTTTCGCGATGTGCGCCCGGAACTGTTTCATGGATTCCGGATGCCGCATCACCATGATGGCACCGCCCGCCTGAGCGAAGGAAGTCGCCGTCAAGGTCTCCCAGAGAATGGCGCGCCGGACCTGGTCGCCCCATTCCGGAGCTTCTTCCGCCGTGCTCTTGGCTTCTTTGGTCTTCCAGACTTCCTGACCCACAAAACAAATCACCGGCATGGCCAGCATTTTATCACCCGTTAAAGCACCGATTCTGGCCCGCTCCATAATCGAATAAGCGTATTCCAGGCCGTAGCCCAACGCCCCGACCAGGGGGTCGATGGCAATCCGGTCGGCCGCCAGGTTCATTTCCATGATCAAAATGTTCAGCTGCTTGGCCAGATTGATGTCCAGCGGCGACGAAGCGATGATGCTGTGACCGTGAACCAGGCAGGTGGCCGTAATGGTTTTATAGTTTTCCGGTTTGGCGCACCCCAGCAGGCAATTTTTCCCGCTCAAGGCCTCGCCCACCGCTTCAATCACTTCCGCGTCCTTGGCCTCCACCCCGGAGCCGACAACAATCAGGGGCCTGTTCACGGCTTCCGCTACAGCTTTCGCCGTAGCAGCGCACTCGGCGGGGCTGCTGTTTTTATTGTCCGGATGCGAGCTCAGCAAGCTCAGGCAGATTAAATCCGCCCCGTATTCTTCGCATTTTTTCGCCCAGGCCACCGGATCGTTCAAGACGCCCTCAAAAGCGGAGGTAAGCACCGCGGGCCAGCCCTCGGGTTCCATGTCCCACACTTCCAGGGCCACCACGGGCCGATGGGGAATCCGGCCTTCAAAATGCAGGAAAGGCAGGGCAGCCTCACCGCCCACCTTGACAACGTTGGGTTCAGTGCCGATCACCAGCTCGCTCACCTGGCTGGTCCATTTTTCTTTCGCAATCGTAACCGCCACGATGATCTCTCCCTTCCAGAAAAATTAAAGAATTGCTGTCTTCCGCATAATTCCAGTGACCGCCGCCACCACCGGCGAATTGTCGGGCAGGTCCAGCAAAGGTTTGCTGTTCAGGTCGTATTCCGCCACCTGGTCGTCCGCCGGGATGGTGCCGATCAATTCCAGCCCCGTCCGCGCGATCTCTTCCTGCAGTGCTTCTGCCGAACCGTTGGTAACCCTGCTCAAAACCAGGTACATCTTTTTGATGTCCAGACTTAAACTTTCCACCAGCTGCTTGATCCGTCCGGCGGAGCGAACACCGCGGGCCGACGGGTCGCTGGTGACAAAAAGAATGTCGACGTTGCTGGTGGTGCGCCGGCTCAAGTGCTCCAACCCGGCCTCGTTGTCCATCACCACGTAGGGATAGTTGCCGGCCAGCTGCTGCATAAAACCTTTCAACAAATTATTGGCGTAACAATAACAGCCTGGTCCCTCCGGACCACCCATGACCAGCAGGTCAAAGTCGTCCCCTTCCGCCAGCGACTGGTGTACGCGGTAAGCCACGTACTGGTCTTTCGTCATCCCGGCCGGCAGGGGCTCCAGGTTATTGTTTATGCGGGCCAGCATTTCAGCGATGGTATCTTCGATTTCGATTCCCAGCGCTTCGTTCAAGTTGGCGTTGGCGTCGGCGTCCACAGCCAGCACGGGTCCCTTTTTCGCCCGGATTAATTGCCTGATCAGCAGGGCCGCCAGCGTTGTTTTTCCTGTCCCGCCCTTACCGGCAATAGCTAAGGTTATTGCCATCACAATCACTTCCCCGCTCTTTTTTCTCCAAGTCATTCTGTTCAGGCGGGCCGCTGATCATAAACCCAACATGTTCAACTTCTCACTTCCAACCTCTCACTTCTCACTTCTCCTACGCGCTCCAGCGCTGCTTGATGAACGAAGGAATGGCCGAAGATTCCCGCGGCCCCACAATGACTTCCCAGCCGGAGAGCTCCTGCAACTTACCGCTCAAAACGGCCACGCCGCCCGGGATAATCACCTTCCGGTGCTGCACCTTGTCGGCAATGCCCGAGTTCTTGAGCATGTCGGTAATCTTTTCCGGTGTGAACTTGCCGGCGGCCCAGCCGGTTAATACGGAGATGCCGTCCGTGTCGACGGGCAGGATGTAGCCCGGCACCCGGGAGGCTTCCACGTCGCCGGCCACGCAGAAATAGGTCAGCGAGAAGTTGGTGGTTACGTAGACGGGCGAGTCGGCGCCGGGAGTACCGATCTCGTAAATCTTGGATTCCACGGCAATGGGCTTTTGCGGGTCCGTGTAAATGTTTAAACGCAAAGTAATCAAAGGCAGGATATCGGCCGGATCGGCGGTGGGCAAAACCACGATGCCGGCGTACTTGGCAATGTACAGCCCGGCGTCCACCACTGCCTGGATGGGATCCTCGTTCACGGCGTAAGTGATGGTCGGGTAGCCGAAAGGCCGGAAGCGTTTTAAGGCCTGGCGGCGGATCTGCGTCTGGTCGGCCAGCACTTTATTTGCTTCCCGCGCTCCGGAATCCAGGATCAACTGCCTGTGCCCGAGGGCCACAACTTTTTCCACCAGTTCGGCCAGTTCATTAAGGTTGCTACCTTTGACTACCAGTGGTACCTCGTACTTTTTCGCCAGGTTGGTCATTGCTTCGTAATTGGCGGCCGTGGCCGAAGCTACCAGTGGTTTTTTCGCTGCTACAGCCGCCAGCGCTTTTTCTGCCGCAGCCGGGTCTTCGCTCATCAAAATCAGTGGAAAATCGGTAACGCCGGCGGCCGTTTGCGCCGCTTCGGCAAATTTGGCGGCATCCCCGGAGGCGTTCTGCAGGGCCACCAGGTTTACGTTGTGCACCTGGCCAACGCGGTCGAAAACGAGCCTGTTGATCTGGGCCACTTTCGCCGCCACGTCTTCCGTGTCCGCCACGGAAACGGCGATCCCCGTGGGATGTTCGAACCGCTTATCGTGGCGGAACAGCACCATTTCGTTGCCCAGCTGCAATTCACGGCTGCCCGTCCCGATCTTGACCAGGGCGATGGGCGGCGCCGAGGCGGCGTCGAGCGCTTCCCTGGCCGCCTGGCTGACGTGCGGGCACTGGTCCAGGCTGGCCTTCCCGCTGGCCAGAGCCATGGCAAAGGCCAGGCAGGTGGGGTGGCCGCAATCCTTGCAGTTTGTTTTGGGGAGCTGTTTAAAAATTTCCAAACCGGTTAAACCCATTTCTCCTGCTCCTTTCTCCAAAGTTTTCTTTATGCTTTACCATATCCGGAGGACACCTGTTTTTTGAACAGATGTCCTCCTCCCAAACGGGCTCTTTGCTTGGCTGTTCGTTTGCCGTCGCTCCGATGCTCCGGGCCGACGAGACATCGGCTTGGTTCGGAGCGAACCAGGCAGCGCTGCAAAATGCGCGTGGTACATTAGTTTTCTTTCCTTGATAAATCCTACCAGCGGTTACTGTCGGTTTTCTACCACGATGTTACCTGCGCGTTTCGCGCTGCCGGTTCGCTAACCTCACCTGCGCCGTGTCTCGTTGCCGGCCCTACGCATATGTCGCTCCTTGCAAACGAACAGCCAAGCCGAAAATTTTCCGTTTCTCCACGGAGAGAACACAAGCTCACTAGAGCACTACATCAACGGATCCATGGTCAGCGCCGGGTGCCCTTTTTCCTCCAGGAAAGGCAGGATCTCCTCGCCGGTGACGCCGACGGTCTCGTCCGCGATCTTGTCGACGAAGTCCTTCCCCAGGCCCCAGTACTGCTCGGCGGCTTCTTCCAGCATGGGCCGCAGCTGCTCTTTCAAGGCTTTGGGCATCCAGACTACCCGCCCTAAGCCGCCGTCGGCCGGGACGAACTTCCGGGAGCCCAGGTACGATTTCCCGATCCCCATGAAACCGGGCATTTGCGCGCCGCCGCCGATCATGCCGGCCATGGTGGAGAAGGTCATGCCCGAGGGGGTCATCCCCGGGTGCTCCCGGTTGACTACCATAAAGCCGTTGCATTCCGGCACCATGGTCAGGATGCACTCGAAGCAGCCGCAGGAGGTCATCGGGTACTCCATAATCGTGTAGAAGTTGACCCTTTCGATGGTGCGCTGCGAATTCTTGTAAGTAAATTCGTTGAAGGCTTCCCACTGCCCCTTAACCTCGTCGATCACGCCTTCCTTCGGGATCGGCTGGTTCACGCCGTGCGGGTTAATCTCATAGGCCGCCTTGGCATCCAGCCAGCTCACCGCGCCGCACAGGCCCACCCGCTCGGGGGCGATGACGCAGACGTGCGTGGGCGCAAAGGACTGGCAGAGCAGGCAGGAATAGAAGGTGTCGATGGTTTCGTCCCGCAGCTCTTTTAAGCGGTCGTCGCGCTTCTTGTAGTACTGGCGGGCCAGTTCCCGCATTTCCAGGACTTTTTGTTCGTCCGTATAAATGGTCACCTGGATGCGGTCGACCACGGCGGCGAACTCCGCCTTAAATTTGGCGTAGAGGATGTTCCCGATATGTTTTAAGCGGAAGCCCTTCGCAAAGGCCTCCTTGCTGATCCGCACCCACATGATGTCCCGCTGGGCCACGTGCCAGAGGCCCTCGCCGTAGTTCGTAAAGTAGTGGATGCGGCGCTCTAAAACGGGTTCAAAGTCTTCCTGCATCTTGCGGCCGTAAACGTCCACCACGATCCCGAGAGGCATGGCGTTGCCCACTTCGACGGTGTCGATGTCGGGGCCGACGACTTCCACTTTCCCGTCTTCCACTTCGTCTGCCCCGACCATGCGGACCAGTTCGAAGCCGGGCGTCCGGGTGCCGCCGAACTCCACGTACATATCTTTTTTGCGGATGCTCTCGCCCTCGAAGGCCGGGCCGACGGTGATGGGTGCGTCGATTTCCACCGCGGTAATCTTGATTTCGCGAAGCTCCAGACCGAGCTGGATGGCCTTATCGAGATCCGGTTCGTAAACAAACCAGTCTTTAATCTGCTCGTCTTCCGCCAGCGGCTGGTCGGTGATGATGGGAATGCCGATATTAATCGCCCCCAGGCAGGCGGCCGTTTTCACCATGTCGTGTTCGCCTAAATAGAGCACGAAGGCCCGGATCCGCCGGCGCTGGTAGTCGCGCTGGGCGTCCCTTTGCCCGGCGGGAATGCCGCCGAACATCATGCCGGCGCGCAGGGCGTAGTTGGCGCAATGCACCACCTGGGTAAAGTTCCCCAGCGGGTAGGCGATCATGTCAACGCCCAGCTTTACGCCTTCGTCCAGGAGCTGCTCAATTACTTCGTCGCACAGGAAAAGCATGAACCCCATGCCCATCAATTTGTTCACGGCTTTGGCCAGCTCTTTGGGATCTCTGGCCCGGCCGATAATCAGAACCTCGCCCGGGATGGTCCAGTCCACCATCTTGGTCCCGTACTGGCGGACGATCGGGTCGCCCAGAAAGCCCGTCCAGGGAGGGGTGTGCAGCGGGTTTTCCGGCGTGTTCCGCAGGTAGCGGATCGCCTCGATAATGTCGGCGGCGTACCAGGTGGCTTCCCCCCACTGCCGGGCGTTTTCGAAAGTCTTCGCTTCTTTCATGGCGGCACGCTGCCGGTTCAAGGGGGCCACGCAGTCCCCCAGGGTGCGGATCTCTTCGCCGCTCAAGCAACGGATCACCGGCAAATGGTAGGCGGTATCGGGGTAGCCGACCGGGTGATCCTTGCCGTACCGGCGGATGGCCTGGTTAAGCAGGATTTCGGCGTAGCTGACGGCGGTGACGGCACCTTCGTAAGCTTCCTTAAAAAGCTTTTTGGGTTCCTTACCCGGCTCAATCGCACCTTCAAAGATTTTATCGAAATTAATGGCTTCGGCCATTTGGATCCTCCTTTCAGGCACTCTTCGCGTCTACCAGTTCTGGCAGAGGGCGGTCTCCAGGTCTTCGGCCACCCGCTTGTGCACGCGCAGCTTCCAGGTCCGGTATTCCAGAGCGTTCAAGAGTTTTTTAATGGCCACCTGGATGTCCGGCTCCAGAATAAAGTAGCCCCCGTACACGTCGCTGGCGATCTGAGTCAGGATACTGTAAATAAGGTCGCAACCCTCTACCGGCGGCATGGTCCCGACGTGGGTGGGGAAGCCGATGGTCACGCACCAGGTGCCGATGCTGGTGGCCTTGCCGCTCATCGCTTCGGGAGCGGAAGCCACGAAAGGCACTTTCGGCGTGTCTACGCCGAGGTCGGCGGCCATGAGCATTAAGAGTTCGGCCGCCCGGGAGTTGTCCACGCAGGAGCCGATGTGGAAGACGGGCGGCAGGCCGGATTTCAAGTTGGCGTTTGCGCTGATGCGCTTATAGAAACTCTTCAAGCCCTCGCCGCAGAATTCCTCGACCCGGTCGGGATCCATCAAGCCGGCCTTGGCGCAGGCCTGGGCGTGGCAGCCGGTGGAAATGACGAAGACGTCGTTTTTGAGCATCGCCCTGGCGATCTCGATGTGCGCTTCGTCCTGGAAGGTCTTTAAGTTGTTGCAGCCGGCCATTAAAATAACGCCTTTGAGCTCGCCGGACAGAATGGCGTCGTTAAGCACGCGCACCGGGTTTTCAGGGTTAACCGACTTGAATACTTCAAAAATGGCCTCCAGACTCCAGCCCGCCACCACCTTGTTTTTCACGTTCGGGATGTGCGTCGGCCGCGCGCCTCTTTCCTTATAGGCTTCGATGGCGTGGCGGATGACTTCCCTGGCGTTTTCCATGGCCCTGGCTTCCTGGTAGTCGATGTGGATGGTCCCGGGGTTCTTGACGATATCGGAGGTGTAGATCAGCCTGGTGCCGAAGCACTGGGCAACGGTGTTCAGGCCCGGCATAATGCACTGGACGTCCACCACCATGGCATCCACTGCGCCGGTGCAGATGGCCAGCTCCTGGGAAGAGAAGGAAGTAACAATGGGCACCCCCTGGCGCATGAGCACCTCGTTGCCGGTGCAGCAAATGCCGGAAAGCTGAATTCCCTCTGCCCCGGCGGCCTTCGCTTCGCCTTCCAGCTCGCGGGCGGCGGCCACGATCATCTCGCTCAACAGGGGGTTGTGGCCGTGAACGACGATATTCACCTTTTTAGGGTCCAGCACGCCCATGTTGGCTTCGCTGAGCACCGGTTGCGGGGTGCCGAAGAGAACGTCGGAAATGTCGGTGGCGATCCACTTCCCGGCCAGGTCGGCCAACCCTACCCGGACGGCGCTGAAGACCAGGTTCACCGGATCGTTGTCCATGCCCACGTGCGCCTGGGTGACCAGGTCGGAAATAACGGCGTGGATGCCGTGGGGCATGACCATGTGGCTCCTGTACTTTTCAATCCGGTCCGGCACCTGTTTTTTCACGACCCAGGTGGATTCTCCCTCCCCTTTCAAGCGGGCGAAATCTTCCAGGGCCGCATCGGCAAGCTCTCTGGCCAGGTCGAGGAGTTCCTTCCCCTCGGTTTCAATCCCCAGCTGCCTGCACAAACGAATCAGTTTTTCCGGATCTTTAATGGCGTAATCGGGGGCGTGCCCTTCGGCCACCATGTGCAAAACGTGCGCCATGTGATTGCCGTGCTGGGCGTGGGAAGCGCAGCCGGTCAAAATCATCAACCCCACGCTGCGGGCGACGATGGTCCAGGCGTTGGCGCCGCAAATCCCCCGGCTGGCCGGGCCTTCGTCGGCCTTAATCCGGCAGGGCCCCATCATGCAGAAGCGGCAGCAAATCCCCCGGTAACCATACTGGCACTGCGGCTGCTGGGCCAGTACCCGGTCAAAAGCGGTAATCACGCCCTGCTCCCTGGCGAAATCGATCATTTCCACCACCGCCGGGTCGACCGAACGCTTCAGATCTTTGGGACTTTTCACCCGCTGGGGTTTATTCTGATCGGACGGCCGGCTGGTCAGTTCTGGGTCCCGAAATCTTGGCATTACTTTAACCTCCTTGGTTAAATTTTAAGATGACAAAAAACAGCCGACTTTTCTGCTGTCCGGACTTCAGCAGCAGCCAACGACAGCAACATAACAACATTTGCCCAGCGGAAAACTTTACCCGGCAACTCGTAGACTGCGTGCACGAAGTATTGGTTGTTTGATTCTGGTTGTTGAACAAATCAAACAACCGGTTCTTTCGATGGTTATTTTTCTAGTTATGTTGCTTGCCTGGGTATTCAGCGCCGCCTTTTTTGCCGTCAGCAGTCCGCTCCTGCTAAACAACCCTCCTCTCCCTTTCTCCATCACCTGCCTCGCTTAAAATTTTCTCTTTGATCTGCTCAACTTCCGCCGTCAACCCTCTCCCTGCTTCCGCCGCAACCAGTTCCATGGCGCTTTCCCAAATACTGTCGTCAAATTGAAGAAACCCCAGCACTTCATTCGGCTGGAAATTGCCGGCGATAAACTCTTTTTCCCTTTCCGAACGGATTTTATTCCCCACGACCCGGATTTTTTTAATGCCCAGGTCGGCCGACATCTGCTTAACGTGGCGGGCGGTGTTCACACTGTTCCGGCTGGGCTCCACCACCACCAGCATCAAATCCACCCCTCTGGCGGTGCCGCGGGAGAGGTGCTCAATGCCCGCCCCCATATCCATCACGACCACTTCATCCTGGTCTAAAAGCAGGGTGGAAACCAGGGCGTGCAGGAAGGTATTTTCCCGGCAGTAACATTCGGAACCGCCCTTTTTGACTTCCCCCATGCGCAAAAAGCGGATGTTCCCCAGGTGGTAGGAGTAGTCCTCCAGAACGTCATCCACCTTGGGATTAAGCACGTAAAAAGCCCCGCTGCCGCTTCTGGCGCGGATTAATTCCCTCATTTCGACAACCGGCCTGATCTGCAAAGCCGCCTCTTCGGGAATGCCCAGCGCGGCGGCCAGACAGGCGTCGGGGTCTCCGTCGATGGCGTAAACCAGCCGGTGGGTGCGGGCAAAAGACTTTACCAGGGCAGCGGCAATGGTTGTTTTGCCTACTCCGCCCTTGCCGGAAATGGCCAGTTTCATTTCCTCACCTCTAAGTTTTTTTCGCCATCCCAGCAAAAATTCCTGCTTAGAAATTGAAAAGCTTTTAGAATCCGATTTCGACAAAGGAAAGAAAAATCCTCCCCCGAAAAGCGAGAAAATAAAATTTTTATGAACATAAGAAAAAAATCGGCACTGCCGATTTTTTGCCGGTGCTTTGGTCTACCCCTGTTGCGGCGGTGGCTCCTCAGCCCGCCCGGCCTGTCCCAGTTGGGCTTCCAGACGGCTGATTCTTTCTTCCAGAGCCTGGTATTCCTGTTTGGTCACAAGCCCAATCTCTTCGCGGAACCTGTTGATCTCGTTTCTGACGGCCCGGGCCAAAGCCGCCCTTTCCTGTTCCCCTTTTTCCAGCAGGTCGTGAAATACGCCTCTAGCTTCTTCGGCACTGACCTGCCCCTTTTCGACCAGCTCCTTGACGATCTGCTCCGCCTTTTCCCGGGTCAGGGAAAACACACCAATCCCGGCCAGGGCCAGTTTCCTCAGGGCGTCCTTCATGGAAAAACCCCCCTTTCCCTTGCAACCTGTAATAAGTATAGCATAACCTGAAGATTATTCTATCATGCTTTTATCAAAAAGGGAATCGGGAATGGCGAAAAGATCGGTCCCGAAGTTTCCCAGGTCCAAAGCAAAACACATTTTATTTGCGCTCCTGTCCCTTTGTACCTCCATACCATATCTGGAAAATAGATTTTCTTTACTTTTTGAAGCAAACGAAGGTTTCCATGGACAGCTCACTTAAAATTTTAATCCCCTTAAACGTATATTAACGTAGAAGTTTTGCGCATAATATTAATACTCCGCTTTGGTGAGTTCTATCTCTCCCCGTCCAGCGACGAGCTGGACTCTTTTTTTGCCCCCTTTATTTGGCTTTTCTTTGAGTTCCTTTTTTTAAGCCTTGACCGGCAGCTTAATTTGCGTTATGCTATCTACGAAAAGCTATTTTTAACTAATGTTCATAACCAGATTTGCAAAAGCCCTGTCCTTACTGGTCTTACCCGAATGATAAAATCCCGAAAATTTCCCTCGAGGCAAACACCGCTTCGGTAAATTTAATTAAAAAATAGAAAAAGAAACGAACGGAAAAACCAAAAAGATCGGGGAGAGATGGAAATGAGTTTAATGGGGAAAGAAAACGAAGGGGAGCTGATCAATGAAGAGATTAAAGAAAAAACCAGGGAAATTCTCCGGCATTACAATAGCGGCCGCTCCAGCCTGATCCCCGTTTTGCAGCAGATCCAGGAAAG
>JAIMBK010000069.1 GCA_023511535.1 Armatimonadota bacterium
GATCTCGCGGATCCTCCCGGTCACTTCCTTGCTGATTGCCAATGAGAGATCGGTTGCCATGGCATCTTACTCCTTTAGAAAATAAGAATTGGGAATCAGGGCTAGATAACTCTTTCTATAACATGATTACATCTTCCATAAAGAACCCAGGTTCAGAAAAAAATCGTTTGGATAGAAAAGCCATTAAAAATTAAAAAGTTAATCGATTCAGGCGACGCTGCTAAGGGTCGCTCTTGTTTACTTAAATTGCGTATTTTTTCCGGCCTTCGAGGTAGAGGTCGCCTCCCCAAACGTCGTTAACGACGATTGCCGGGAAATCTTCCACAACCAGTTCGTAAATCGCCTCCGCGCCCAGTTCCGGATAAGCCACCACCTGCGCTTTCTTAATGCTCCGGGCGATTAATGCCCCCGCTCCCCCCACGGCCGCCAGATAAACCGCTTTATATTTTTTCATGGCTTCCTTTACTTCCTCCGAACGCATCCCCTTACCGATCATTCCCTTTAAACCGGCGGCCAGCAGCCGGGGGGTGTAGGCGTCCATGCGCCCGCTGGTGGTCGGCCCGGCGGAGCCGATCACCTGCCCCGGTTTGGCGGGGGTAGGACCCACGTAATAAATGATCTGCCCTTCTAAATCCACCGGCAATTCTTTGCCCTGGTCGAGGAGTTCCACCATCTTCTTGTGCGCAGCATCGCGGCCGGTGTACATTTTTCCGCTAATCAACACCTGCCGGCCGGCTTTTAACTGCTCCACGTCCGGATCGCTTAACGGAGCCGAGAGCCTGATCACTTCCGCTGACATTCGTTCACCTTCTTTACAGGATGATGGACTTGTGCCTGGTGGCGTGGCAGTTGATATTTACCGCTACCGGCAGGCTGGCCATGTGTACTGCATACACTTCGACGTGCACGGCCAGGGCGGTTACGCGGCCGCCCAGCCCCTGGGGGCCAATCCCCAGCTTATTTATTTCGGTTAACAATTCTTCCTCCAGTTGAGCGATCTCCGGCCGGGGGCTTTTCTGGCCGACGGGCCGCAGCAGCGCTTCTTTCGCCAGCAAGGCGGCTTTTTCAAAAGTACCCCCCATCCCGACGCCGACGATAATGGGCGGGCAGGGATTGGACCCGGCCTGGGAGACCTGCTCCAGAACAAACTTCTTCACGCCGGTTACTCCGTCAGCCGGCTTCAGCATCTTTAAGCCGCTCATGTTCTCGCTGCCGCCGCCTTTCGGCGCTACGGTAATTTTTAATTGATCGCCGGGAACAAGGCGGCAGTGGATTACCGCGGGAGTGTTATCACCCGTGTTTTTTCGCTCCAGGGGGTGGCCCAGAATGGACTTGCGCAGATACCCTTCCCGGTAGCCTTTCCTGACCCCTTCGTTGATGGCCGCGTAAAGCTCGCCGCCAGTTATGTGCACGTCTTGCCCGACCTCCAGAAAAACCACGGCAAAGCCGGTATCCTGGCACATGGGCACGGATTCCTCGCGGGCAATCCGGGCGTTTTCTATAAGCTGGCGGAAAATATCCCTGCCGGTGGGCGAAACTTCTTCCTCCAAACCTTTCTCGAAAGCGGCCAGCACGTCTGCACCCAGCTGAAAATTCGCCTCCTGGCACAGCCTGGCCACCGCTTCCGTAATTGTTGCGCAATCGATTGTTCTGATCGTAAGATACCTCCTCCCTGAAAGAATTACTCCCGGCGGATTACTCCTTTATTTTCTCTTTAATATTTACTTAATTCAGCATTTCCGGGTCAAATCCTGCAAAATGGAATAAAAAAATTTACTGCGAACAATTGTTTTCTATCTTTGCGTATGCTATAATTTTGCTAAAAAAATGGAAAGGCGGCTGAAAAAATGACGGACGAATTGACTTCCCGGGAAAAACAGATCCTCGAGATGATTAAAAATGCCCTGCGGACGAAAGGTTACCCCCCTTCCGTGAGGGAAATCGGCCAGGCGGTGGGGTTGAGCTCCACTTCCACGGTCCACAGTTATTTAAGGCGGCTGGAGAAAAAGGGGATGCTGTCCCGGGACCCGAGCAAACCGCGCGCCCTGGAAGTGCTTCACGCCAAAGAGCTATTCCCCCACCCGGAAATTAAAGTGCTGCCGGTCCTGGGCCGGGTAGCGGCCGGGATGCCGCTTTTGGCCGTAGAAAACCAGGAAGGCACGCTCCCCCTTCCCGAAGAACTCACCGGCCACGGCGAATTTTTCATCCTGCGGGTGCGCGGGGACAGCATGGTGGAGGCCGGCATTTTAGACGGCGATCTCGTTGTGGTGCGCCGGCAGCCCACCGCAGAAAACGGAGACATCGTGGTGGCCTTAATTGATGACGAAGCCACCGTGAAACGCTTTTTCCGGGAAAACAGCCACATTCGCCTGCAGCCGGAAAACCGGTCGATGGCGCCGATTATTGCCCGGGAAGTGGTTATCCTGGGGAAAGTAACGGCCCTTTTAAGAAAGTTTTAAGGCGCCACGGAATCTTACAAGTTCACCCGGCTCGTCCTGCTCCGGCCCCGGCACCCGGAATCAATGGTGCTTTTTTGCCCTTTTTGCCTTTCTGTCTTTATTCCTTTATTCTTTATCCCTTAGATCTGCTCAGCCGTTTTTAGCGAGAGCCGCCTTTCCCGCCTTGATTATTTTTGATCCGCCTTAACTGCGCATAATGATGCCTTCGAGAACGTCCGCCACATCTTCGCAAGCATCCAAAATGGATTCCGCCATTCCGTAAATCTCTTTTAACTGGATAAGCTTTTTGAGCTCCAGGTTTTCCGAAAATAACATTTTAAGACTTTCCCGGTATAACTGATCAGCTTCGTTTTCCAGATCGTTAATCCGAAAGGTGTGGCGGCGGATGTCCTGAAGTTTCTTGGCGGCCAAAAGCTGGATGGCGGAATCAATTTCTTCTGTGCAATTTTCAACCAAACGGGCGAACAGACGCAGATATGGATCCGGCTCCTGGATACTGTATAAATCCAACAGGTCGGCACAGGCCTCTATGCCGTCGAGAACGTCGTCCAGCTTTACGGTAAGTTGCATGATATCTTCCCGCTCCAGGGGGGTAACAAAGGTCTTATTCAGGGCTTTAAAAATGGCGTGAGTATATTGGTCCCCCTGGTCTTCTAAAACCTTTATACTCTCTGCGTAAGCTTCGGTGTCATTCAAATCATGAACATTCTCGCGAAACAGTTTGGCGGCTTGCTTAAGGTTGTCTGCGATCAAAAGGAATTGTTCAAAAAAGAAGTCGGGTCTTCGCTTGAGCATAAGACAAATTCCTCCGTAGAAAAATTATTGACGCAAACGTGTGCTTAACAAGGTAACCAGACTCTTTATTACAAATTTTTCTGCTTAAAAAATTTTAAACGTTTTTATAGTTTATTGTCCAGTAAAAATCGTTTTTTTGCCGGACTAAATTCCTATTTGTTTGACAATCAGTCGGCTTTTTATGGTATGATATTTTCAAGGCTCCGTTGAATATTGCCAGATATTGTTTTTGTCTTTTAAACGGTATTCCATAATTTTACTTTTCAAAGAAGGTAGCTTGGTATTGGAAACCAACCTGGTCACAATTATTGCAGTAATCATCCTTTCGCTCACATTTGACTTTATCAACGGATTTCACGATACAGCCAATTCCATTGCCACCTCAATTTCCACCAAAGCTTTACCGCCAAGGATAGCCATTATCCTGGCTTCAGTGATGAATTTCGTTGGCGCAATGACCTTCACCGGGGTAGCCAAAACCATTGGGGGCAAAATTACCGATCCTTTACAGCTTACCAACGGGCTGGTCATTGTCATTGCCGCCCTGGTGGCCGCGGTCGCGTGGAACCTGCTTACCTGGTATTACGGCCTGCCAAGCAGTTCATCCCACGCCTTGATCGGTTCTTTAACCGGGGCGGTAATTGCCGCCGCCGGCTTCTCCGCAGTCAACTTTTACGGCTTCCTGAATATTATCGAAGCTCTGGTCTTTTCGCCAATAATTGCCTTTGTTACGGGCTTTATGATCATGACCTTAATTAAACTGATTTTTCACCACGCCATTCCCCACGTAATCAACCGCCGATTCCGTTTCCTGCAGATTTTCACCGCTGCTTTCCAGGCTTTCTCCCACGGGACCAACGACGCCCAAAAAACGATGGGGATCATTACTTTCGCGCTTGTTGCCGGCGGTTTTCAGAACACTTTAGACATCCCTTTGTGGGTTAAAGCCTCCGCGGCCCTGGCGATGGCTACGGGTACTTCGGTAGGTGGCTGGAGGATCATCAAGACGGTAGGGACAAGGATCATCAAAGTGGAGCCGGGCAGCGGGTTTTCCGCGGATTTAAGCTCCGCCCTGGTGATCCTCAGTGCCACTTTACTTAAGCTTCCGGTGAGCACAACCCACGTGATTTCGTCATCCATCATGGGGGTGGGCTCAGCCAGGCGTCTTTCCGCAGTTAAATGGGGGACAAGCCAAAAAATCGTCCTGGCCTGGTTGGTAACGCTGCCGATAACTGCCTTCCTGGCAGGCCTATCATACACAATGTTCCTTGGCATAAACCGGCTGGCGACCACTTTCTAACCTCCCGACTCTCGTCATGACGTCTCTCCTCAAAAATTGCTCGCGATTTTAAGCTTCGGTCACCTTTTCGTTAGATTAATATCAACGTTAAAGTGATCCATCACCCGGGGTCCATGCCTATCCCCGGTGCGGTCCGGCGAGTAAAAGCACGCCCGGTTTTCACCCGCAGGTTTTTCCCGTCTGCCGACAAAATGACGGCGCCGTGCTCGTCGGTGCGGTAAACAGCAGCATCCTGCATTTTCAGCCGTTCCAACGTTTCACTCGCAGGCATGTTAAAACGATTATGTTTCCCCACACAAATCAGGGCCAGCGCGGGCCGGACGTTTTCGAAGAAAGCGGGCGAAGAAAAGCGGCTGCCGTGATGCGGCACTTTGAGAACGTCGGCCTGCAGGTTTGCACCGGAATTTACCAGCCACTCTTGAGCCTCCACTTCTATATCACCGGTAAGCAAAAAGGTTTGTCTGCCGTAACACACCTGCAAAACAACGGAAGCGTTGTTTTCGTCGGAACGGGTGCCCTTTAGCGGTGGAAAGGGCGGGGCCAGGACCCGGATTACCAGCCGGGGATCGCATTTTATTTCGTCCCCCGCGCGGACCGGGCGAACGGGAGTTTTTTTGTTCACCAGATAAATGAGCAGTTGCCGGTATGCCGGGGGGAGCTCGTAGTCCGGGTCGAGGTGATTCAAGATCAACGGATCGTTTTCCACCGTTAACGGTGCGCGGAAGCCAACCGGCGAAATGGCCGCCAGCTCGACGGGAAATGCCTTGGCCACCGCCATTGCCCCACCGGCGTGATCTTCGTGGGGATGGGTAATGACCAGTACATCCAGGCGTTTTACCCCCAGCCGGCGCAGGTAAGGAACCACCACCCGGTCGCCGGCGCCCCGGCCGGACTCAAATTCACCGCTCCACCCACCGGCATCAATCAGGATGTTTTTGCCGGCCGGTGTCTGGATTAAAATGCTGTCGCCCTGCCCCACGTCGATCAGATGAAGAGTGAGTTCTTTCTTTTCCGGGTGGCCAACCACCCAGACCGCCAGAATCAGAATCACCCCCGACGCCGCCGCCAGCATTGCCCGGCGCCTTTGCCGGATGCTTTCCTGAACATAATTTTTTACTGCCGGCCAGCCCCGCCCGTTTGAAACCATTACCACCAGACAGAGCAAAGGATACCAGGCCAGAATCGCCGGCAATGGCGGCGTGGCCACGTAAAATACTGCCCCGGGAAGAGCGGGCAGCAAAGAAACAAGGCCGGTGAAAAGGTCCAGGAAAAAAGAAGTGCCGGCATTAATTAAGCCGGCCAGGGGAAGCCAGACTACTCCGGCCAGACCGGCCGCCGCGCCCAGGGCCAGGATCAGGCCGGTCAGCGGCGCAGCCGCGATGTTGGCCAGCAGGGAAACCGGGGAAACGAGGTTATAGTAGCGGGCAACCAGGGGAAGGGTGGCCAGCTGGGCGGCCAAAGAAACCCAGATGACCGCGATCACCCAGTCGGGTCGGGAAAGCAGGAGCCTGGTCCATTTATTGATGACGGGGCCGAGGTAAAGAATGCCCCAGGTGGCGGCGAAAGAAAGCTGAAAGCCGATGTCGTAAAGGGCCGGAGGGTTCAGCAGTAGACTGATCAAAGCGGCTGCGGACAAGGTGGTCGGCCAGTCCTGATCGCGCCCCAGGTGGTGGGCCCAGAGAAACATAAGACCCATCAGGGCCGCCCGCGTTATCGCCGGACCCATTCCGCAAAGGAGCGCATAGAGGATCAAAACAATACTGCCCAGCGGGGCCAGCCACTTCTGCGGGGCCCGGAAAATGCGCAGGAGAAACAGGACGCCGCCCAAAACAAGGCCGACGTGGAGGCCGCTCACGCTCAGGATGTGGACGATTCCGACTTTGTTAAATAAATCGCGCAGCTCCTGGGGGATTTCCCCCTGGGTGCCGAAAACGATGCCGTTCACCAGGGCCGCTTTGGCGGGGGGAAGGGTTTGCCTGCTCACGGCAAGCATTTTTTCTTTAAACAGCAAAATCCGGCGAAGGAGGGGATTCCCATCTATCCCTAACCTGGTGATCTGACTGGGGTCTTCCACTTTTAGGATAGCGCCGATGCCGCGCCTCGCCAGGTAGGCCCGGTAGTCAAACTCGCCGGGGTTGCGGGGGTCGTCCGGCCTGACCAGCAGCCCGTGCACTCTTAATAAATCGCCGTAACTGTACACGCGGCCGGAAACCGCCACCCGAACCAGTACCCGCGCATCCATTGCTGACTTTTCCTCGCCGGCGGCAATCTGCTTCATCTTTATGTGGTAATAGACCACTTCGGGGCGGACGTCCGTTTCCCGGACAACAACTCCTTCCACCGTTACCCAGTGGCCGGTGTACCTGAATAACGCCGGGTTCACCTGACAATCGGCCAGGCGGGCCAGGGTAAAACCGGCGGCCAGAAAAAGCAGGCAAATCAGCCAGGGGGTATTTCGCCAGCCCCTTAAAGAGCCGGCCAGGGCGGCGAAAAAAAGGAGCCCGCAGGCGAAAAACACCGCCCGGGGAGACAGCGGCAGGAGCGCGGCCAGGAGGATTCCGGCAATCAAAAAACAGGTCAGCACAACCAGGGGCCTGGAGTTCAGCTCGGCCACCTCCAGGCTTTAAATAGTGATTTTGTCTTATTGTTTTTCGAACTCTTTATGACAAGAGGGAATACTTCAAACCAAGAGCCTGATTGGTTGAAGCGGGCTATGTTGCCGCAAACTTTCACATTTAAATTATTAATTGAATCTCTTTTCTGTGCATTATATATTAGGCAGAAATGTACCGTCAAGCTTTTTAAAAAGTTGGGCGCCTGACGATTGAGCGGAAAAGTAAGGATTGAAACACCAAAGGCTATTTCACTTATCCAACCCCTAATTGTTTTTCCAATTGCTTGACTTTTGCCAGGTCAGCATCTGATTTCCGGAGACTGTCCAGGTACTGCATCGCTTTGTCAACCTGAATAAAGCCTTTGCCGGCAAGTTTATCCCCGAAGTAAATTATAACCGGATTGGCTTCCACTTCCAGCGAGATTCAGATTGGGTTTCTAACTGGGGCCAGCCTTTGCTGTTATTGCAAAAAATAGCGGAATTCCCAAGGAAAAGTCTGACTGACTCTTATTTTCTGCAGGGCCTGCGTCTCGATCATAGAGAACTGCTGGAAGCAATGGACGTCTGTGATGATATAATCGTCAAAGAAAGCCGGAAAAGTAACGTCTCTGACCGGGCAAAGAATGAGTTAAAGCTGCTGGAAGAAATTATGAAGTCCCAGGCGGATAACCGTTTGAAATGCGAAGCGATCCTGGCTTTGATGGCCGGGGAAAGACAGGATAAAATAAAAGAAAAATTATGCCGGCAAGAGAAGGTTAATGGAGTTATTAGTCTGGACAAACCTGCAAATAAAAAAACAAAAAGTAATTCAATTAAAACCCAGGTAAATATTTACACCTGATTCTGGCTCGCTACGCTTTGGAAACCGGCGCACTTGACATCCACCGGACTAATGTGGGCAGCGGGAAGAATGGGGCGGAAGTGAGAGGAAATGGCGAAAAGGATGGCGGATATGCCACTGATTGTGGAAGTCTACGGGAGCATCCCGGCCAATGAGCAGGGGCAACCATCAGGATGAGCGCAGGAAGGATGCGCGTTAGGTGAACGCGATCTGGTGTTCCAATACCGGCTTTTAGAAGGAGTTTTGCAACGGCTCTACGAAAGCCGGGTGGAGTTGATCTACCGGCAGGATACCGGCTGTGCTTTTGGTGGGAAACTGCCGGTGGTGGTTGTCAACGGTACGGTAATTATCGAGGGCGGGCTGCCGCCGCGGCAGGTGATTGAACATTTGAAACGGTTGGACGGGCCCCGGCACGCAGGGAATTAAGGAAATCGAAATTAATCTAAAAAATGTTTTTATAAAAACCGGTCGGCTTCCGCATAAACCTTGCCGAAAGAACTCTGCGGATCCTCAAGGTCAGGCCCGGCTGTTCTCCACCGGGAAAGGTCCCCTCCACTTCATCCGTAAAAAAGAGGGAAATTTTTTGAATCAAAATACTGGAATCTAAGGATGGCCATAAGATATAATATGAACTGAGCTGAGGTGTACTTGAGATGAAGGATCAATAAATAAATTTTGCGCCAGGGAGAACAGTTATGCTGATTTACCTTGATGTCTGCTGTCTAAATAGACCATTTGATGATCAGTTTCAAGAGAGAATTCGCCTTGAATCAGAAGCCGTTTTAACAATTTTAAATGGGGGCGAAAAAGAAAAATGGCGGCTGCTCAATAGCGAGGCGATAGAATTTGAGATCTCTGCTATTCCTGAAGAGGAGAGAAAGAAGAAGGTGGCTGCTTTAACTGCCATAGCCCAAGAAAAAACGAAAATGGACGAAAAAATAAAGTTACGCGCCAGAGAGCTTGAAAAAATTGGTATGAAGGCTTACGATGCTTTACACCTTGCGTGTGCCGAATATGGCGGCGCAGAAGTATTTCTGACAACAGATGATAAGTTGCTGAGAAAAGCAAAGAGAAATAGGAACAAGCTGAAAATAAGAGTCGAAAACCCAGTTCTGTGGCTTATGGAGGTGACAAAAAGTGAACACTCAAGCAATGAGCCCTAATGAAATCAAAAATGCGGGTTTAGTCGCCCTGGCCAAAGCTCTTGGTCCTGTGGGTATGGCTCGGTTTATTCAGCAATACGATACTGGAGCGGGAGATTATACGAGGGAGCGGGCAAAGTGGCTGGATCAAATGAGTCTTGATGAAATAATTGCGGCGATTGAAAAACGACGGAATTATAGGGAAATCGGGCCGCGCGTCAAAGAAAGTTGATACCGGCAGGCGTGCGGCCTTTTCTTTCTTGAACCTCCCGCTCTAAAGGGGTTTTTCAATGGCGTACAGTAGTCAGGGCGTCCCTTTTCATTTTATAACCATTCCTTTTGCTTCGCTCAAGGCACAAAACGGAATGAAAAGGGGTTGTCCGGCTTAAAACATGGAGCGTCTGCTGTGCTCTCTCTCCTTCCTTTGTAGTCGGGATAAAAGAACACCTTACCAATGCCGAGCTTGTCTTTGACCGCTTCCACATCATGAAGATCGTCAACGTCCCGGAAACAACCCTGTCCGGCGCTTTTCCCCGGTACCGGACTACAACTGGATTTACCGGGAATTCAAACAAAAAAGAGCACTCTTCAGCTTTTATGGGCTGAGTACAAGCAGCAGCGGTAACCGGACGGCTACCATGCGGTCGCTTTTGTGAGCTCCCCCACACCTGGCCAAGACCCTTGATCCCCCTTTACGCCAGGTCTACAAGGCAAGGGAGAAGATGTTCGTCAATTGCACTGGTCATGGCAAAATTTCCAGAGGGATTTGCAGTCTATACTTTAATACACACTGATCAAATCTTTTAGCTGCTCGTATCGTTTCTCCCCTATCCCAGAGACGTTTTTTATATCCTCCGGCGACAAAAAAGGGCCATTTTTCTCCCGATACTGGATAATTCTTTCCGCCAGCGCCGGGCCGATCCCGGGCAGGGACTCCAGCTCTTTCTGGCTGGCCGTATTGATGTTGATTAATCCGCCGCCGGACGTCCCGGCGGAACTGCTCCGGACCCCCTGCCCCCCGGCCGCCGCACCTGCACCGGCAGCCGGCCAGCCGGGCGCCTTGCCGCCCGCGCCGCCGGCAGAGACGGCATTTTCGCCGCTTAGCGCGCTTTGGCGGAACGGAACCGGAATCTTCTGTCCGTCGGCCAGCGGGGCGGCCAGGTTTAAGGCGTCCAGGTCCGCCTCGGGCAAAGCCCCGGCCTGGCCGAGCGCGTCGTTTACCCGGGAGCCGCGGGGCAAACGATATACGCCGGGCTTTTCCACCGCGCCGGTGACGTGAACGACAATCTCCGGTGCGCTCTGGCCGGCCGCTTCCGCCGGCGCGGACCTTTCGACGGAAGGTTTCTCCGCGTGTTGGGCGTTCCAGCGCGCGTACCGGTAGCCAGCGCTGAAAAGAATTACGGCAACAACCGCCAGCACAATTAATTGCTGCCGCCGTCCCATTTCGAACAAACCGGGATCACCTGACTTTACCTTTTTTTGCAACGCATTATTGGCAACAAAAACCCTGGAGCAAAGTTAATTTCTGGGTCTTTCCACTACTCTCCAACCTTCTCAAATTCAACAAAAAAGAAGAAAACCCTTCTTTTTTATGTACTTTCTTCCTGTTTATTGATAAACAGCTTGCCGTCGGTGCCCAAAACAGCCAGGAAGACATCCCCGGGCCGGATATTAAACTCCCCCAGGCGTTCTTGCAGCCAGGCTTCGTCCAGGCCGGACGAGCGCAAATTTTCTTTGACGATCATCCCATCCATGATCAAGACGGTCGGCAAACCTTCATAACCGGTGGCGATGCCGAGATCCTCGGGCGTAACCGGTCTTTTTTGCGATTTCGGAATCACGCTCAACTTTCCCGACGTTTCGAGAACCCCGAATTCGACGTCGCAGACGTTCACAATCCCCTTTTCCCGCAATTGCGCCAGCAGATCGTTGAGGTTATAACGCGCCTTGCGCAGTTCTTTCTTGAGAATTTGACCGTTTTTGATGACCACCTGGGGCTCTCCGTCCAAAATTTTCCGCAAAAAGGGACTGTGCAGGGCCAGATAGCTTAACAACACCTCCAGCACGGCCAGGGTCACCATCGGCAGGATGGCTTTCCAGAGGGGGATGCCGGTAGACTCCATGGGAATGGCCGCCAGTTCGGCGATGATGATGGCCACCACAAAATCGAAAGGGGAAAGCTGCCCGATTTCCCGCTTTCCCATCAGGCGGACAACGATCAGGACGATAAAATAAATCAGGATCGTGCGGTAAACAAGCCCAAACATTTTTCCGCACCCGGCCTTTTTTTGAAGATCGTTTTGTATGATCATTTTGCCGGATCGAAAGGAAAAATATTTGGGGCTGTATATCTGGAAGGCAGGAAAAAGAAAATTCCGCTGGGGTTAAATTACCCGCAGGCGCCGCAGCATGGCCTGATTGGCCGTCGCTTCCAAACGATCGTCCAGAGGCTCTAAAAGCTCGGGCAACCCCCGGCGCTTTAAGGCGGTCCGGATCAGGTAATCGGTCAAAGCCGGGTTCTTGGGCAAAAGCGGGCCGTGCAGGTAGGAGCAAAAAACATTTTTATACCGCGCCCCCTCCCGGCCGTCTTCGCCGTTATTGCCGGATCCGGCCAGCACGCGGCCCAAAGGCGCCGCCTTCCCCAGGTAAGTTCTCCCCGCGTGGTTTTCAAAGCCGGTCACCTTTACTCTTTCCCCGTCCAGTTCGATCTCCACGGCAATATTCCCGATCAACCGGCGCGCCCCGGCCTCCGTATAAAAGTCCAGCAAACCCAGACCAGGGATGACCTGCCCTTCCCGCGTCCGGTAGTAATGGCCCAACAACTGGTAACCGCCGCAGATGGCCAAAACCGTCAGCCCGTCTTCGATGGCTTCCCGTAAGGCACCGGCCCGCTTTCTTAAATCTTCCGTCATTAAATTTTGTTCGCGGTCGGAACCGCCCCCTAAAAAAAGAAAATCCATCCCGCGAAAATCAACCTCTTCTCCCCGGCGAACGCGGTGGACGGTGACGGGAATCCCCCGCCAGCGGCAGCGGGCCGCGTAAGCCAGCACATTCCCTCTGTCTCCGTAAAGATTTAAAAGATCAGGATACAGATGACATATGTGCAGCATAGGCGTGCTCCTTTTGGCAACACCTGGTCAATTTTCTTTCCACGGGCCAGAGAGCCGTATAGGTGGCCAGCAGATAGGCCTGGTGGCCGGGGGCGCCCAGAATGCGGTCAACGGCAGCTTCCAGGTCCGGCTCCACAATAATTTTATCCAGGGGCACGCCGGCGTACTTCAGGCGCACCCCCATCTCTTCGGCGCGCGTGCCCGAGCACACAAAACAATTAATCTGCCGGTGGCAATGTTGAAGAACCTCGAAATCCACGTCCCAGAGCCAGGAAATATCGCGTCCGTCCGCAGCGTTGTCGTTGATCGCGATTAAAACGTCAAGATTGCCCTCCGCTTCCCGGAAAACCCTCAGGCTTTCGTTAAAGCCGGCAGGATTTTTCACCAGATTAAGCAAAATCGCCTTGCCGAGGTAGTGATAACGTTCCATGCGGCCTGTTGCCGGGGTGTAATTCTGCAGGGCGTTACCGATTTCTTTCGCCCTTACCCTGATCAGCAACCCCGCAGCGAAAGCGGCCAGGGCGTTGTACAGGTTATAGAGGCCGGATACGGGCAGAGTCAGGGGAACGGGTCCCTCCGGGGAAAGAATCAGACAGGAACTGCTTCCCGCCGTCCGGATCCGGACGGCTTCGACCCCGGCCTCCGGACGGGCAAAAGCGCACCGGGGGCAACGATAGTTGCCCAGTTGACCATATTGATAATAAGCATAAGCCAGAGGGGAACCGCAGAAAGGGCAAAATCTGGCTTCTCTTACCCCCTGCTCCTCGTCTCCCTTTCCTTTTCCCTCTCCCCGATGAGCGGGCCTTTCGCCAAATCCGTAGAAAACAACCTGCTTGCCCGCCCCCGCGGTCTGCAGCTGTGCCACCAGCGGATCGTCGGCGTTCAGCACCAGTTTTCCGGACGGTAATTTTTCTAAAGCGTCCCGGATATACTTGATCGTGTTATCCAGTTCCCCGTAGCGGTCCAGCTGGTCCCGGAAAAAGTTGGTCACCACCACGATGTCCGGCCGGACCTGCGCACAGACCACGGGAAAGGAAGCTTCGTCCACTTCCAGGCAGGCGTAGTCGCAATTGAGCCGGCCGGAAAGGGTGGCGTTTTTAATCAGGGCGGCGGTTACGCCCGTAATTAAATTTGCCCCCTCCAGATTGGCCGCCACCTTATAACCGGCCCCGGCGGCGATCCGGGCAATCATGTTATTGGTCGTGGTTTTGCCGTTCGTTCCCGTAACCATCACAATGCCCCGGCGGACCTGGCCGGCCAGGACCTTCAGCACACCCGGGCAGATGCGCAAAGCGACCATTCCCGGCAAAGATGAACCTTTTCCTTTGGCCAGCAGGCGGCTGAGCCGAAAAGTGAGCCTGGCCAGCACTACCGCCAAAAAAAGCAATATTTTAGCCCCGAGGTTTCTAAGCCAACGCACGGTAATAAAACACCTTTTCCTGCTCGCGGGCCGAAACCAGCCCCCGCTCACTCAAGACATCCAGGTGGGCCTGGATTTCCGATAAACCAAGGAAAATATCAAAACCGTTCAGGTCGGGGTAAACCAGCCGGCTGAGCTGAAAAACAGTCAATTCCCCGTTCCTGCCCAAAATTTCCAGAAGGTACTGGAGCCGGTTTTCATGATGTTCGTAATAACTGGCGATCAACTTGCGGTGGCCGGAAAAAACCCCCCCGTGGCCGGGCCAGACTGTTTTTATTGCCATGTCGTTTACCTTTCTTAACCCTTCCAGGTAAATGCTCAACGTATGGACGCGCCGGCCGGGGTGATCCGGTTCGAATTCCACGAAGGGATTGGGGGTAATGTGGGGCAAAAGAAAATCGCCCGAAAAAAAATTGCCCTCTTCGGGATCGTACAGGCAAAGGTGCCCCGGGGCGTGGCCCGGAAAATGATAAACTTTTAATCCGCCGTCCTCGAAAGGCAGCTCCTCCCCGCCTTTGAGCTCCACTGCTCCGTCTTCCCGGATTTTCGGCGCGGGCAGTTTATCGCGCGCCGCGATCATTTGTTGAATGATTGCCCGGGGACAACCCGTTTCGGATAGAAAAGGGAGCCTTTCCGCAAAGAAGTTTTGCGGTTTGAGCATCCTGTTCAGTTCAATCGGGTGCACAAACACTTTCGCCCCGGAGACGTCCTGCAGCCAGCCCGCCAGGCTGCTGTGGTCGGCATGGGAGTGCGTTAAGACCACCCTTTTTAAATCAGAAAAGGACAAATTCCGGGCGGCCAGCGCTTCTTTCAGCATCGCCCGCGCTTCGGCGGTTTCCGGCCCGGCATCCACCAGCGTGTACGGTTCGGATAAAATCAGGTAGACGTTTACAGGACCCACGGGATAAGGAGTCGGCAAAGAGATCTGGTGAACGGGCAACAACGAAATTTCCTCCTCAGAAAATAGATTTTCATGATTAATGGAGAGAACGAACGTTCTCATGGGGAACTCCCTTGAAAACAGGAATTAGGAATTAGGGAATAGGAATTAGTACACTTAAGACTCAAGATCTACGCAAAATGGAAAAATAAAAAACCCAAATCACCCGCAAAAAAATCAAGCA
>JAIMBK010000070.1 GCA_023511535.1 Armatimonadota bacterium
TGGGCGCGGACGGTGCAGTGCAAGAACTGCCGGGCGACGGTGCCGCTTTTGAAAACCCGCTGGCTCTGCAAGAAGGACAAAAAGCGCGTGGTGCTGACCATGGAGCCGAACCCGGATAAAACCGGCGTGGTCTTCGGCGTCCAGAATGATGTGCCCGTGGCCGGCGGCAACGCGGCGCAAAGGCGCGAGCACGACCGGAAAACCGGCGCCGGGACGATGTCCCGCTCCGGGGCGGCCTGCCCCTGCTGCGGGACGATTATGACGATGGAGGATATACGCCTCGAAGGACGGGCGGGCCGGTTGGGGGCGGTGATGACCGCCGTCGTGGTGGACGGGCCGAACGGCAAGGAGTACCGCCTGCCGGCGGCGGAGGAGGTCCGCCTGGCGCAGGAAGCGGAGAAGGAACTGGACAGGGTTTTTGCGGAGATTCCGTTCGGGCTGCCGGAGGAGCCCACGCCCAAGGGTGGGAGTGGTGCGAGCAGGGCGTTCTCGGTTGACGGCTACGGCTTTGAAAAATGGTCAACGCTCTTCACCCCCCGCCAGCTCCTGGCCCTCGGCACCTTCGTCAAATACACCCGCGTCGCCCGCAACGCCATGCGGGAGGCGGGCTACCCGCCGGAGTGGGTGGAGGCGGTGGGGGCGTATTTAGGTTTGGCAATAGATCGTTTGGCGGACTATAACAGTAATGTGTGTAATTGGGATCCTAACGGGGAATATATCACTCATACGTTTCAACGTTTTGTTCTCCCTATTAAATGGGATTTTAGTGAAATTAATGCGTTATCAGGAGCAACCGGTGACTACGTTGGGGGACTCGACTGGATTTTTCGGTATATCCTGCACGTTACCAGGGCGTGCTTAACGCCTCAAGCTCCTCGTGTTGCTATGGATTCTGCAGCGTTGTTAAAAAAGGATGATATCGATTTTGTACTCACTGACCCCCCCTACTACGACGCCATCCCGTACTCCGACCTGATGGACTTCTTCTACGTCTGGTTGCGGCGGGTGCTGCACGGCCTGTCGCCCGAAATAGACGTGGCCTTCCGGGAACCGCTCTCCCCCAAGTGGGACCACGATAAAAACGACGGGGAGCTGATCGACGACGCCGGCCGCTTCGGCGGCGACAGGCAGAAATCGAAGGCCGCGTACGAGGAGGGGATGTTCCGCGCCTTCCAGGCCTGCTACCGGGCACTCAAGCCCGAAGGGCGGCTGGTCGTGGTCTTCGCCCACAAGCACCCGGACGCTTGGGAGGCTCTGGTCTCGGCCATCATCCGGGCCGGGTTTGTGGTGGTTGCCAGCTGGCCTATCCAGACGGAGATGGGCAACCGCACCCGCGCCCTCTCCTCGGCGGCGCTCGCTTCCTCCGTCTGGCTGGTCTGCAGGAAGCGCCCGGAAAACGCCCGCCCCGGCTGGGACAACCGCGTCTTAGAGGAGATGCGCGAGAAGATCCACACCCGGCTGCGGGAGTTCTGGGACGCGGGCATCCGGGGGCCCGACTTTGTCTGGGCGGCCACCGGCCCGGCGCTGGAGGCTTACAGCAAACATCCGGTGGTGAAAAAGGCCAACGAGCCCGGCCAGGTCATGACCATTTCCGAGTTCCTGCGGGCCGTCCGCCGGCTGGTGGTGGACTTTGTCGTCGGCCGGGTGCTCTCCCATAACGGCGGCGCGGAAGGCGAGACCGGTTTAGACGACGTAACTACCTACTACCTGCTGCACCGCCACGACTTCGGCTTTGAGGACGTTCCGGCCGGGGCCTGCATCCTCTACGCCGTCTCCTGCAGCCTCTCGGACCGCGAACTCGTCGACCAGTACGACCTTCTGGCCCGCACCGGCGGTCAGGAGGAGGACGAAGAAGATAAAGAAGCCGGGGAAGAAGAGGGGGATGAAATCCAGGAAGGCACCGGCAGCAAAGTCCGGCTCAAACCCTGGCAGCAACGCAAACGAAAAACCCTGGGCCTGGACGGCGAGGGCCGCCCTGCGCCCCTCATCGACCAGGTGCACCGGCTGATGCACTTGTGGAAGACCGGGGACGTAGTGAAGGTGGATGAGTACCTCGACGCCCGGGGCTTACGCCGCCACCGCCTCTTCCACCAGCTCCTCCAGGCCTTAATCGAGCTCGCCCCACCCGGCAGCGACGAACGCTCCCTCTTGGAAAGCATCAGCAACCACCTCGCCGCCCGGGGCATTGCTCCAGAGAAAGAACCAGAACTTTTCGGTAGAGAGGAAAGTAGATAACGTGACTCTGTGCATGCGTGAAGTGAAATTTAGCAGGGTGAAAAAGAACAAAGGTGATTGTTGAAATGGTGAGCATAGCAAGTCTGTAAGGTTGGAAGCTCCCGCTTACGGTTGAAAGGAGGCGAGTAAATATAGAATGGTCACGCAAGCTGAAGCAGATGCTCTAATTGCGATGCCTAAAAAGAGATTTGGAAATCAAGTTTTCGATTTTCCCATGGCTGGAGAAGTATTAAATATTCCTGTTGTTTCTACGGATGAGAGGGAGTCTTTTTTAGTAGACATAAGTAGAGGAAGAATTAGGCTTACCAAATGCTCGTATCAGGAACGTTATCAAGGAGTAATTATTCTGGTTCGCTTGGACATTGACGGGCCTCCTCATACCAATCCAAATTTGCCTGAAGTTCCCCTTGCTTATCTTGGGCCTTATAATGGACAGACTATAAATTGCCCTCATTTGCATCTATATGTGGAGGGATTTATGGATAAATGGGCAATACCGGCTCCGTCTGACTTTTTCTCAAGAACGGACGATCTCTATGTCACTTTATATGATTTCTTTGATTATTGTAAAATAATCGAACCACCCATAATACAAAGGAGACTATTCGTATGATGTTAAAAGACTGTATAGACCTGGTTGATGCCTATATTCAGTGGCTTAGACAAAAAATATGCGTGGAGAGTATTAACGGCATTTACGAAATTACAACTCCTTTTCTTGACCGGCACAATGATCATTTGCAGATATACGTAAAGCGTTCTGAAAATGGCTTTATATTAACAGATGATGGTTACACCATCAATGACCTCCGTTTAAGTGGCTATGAATTTACAACGGAAAAAAGGCGGCAGATGCTCACCGCTGTTCTGAATGGATTCGGGGTTAGGCTTTCCGGTAATGAGCTTATTGTAGAAGCAAGACCGGAAAACTTTCCGCAAAAGAAACACAATCTCCTTCAGGCGATGCTCGCAGTAAATGACCTGTTTGTTATGGCTGCTCCTGTGGTATCAAGTATTTTTAGGGAAGATGTAGAAAGGTACCTTCGGTTGCATGATGTACGCTTTACCCCGTCAGTAAAATTTACCGGAAAGAGCGGCTTCGATCATTCTTTTGATTTTGTTATTCCCGCTTCACGAGTCCAGCCGGAACGAATACTAAAGACCATTAATAGGGCTAACAAGCAGAATATAACATTGCTAATATTTTCATGGACAGACACCAAGGACGTAAGGCCCCCAAATTCTACCGCTTACGGGGTCTTGAATGACACGGAGCAGTTAATTAATCCAGATCTTATCGGTGCTCTTAAACAATACGATATAAGAACCATACTTTGGAGCCGAAGAGATGAGTATATTCAGGAGCTTATTGCATAGAGAGGTTCGCTACGGTTGCTAGCTCGATCCCCTTGAACTGGCTTACTGCCTTGAAATGGCCAAGGCCAGTGATTTGAAGCGGGTAAGTGCCGGAGCTAACTAAGCTAAATGGCTCGGCGAGCAATATGATCTTAGGAGATGGATAACCATGAGTAAACTTCCCTGGACACCGTGGCACCAGGTCGTCCGGCTCCGGGACGATATCAGGTCAGGTGAGTTGTCGCTAGCCGTTTTTGCGGCCGACCTCTACGACGTGGTTATGGGCCGGGCCAGGCCGGTTTACCAGGACCCGGCCGAGTTTTTCGCCCTCACCTACCCCACCTTCAACCTGCGCGAGCTGGTCAGGGATGTGCTGAACCGTCTGGCGGGAAAAAGCGAAAAGGCCGTGCGGCAGCTGGAGCTTACCTACGGCGGCGGCAAGACACACACCCTGATCACCCTCTACCACCTGGTTGCCGACCCGGCGGGACTGCCGGACCTGCCCGCCGTAAGAGAGTTTATCGAACACGCTGGAATTATCCCGCCCAAAGCGCGGGTGGCCTGCCTCCCGTTTGATAAGCTCGATGTGGAAAAGGGGATGCAAATCAAAGCGCCGGATGGACAGGCCCGGTGGCTCAAACATCCCTGGAGCGTGCTGGCCTGGCAGATCGCCGGGGCCGAGGGCCTGCGCCTTTTGCACCCCGACGGCGAGGATGCCGAACGGGAGAGCGCCCCGGCGGAGAACCTGCTTTCGGACCTGTTTGCCCTCCCGGGCCGGGAGGGGCTGAGCACCCTCATCCTCATGGACGAGGTGCTCGTGTACGCCCGCGAGAAGATCGGGCTTGACCCGGTCTGGCGCGGCCGGCTGCAGAATTTCTTCCAGTATTTAACCCAGGCGGCTACGAAAGTAGAGCGGTGCGCGGTGGTCGTTTCCCTTTTAGCGAGTGATCCCAAGAAGAGTGACGCCCTCGGCAAGGAAATCGCCAAGGAGATGTACGATATCTTCCGGCGCGAGCAGGAAGAGGGCGTTCAGCCCGTAGTGAAGGAAGATGTGGCGGAGGTGCTGCGGCGACGTTTGTTTACGGCGGAATCCATCCGCGACCGGGAGGCTTTTCGTCCGCACGTGATGGCCGCGCTCAAGGGCATTACGGAACTGGATGACCAGACGAAGAAAGACGGCAAGGCGGCCGAGGAGCGCTTCCTGCGCAGTTTTCCCTTCCACCCGGACCTGACGGAGATTTTCTACGTGAAATGGACCCAGCTGGAAGGCTTTCAGCGGGCGCGCGGCGTGTTGCGGACCTTTTCGCTGGCCCTGCGGGAGGCCGAGAAATGGGATCATTGCCCGCTTATCGCGGCAAATGTGTTCCTGAGCGCTCCGGGCAGAGGGGAGATCTCGGCTGCCGCCAGGGAGCTGACCACGGTTGCCGCCAGCGAGGAGTATGAAGGAAAGCGGCAGGAGTGGGCGGGTATCCTGGAAGGAGAGTTGGCCAAGGCACGGGCGATTCAGGCCGAAACCCCGGGGCTTAAATTCCGGGAGGTCGAACAGGCCGTGATGGCTACTTTTATCCACTCGCAGCCCATCGGCCAGAAAGCACTGACCCGCGAACTTTTTGTCCTGCTAGGCCATACGCGCCCGGACAGGATCGATTTGGAAAAGGCGCTCGGGCGCTGGGCCGAGGTTTCCTGGTTCCTCGACGAGGCGGCGCTCAGTGACGCCGAAACAGGCGGCGATGGTCGGAAAGCGCTGCCCAAAACCTGGCGGTTGGGTTCGAAGCCCAACCTGCGGCAGATGCACAGCGAGGCGTGCCGGCGGGTACCGGCCGAACTGATTGAGGCCAAGCTCATTGACGCCATCAGCGGCCTGAAAAGCCTGACCGCCGGTGCCTCGGCGGCCGGCGCCAGGGTGCACAACCTTCCGGAACGGCCGAAGGATATCGAGGACGACGGCGAGTTCCATTACGCCGTTTTGGGGCCGAAGGCGGCCTCCACGGCGGGTAACCCGAGCGTGGAGGCCAGGCGCTTCATCGAAGAAACGACCGGTCCCGACAGGCCGCGAGTTTACCGCAACGCCGTCGTGCTGGCGGTGCCGTCGCGGGAGGGGCTGGAGATCGCCCGCGACCGGATCCGGGAATATCTCGGCTGGGAAGAAGTGCGCAATATGCTAAAAGGGCAGGAAATTGACCCGGTGCGGGCCGCGCTGCTCAACGCCTACACGGAGGGCGCGAAGAAAAAAATCGCCGAGGCGGTTCGGCAGGCCTACTGTCTTGCGGTAACGGTTTCGGAGAAGAATGAAATCCTGGCTTACAAGCTTACCGTGGGAACAGAGCCCCTTTTTAACATTATCAAGGCCGATCCCCGCGTCCGCATCCAGGAGACGGCAATCAGCGCGGAGGCGCTCTTGCCCGAAGGCCCCTATAACCTCTGGCGCGAGGGAGAAACGGCGCGCCGGGTAAAGGATTTAGTGGGTGCTTTTGCCCAGTTCCCCCACCTGCCGAAGATGCTGCGCCGGAAGGAAATCCTGGAAACGTTGATCCAGGGCGTT
The DNA here is from genome assembly GCA_023511535.1 of Armatimonadota bacterium. Lineage (GTDB taxonomy): Bacteria > Bacillota > Desulfotomaculia > Desulfotomaculales > Nap2-2B > JAIMBK01. Next base: position 6,134 of record JAIMBK010000070.1, read on the forward strand.
AAGGAAGGGCTCTTTGTCCTGCGTTCGGTGCGTCCGGACCGGTCGGTGCGCACCATCTGGCGCGCAGAGCCCCTGGAGGCGGACCTCAAGGATCCGGGCCTGGAGCTCGTGCTGCCGGAAGCGGCCACCCTGTCGGAAATTCCCGCCGATCTTCTGGTTCCCGGAATGTTGCCGGGGCTGTGGCCTGCCCCGCCCCAGATCGCCGTTCGGGATGCGGCAGCCTATTTCCGCGGCAGAAATGTCGTCCAGGTGCCCAGGGAAGGATACACTGAACCGGTAGTCATTCCTAAGGCTGAACCGGAAGTTGTTTACGCAGCGATAGCAGAGGGGGTTAAGGCGGGGAAGCTGTGGCTGACCACGAATGCAGCCAGCATTTGCGCCGAGGAGATACCCGCCGGAATCCTGACCGAGGACGCCAAACTTCAGCCCCCGCCGCCCCCGGTTCCGGTGACCGCAGTACTCCCGGATAACCTCCCGGCGGCCTGGCCGGGTCCGGAAACGACCGCGCTGGGTATCGCGGCGGCTCTTTCGCAAAAGGCCGGCAAGAGTCTTCCGTGGGTGACAGTGCGGGAAGCCATAGACGGGGCGATCAAAGCCCGGCTGCTGGAAAAAACCATAGATTCAGGACCCTGGCCTTGTGATTTCGGCAGCGCGCGGCAGGTCAAGCTCCGGGTGCCGGCCGGGGAGGTGGTGCCGCCACCCCCACCCCCGCCGCCACTGCCGCCGAAGCAAGGTTTCAAAGTGGCCCAGGCAGAGTTGCGTCCCCACCAGATCCAGGATTTAGCGGAGATCATCGGCGAGCTGGTTAACGCCGCTGCCGGCTACGAGCTTGTCTTCAGGCTGCAGGTCGAATTAGGCGGCGCTGCGGCGTTGCCCGAGGAAGTCGTCCAGAAGATTAACGAGTTACTTGGCAAGATCGCGGCGGATTTGAAGCTGGAGTAGTCATTTAGAGCGGTCTATCTTCTTGGGGATGGTGAAACGTTTTGGATATTGCGCCGGATAAGAAAAGGTTGCTCGACCTGGTGGAGCGGGCGAGGAGCGGGGCATGGTAAGGGACGATTACGAAGGCTTTTTAGCGGTGGAAGGCATTTTTGTCGTTGTTATTTGCGTGAAAACCTGTTACAATGTTGCTTGAGGCAGGCCACATTTTTAATTCAGATGACATGAGAAACCTTTCGGGATGAAGCCCCCGGGCTTATCCCGGGGGAGGTTCACGTGGATGAAACGTGATCTATTCTTAAACTCTATCAGGGATGGAAAAGGGACAATGGGCCTGGAAGAGAGACCGGGTAAACGGAGGTGCGAAAAGTGAGCGCCATCCTGGGTCAGCCGGCGGCCGGGCGGCAGCGTTACACCTACGAAGACTATTGCCGTCTTCCGGAAGGGTCACCCTATCAACTGATTGGGGGGGAACTGGTCATGACGCCCTCGCCTACGCCGTATCACCAAATGGTGTCCATGAAATTAGAATTAAAGATGGCGGGCTTTGTCCTGGAAAAGGGGCTGGGCATTGTGTTAGACGCCCCTGTTGACGTCTACCTGGAGGAAACAGAAACCTACCAGCCGGACATAATTTTTATTTCCAACGAAAGACTTCCCATTATCGAGGAGAAACGGATCAAAGGCGCCCCGGACCTGGTGGTGGAGATTCTTTCCCCCGGTACCGGTTATTACGATCTGCGGAGCAAGTATAAGGTTTACGAAAGAAGCGGCGTCAGGGAATACTGGATTGTTGATCCCCAGAGTAAATCGGTCCAGGTTTTTTGCCTGCGGGGAGGAAAGTTTGCCCTGGACCAGGAAGTAGAGCAGCAGGGGACGGTTCAGTCGCGGGTGATCGCTGGATTTGCGGTTCAGGTGGAAAGTATCTTTTAATCGCGCCCGGTATGACGCATGGGCTTTAATCAATCACCGGAGGGTCCCGGATGTCCTGCAATCTTCAGGAAGCACATTCAGAGCTTCCTTCGGAGTTAGCGCAGGCATGGGGAGATGCGGAACGAAATGCCTGGCGTTCCAGCTGATGAAATGTGAAACCGATAACAAATTCCGGTATTGAAGGGAGATGAGGCAAGGCTTCCGCCCAGGCTCAAGAACTGGCGGGAGTTAGCGAAGATTTACAAAAGATGATTGCAAAGCTGAAGCTGTAGTTCCTCCCGGCCCTCGACGAAAGCAAAAACAAACCTGGCTCAAGTGGCCCTGATCAATAATCACCTTCTCCTGGCAGAGCAGCGCAGGGCGGAACGAAGGCCTTCCTTTGGTGAAAGAGTGATTGCTGGACGGGACAGAATAAATATGGGGTGAAACGAAATTGTCTTTCGTTCCAAAAATAGTCTTTGTTCAGCAGGAGGCACTAAAGTACCCGCTGGGAGAAGAGCTCAAAGAACGGTTCAATAAAAGCGGAATCGAAACAATAGTTTATAAGAACAGGATACCCAAAATGTTTCTGGATACCTTTGAAAAGAATTTTTACCTGGCCAAAAGCATTTTGGTTGTTGGAGTTTGGACAGGAAGCAAGTTCCAACCGTGCCGGCCTTCGGCCGATTACCAATTGCCCTTGTTGACCGGATGTCCCGGCATGTGTGAGTACTGTTATCTTCACACAAATCTTGGCCGGAGGCCCTATATAAAGGTCAATGTAAATGTAGACGATATTTTTGACCGGATGAAAAAATACGTTTGGGAAAGGTTGCCAAAAGAAACTTCTTTCGAGGGGTCTGCTACTTCAGACCCTTTGGCTTCAGAAAGTTGGACCGGTTTACTGAGCAGGACAATCAAAGTAATTGCTACTCTGGACAAGGCTCGTTTCCGCTTTGTGACCAAATTCAGCAGTGTGGAAAATCTTTTGGATATTGAGCATAACGGCAAGACTGAAATAAGGTTCAGTATTAATTGCCGTTACGTTTTGAAGTTTGAAAGAAGGGTTCCGGGCCTCTTTAAAAGGCTGGAGGCGGCTAAAAAAGTGATTTCGGCTGGTTATCCCGTAGGTTTTTTGATCGCGCCTATTATGTACTTTGCAGGGTGGAAGGAGGAATATGATGAGCTGTTTACAGTGTTAAAAAAGTATATACCCGGGGATATTCCCGTTAAATTTGAATTAATTACCCATCGCTATACCAGCAGGGCGCAGAAAAACATTCAGGAAATTTATCCTGAAACGAGGGTCCCTTTTGAACAAGATAAGAGAAAGTTTAAGTTCGGACAATTTGGGTATGGAAAATATGTTTACGTTGATGATATTATGGCTGAACTAAAGGAATACTTCGAAATGAAAATTTATCGGGCTTTTCCAGGGGCGTCGGTCGCCTATTTCGTTTAAAGATTGTTCCTGGTTATCCCGCCCGGCTTGCTTGCAAGCAAGCCGGGCGGACAACAAAGATTTTCCGGCAGGAATTATTAGACCAGAATACCGGCATTCAGAGCTTCCTTCGGAGTTAGCGCAGGCATGGGGAGATGCTGAACGAAATGCCTGGCGTTCCAGCTGACGAAATGCGAAACCGCCGGACCAAGCTCCAAGACGGTGCAGATAATCAGGGCATCCCCAAAACTTGCCCTCTTGCGCATGACCTGCAGGATTTTTTCCACCGGGAGGCGGGGCAAGGAAGTCCTTTGTTTTGCTTCCGGGTAAATTTTCAGGTTGTAGTGGTCCGGGAAATGGCAGTAGAGGTCCCCTAACTGCTGTTCATTTAAATTAAAAGAGAGGACGCCGCAAACCTCTAAGAGATTAAACAGCGAGGTAACGGCCTGGAGCCGGCTCTCCTTCAGGCGGGACAAAAAGGCGGCGTTTTCGTTATATTTTTGGTCGCGCCGGTAGCGCAAGTCGATCAAAAATAGATCGGAGTCCAGAAAGATCATTTCTGCCGCCTGCTTTCCCGAAGCGCTTCCCGCCAGCCTGGGTAGTACGGCGCGGAATTTTCCAGCGCCTGTTCAATATCCGCCCACGCTTCGGCGTAAGGGCGGGGGGAAAACCCGGCCTCTTCTTTTTCCACCGGAACCAACAGCGCCACGGGTTTACCCCGGTAGGTAATGATGAAACGTTCGCCGGCTCTAACCCTGGCCAGGATCTCCCCGGCGCGCAACCGCAGTTCTTTGCTTGTGGCAAATTCCACCTTAATCTCCTTCCGGATCATAAACATAGTTTTACTTAAGTATACCCTAAAGTATATACTTAAGTCAAGAAGGGATACGGAGTTCGCCTCCGGGGCGCGGCTCTTGCTGGCGGCCAGGTTGTATGCGGGCATGGCAACCGTAGACGGCGATAAGGAAAATTTTTGGCAAAATTTATTTCCCGAAAGGAGGAGATGATCAGAATGTGGAGAATTTATGAAGCATGGAACTTTGGGAAAGATATAACAAATTCCGGAATTGAAGGGAGGTGAGGCAAGGCTTCCTAAAATTAAGTATTTCGATCACATTATATTTTAAAGTACATCCTAAAACCTATTTTGATCTTACTAAAAAACAAAATTTGTCCCGATGGTGAATGGAAGTATGTGAAAGCGATATCTTTCCCATTCTCTCCCGGTGGGCGGGTGTTGCAACGGTGTGAAGGATTATGTTCGGAAAGGGTAATTTTTTAGTCAACTGGTTTGGGGAGGGATGAAAAAATGTCCATGCTGGTGCGGACCTGCCTGATGTTTTTGGTGGTTGTTTTGGTTACCGTCCTGGTAGCTGTGGTTGGGGTTGTAAAAATAAGGGAAATTAACGGGTACCTGGCGGAAATGGATATCCAGATGGAGCGGGTTATTTCGGCCGACAGCATGAATAACCTTACGGCCCGGGCGGCCGTTGCCGCCAGGAGTTATCTTGTCGATCCCCGGGAAAGCTACCGCCAGGAATTTATCCAGTTGACCGACCAAAACGGCCGGGCCGCCGCCGACCTCGCCGCCAAAGCCAGGCGCCAGGTAAACCGGGAATTTGGGGAGAAAATAGCTGCTCTTAACGATCAATACCGGCAGGCGGCGCTGGAGGAATTCTTCCCCCTGGCCGCCGCGGGGAAAAAGGACGAGGCGGCCCGGCTGCTGGCGGGCCGGCTTGCCGGTTTAGAACGGGAACTGACCGAAACAGCGGCGACCTATGCCCAAAAACGACAGGAGGAAATTCAGCAGGTGGAAGCGGCGGCCGGAAAAAGTGCCGCCGGGGCGCAGAATCTTTTGTTTGTCCTCGCCGCCGTTACCCTCATTGCCGCGCTGGCCATCGGAATAGCCTTTTCCTTCTGGCTGGAGGGAAGGTTTAAAAGGCTGATTAAGCAGGTCGAGACGGTGGCGGGGGGAGATTTAACGGTGCAGGTAAAGGTGCGCCGGCGCGACGAGCTGGCCAGAATCGCCGGCGCCTTCAACGTCATGATCACCGGCCTGCGGACGCTGGCGCTGGGGATCAAAGAAAAAAGCAATCTGCTGGCCGGTTCCGCCCAGGAGCTTTCGGCGGCCGGTCAGGAAGCGGCGGCGAGCGTGGAAGGGATCGCCAGCGCCACTTCCGAGATTGCCGCGGTGGCTGAACAGGCGGCGGCCAGTTCCGACAGTGCGGCAGAAGCCTCCCGGCGCGTGGAGCAGGCAGCCCGGCAGGGGAACGCAGCGGTGCAGGAAGCGGTGCAGAAAATGCACGGAATCAAGGCGACGGTGGATCAAGGGGCCTTTGCCGTGCGCCGGCTGGGGGAGCGTTCGGATAAAATCGGCGAGATTGTGCATGTCATCCGGGGAATTGCCGACCAGACCAATTTGCTGGCCTTAAACGCCGCCATTGAAGCCGCCCGGGCGGGAGAACACGGGCGCGGGTTTGCCGTGGTGGCGGAAGAGGTGCGCAAGCTGGCTGAACAGTCGGCGGCAGCGACCAAAGAAATCGGTGAACTGATTGGCGAAACCCGGCTGGAGATGCAAGAAGCGATGGCGGCGATGGAGCTGGGCGCGCGGGAAGTGCACGGCGGCGTTCAGGTCGTGGAAGAGGCCGGCCGGGCCCTGCTCCAGATCCTCGAACAAATCAAGCACAATGCCGAACTGGTCGAGCACGTGGCGCAGGGTGCCGGGCAATCCAGCAAGGGGGTGCAGGACCTGGCGGGTTCTACCGACCAGGTAAACGGCATTGTGCAGCAAATTTCCGCCCAGGCCCAGGAGCTGGCGAAAATAAGCGAAGATTTGCAGCAGATGATTGCCCGGCTGAAGCTATAAAGCAATCATAAGCAGGGGAATATCTCGCCTTTTCCAAAATTTTTCCGAAGCGCAGTTTTTGGCGAGGCGACAGATAAATGTCACGACCGGAATTGTAAAATTAACACTGCACGTGGTGATTGTGATGGTTTTGACCGGTTTTCTGCTCCGTATTTTTCTGTCCCAGAAAAGCGAGTAATTTTGTGATGAAAAAAGTTCGTGTCTTCCACGCAGCGGTAGAAAACTTCTTTACGGAAGCAGTTCCAGGTTGCCAGTAAAACGAGGCCGGTAAATCGAAAAATGCTTTTTATCATACGTAAACACCCGGCGGATTTTATATTTTTCACAAAGGGCAAAACAGGTGGCGTCTATAAAACCAAAGCCGCTGTCCCTATACTTGCTTTCGATTTCGAAAGCCATTTGTAATTCTTCTTTTTCTAAGGGTAAAATTTCCAGAGCACCACCGCAAATTCCTTTCCACAGTTGATTTGCAAAAAAACTGCCGAGGCGGGCGTCGATTAGCAGCCACGCCTCCGTTAAAATGGGAAGCGATATACAAAGAATCTCCTTTCCCGCCACGCCCCGGTAAAATTTACTGGCTTCGCCATGGTTAACGTCATTGCGATCGACCAAAGCATATAAAGCTCCTGTATCAACCAGAATCAACGCAAAAACTCCTTCAAAATATCCTCTGCTTCCGCTGAGGTTCGGCCGTCTTTGGTTCCTTCGGCTATTCCCACAAAGGAAAAGTAGTCAACTTTGTCCTTTTCCTTTAAATAGGCCGTCAGTGCTTCGCGGATAATCTCCGACGCCTTCTTTTTTGAGGAGGCGGCTACTTTTTTCAGAACAAGGAACTGTTCTTCATCCAGATACACCATTGTTTTCCTCATTATTGATCACCTCAATAAAAGTATACCCGACATATATGTTATATGTCAAATTATCTTGTCAACCTCTACCCGAAAGTTCAACGACGGTTGGAGGCGCTGGCGAAAAAGGGGGTAAAAATGTTAACCGTTCCGGAGGCGGACCAGCTCGAGCTGGTCAACCACCTTGCCGAAATCGCCGCCGAACACGGCATTGAGCTTTATAGCTGCTGCAATGATCACCTAGTTGGCGGGCGGGTAAAAAAGGCCCACTGCGTGGACCGGGATCTCCTGGCTGATTTGTTCGACCTTAACGCAGGGCTTTATCGAATCAAGTCTACCCGGAAACAGTGCGGATGTTGCGAGAGTATAGACATCGGCATGTACGATACCTGCCCTCACGCCTGTATCTACTGCTACGCAAACGCGGGTTCCAAAGCCAGCAAAAATTATCTTAACCACGATCCCGATTCTCCAGCGCTGATTTCCGGGATGGAGGCGGGGGATAACGATGAGTAAAAATTTTCCCGGTTCCGGCAGGAAACGAACGTATATTCGGAGAGTTAACAGGGAGCTTTTGTTTTTTAGTCATCATTTTTTGTTAGATTCCGGCAGGAAAATTGTAGAATCCCGGCGAAATTTTTAAAGTGAGCAACGGAGTTATCAAAAGCAATCAAGAGCTGTCTGGACTGGATTGAATCTTAGGCTTGGGGAGGTGTCCCGACGCTAAATGGCGAGTGTTCTTGATGAATTTCTGGATCAGACCCTGCAGGATGATTTTAAGAACCTCGACAACGTTTACCGCAGCCTGGTGAACGTGGTCAGGCGGATCAAGACGGCCGCCGCCGAAGGGAACCTGGAGGCCTTGCGGCAGGCGCTGGCCCGGCACGAGGAACTGGTGGGCCGGCAGCAGGATGTTTTGCAGGGTTTTCAGGAAAAGCTGCCGCTCTTCGACCTGCCGGCCTTCCTGCAGGAGGATTTTCACCGGGCTTTTCTGGACGCCCTGGCTGCCGAGGGGTTGGCCGTGGAGGGGGAATACCCGGTTTACGAAGTGCAGCCGTTTAAAATCCGCGTTTTGCCGGAGAAAGAAATGGTCACCATTAACGATAAAGTCTA
>JAIMBK010000071.1 GCA_023511535.1 Armatimonadota bacterium
TTTCTTTTTAGCTTGTTCAATCAAATCGGCTATATCTTTAACGCTGGGGTCCTTGCCCGCCAGCTCTACAGGTATCTGCTTTAAATCGTAGTCCCTGGCGAAATAGCCCCAGGCTGGATGAAAAACCATAAAATTTCTGTTCCGGAGTCCTTTTAAACTTTCTTGAATGCTGTTATCCAACTCATCTAATTTTTGCAAGTAATCCCTTTTGTTTTGGGTATAATAATCTTTGTTAGGCGGGTCTATCCTTATCAAGCCGGCGCAAATGTTTTCCACCATTATTTTGGCATTTTTTGGTGAAAGCCAGATATGAGGATCCTTTCCCAGATTATTTTCTTTTTCCGCATTTTGGTTATAGTTATGCCAATGCTGTTCTGCGGCCATTAACTGAACCCCTCTTGAACAGTCAATGATTTCCAGTTGTTTGTTGTTTTGGATAATTTTGTTCATCCAGGCCAGTTCAAACTCTACCCCTGAGCCAACCATAAAATAAAGCCTGGCTTGGGCAAGTTCTTTCAATTGCCCGGGCGTAGGTTCATAAGTATGAACGTTGGCTCCGGGCGGTACCATCACCGTAACTTCTACCTTATCTCCACCTACATTTTTTATAAAGTCAGCGACTGGTAATATGGTAGTGGCCACACCAATCTTACCGGTTGGCTTGCCCTGTATTCCACAGGAAGATGCAAGGGCGGTTAAAATCAGGATCACCAGGATTATTAAAAATCTTTTCATGGTTCTTTGCATAGCAACCGGTTCTCCTTTCTAACATTTATCCATTACTTCATTAATTCATTGTAAAACCGCTTGGATTTGATCATGACTTGACTTTCCGGCAGACCTCACAATAGCCGTATATCTCAAAAGAATGGCTGGTTATGGCAAATTCTGGATGTTCTTCCTTTATTCTAGTTAGGCAATCAGTAGGGCAGCAGGATAGTTTTTGAGAACAGCCGCATTTCAAGCAAACAAGGTGATGGTGATGCCTATCCTGCCGGTTAAACTCAAATCTACGGTAACCACCCTGAAAGTTTAACTCTAAAACAAGTCCTAGCTTCTTAAAAAGATACAATGTCCGGTAGACGGTATCATAGCTAATAGCTGGATAAGATTCCTGGACCTTTTTTAAAATTTCCTCGGCGCTGTAATACCTTTCCTCATCCAAAAGAACTTTCAGGATCTCCAGCCGCTGCGGCGTAATTTTCACCCCCTGCCCTTTCAGCCGGGAAAGAGTCTCGTTTAAGGTCATGATTATGCCTCCCAGATCGTAATTATTCCGATGTAATTAATTTTATTATTTACGAATAAAACCGGTTTGTCAACCGGTTCTTTTCCCGGCAGTTAAATCATGTTAAACTTGAATGAAAAGGAGATCCCGGAAGGAGCGAGGTTTGGGACTCTCAAAAGGGAACTGCGGCCGCTGCCGATGGTTTTATAGGGGCGGCCAGGACCACCCTTTCGCGGCCGGCAAGGTCACGAATAACTTGATCCGACCAGTTATCATCCGCGAGCAGGCGGCTCATCCGCTCTCCCTGCCCCGCGCCGATTTCCATCAGCAGGCGGCCGCGTTCCGCCAGGCAGCGGCGCGCCTGGGGGAGCAGGCGCCGGTAAGGCCAAAGGCCGTCCGGACCCCCGTCCAGGGCGGACAAAGGCTCGTATCGCCTGACGTCGGGCATCAGGCCAGGCAGTTCGGCGGTGGGTACGTAAGGGAGATTGGCCACGATGAGGTCGAGCCTGCCGGTCAGGTCCAGATCGAATAAAGGCGTAAGCAAATCTCCCTGCAGAAAGGAGATCCTTTCCGCCACCCCGTGCCGGCGGGCGTTTTTTTCAGCCACCTCCAGAGCGGCGGGCGAACAGTCGATGGCGTAAATCCTGGCCGCCGGCAAAAAAACGGCCAGGCTGACGGCAATCGCCCCGCATCCCGTACCCACGTCGGCAAGCAGCAACTCTCCGCCCGCCACGGGCAAGCCGCTCCGTTCGGAGACCAACTCCCCGGCCAGTGCGCAGGCCTTTTCCACCAGCAGTTCCGTCTCCGGACGGGGGATTAAAACAGCGGGGCTCACCGCAAATTCCAGCCCCATAAACTCTTTTTTACCGGTCAGGTAGGCTACGGGCTCCCTTTGCCCTCTTCTTGCCACCAGCCGCCGGTAGGCTTCCGCCTCCCGGGACGTCAGCGTCCGCCCGCTCTCCCGGTAAAGCCCCGCCCGGTCCAGGCCGGTGACGTGCGCCAGCAGCACCTCCGCGTCCAGCGCAGCACTCTCCACGCCGCAACGCCGCAGGTACCCCCTGGCCCAGCCCAGCGCCGCCTTCAGCGTAAAATTCTCGTGAAAATTTCTCACAAAGCCATCTTTCCGCTTGAAAATAAAATTTATAATTTCGGGGACACCTTACTTAATTCCTGGCAGGCGGCTGATAAAAATTAAGTAAGGTGTCCCCTAAATTCCCTCTGACGTCCGACGACTGTCGACTGATTAGATTACCTCCTTCAGCCGCCGGGCCTGGTCGGTGGTCAGCAGGGCTTCGATGAGGTCGTCGAGGTCGCCCATTAAAATTTCCTCCAGGCGGTGGGTGGTGTAGCCGATGCGGTGATCGGTCACCCTGTTTTGAGGAAAATTATACGTTCTGATCCGTTCGCTGCGGTCTCCGGTGCCCACTTGCGACCTGCGCAGGCTATCCACCTTTTGCCGCTGCTCTTCCTCCATCCGGTCCTTGAGCCGGGCCCGCAGCACCCGCATGGCCTTATCTTTGTTCTTGTGCTGGCTCTTTTCGTCCTGGCAGGTGACCACAATCCCTGTCGGCAGGTGGGTGATCCGGACCGCCGACTGAGTGGTGTTCACCGATTGACCGCCGGGGCCGGTGGAACAAAAAACGTCGATCCGCAGCTCTTCTGGTTTGATCTCCACCTCCACCTCGTCGGCTTCGGGCAGCACGGCAACGGTAGCCGCCGAAGTATGGATGCGCCCTCCCGATTCCGTGGTGGGGATGCGCTGGACACGGTGCACGCCGCTTTCAAATTTCAACCGGCTGTAGGCATCCTTCCCCTCTACCACAAACACGATCTCTTTAAACCCGCCCAAATCGGTGGGGCTGGAATCCACGATCTCGCACTTCCAGCCTTTTTGTTCGGCGTATTTCAGGTACATCCGGAAAAGATCGGCGGCAAAGAGCGCCGCCTCTTCCCCCCCGGTCCCGGCCCGGATTTCCACGAAAACACTTTTCTCGTCGTTGGGATCGCGGGGTAAAAGCAGAATCTTCAGTTTTATTTCCAGCTCTTCCAGCCTGGCTTTTAAGGCCTTCAGCTCGGCCTCCACCAGTTCCCGGAAGTCCGGCTCCAGTTTTTCGGCCAGCAGCTCCCTGGCCTCGCGGGCTTCCCGCTCGACTTTTTGATATTCCCGAAAAACGCCCACGATTTCTTCCAGCTCGGCGTGGGCCTTGACGTATTGCTGCCAGCGCGCCCGGTCGGCAATTACCTCCGGGTCGCCGATTAATTTCGTCAATTCTTCATACCGGTCTGCTAAACTGTTCAACTTAGCGAACATTTGACCTCACCTTCTTTCTGCAATACCGCCGTCAGGGCCCGGATGGCCACTTCCACCTGGTCGTCGCCGGGCTCCCGGGTAGTCAACCCCTGCAGCCAGCGCCCGGGAATGATGAAAAGACGGCTGAAAACAAACTCCGGGTATTTTGCCGACAGCTTGAGCATTTCGTAAGACAACCCGGCCAAAACGGGCAAAATCAAAATCCGCGAGGCAATCCGCCACCACAGGACGCCCGCCGGCAAGAGCGAAAAGAGGAAAATACTGAAAACCAGGACAATCAAGATGAAACTGGTCCCGCACCGGGGATGGAAGGTGGAATACTTCTGGACGTTTTCCACGGTGAGGGCTTCTTTTGCTTCGTAGGCGTTGATTACCTTGTGCTCGGCGCCGTGATACGCAAAAACCCTTTTGATGTCGGGGAGCCGGCCGATGGCCAGAACGTAACCAAGAAAAACGGCCAGGCGCAAAATTCCTTCCAGGAAGTTTTGCGCCAGGCTGCCCTTGATGCCCGCCGCCGCGTAATGCGTTATTCCCGTCGGAATCACCACGAAAAGAAACACGGCAAGAGCGAAGGCCGCCAAAAGGGTCAAACCCATTTCCCAGCCTTTGATTTCCTCTTCTTCGCCCGCCGCCTGTTCGGCGGAATAAGTTAAAGCCTTCAGGCCGATGACAAGGGATTCCCCGAGCACCACCACGCCGCGCAAAAAAGGCCATTTCAAAAAAGGAGCCCTGTCCAGGACGGAATTTACCGGGTTTAAATCCAGGGCAATCGTCTGGTCGGAACGGCGCACGGCCACCGCCCAGGACTGCGGCCCCCTCATCATCACGCCTTCGATCACGGCCTGCCCGCCGTAGTTCACATTACTCACCGGATCTTTCCTCCGCAGCTAAAAATCAGGTCCGAAACTTACCGGTCCAAAGGTCGACTTGTTAACATGCACAGAGTCGGTCGTCGGTCGTCAGGCAGCAGTCGTCAAGGTTCAAGAAAGGAATTCGCATTTCTCTCCCGTCGGCTTAAGTCTGAAGAATGGTTATTTTTGTTCGTTAAGCCGGGTTATTGGTCCCGTTTCATCCCTTTAGCGCCTCTGTGCCTTTCTTGGTGCCTCCGCCCTTTCTTCCTTTAAACAAACAGCAGAGCTCCCGCCCTGCCGTTCGCCTACTTTAAGCCGTATTTTTTGCGGAAGCGCTCCGCCCGTCCGCGCGTTTCCACCGTTCGTTGCGAGCCGGTGTAGAAGGGGTGGCACTTCGAACAGATTTCCACCCGCAGCTCCTTTTTGGTCGAACCGGTCTCGAAAGTTTCCCCGCAGACGCAAACCACTCTTGCCTTTTGATAGGGAGGATGGATGCCCTTTTTCAAAAGAATCACCTCTTTCCTTCAAACCTTTAAAATTATAGCATAAGCGGGTAGCGCACGCAAGGAATTTCTTGTCCCGCTCTACCCGGGGTCGGCGACGGCCACGCGGTTGCGGCCAGCGGCCTTGGCCCGGTACATCGCCTGATCCGCCCGGTTCAGCAGGTCGTCGACGCTGCCGGCGTGCTCGGGAAAACCGGCCACCCCCAGACTGACGGTCAGTTTTCCTCCGGGCTGCGTCTCACCGCCCAAAAAGGGGTGCCCTTCGACCGCCCGGCGCAATTTTTCCGCGGCCGCCGCGGCTCCCGGCAAATCCGTCTGGGGAAGAATAACCACGAACTCTTCCCCGCCGTACCGCGCAACCTTATCAAAAGCACGCACGTTCAGGGTCAAAAGGCGGGCCACCTGCCGCAAAACCTCATCCCCGGCCGGGTGGCCGTGGGTATCGTTGTATCTTTTAAAATGATCCACGTCCAGCAAAATCAGCGCAAGAGGCGTTCCGTAGCGCTTCGCCCGCTCCATTTCCAGACTGAGATCGCTCATCAACTGCCGCCGGTTGCTCAAACCGGTGAGCGGATCTTTCCTGGCCTGTTCGGCCAAATTTTCAACCAGCTGCTTTTGCCGGAGCAGAAATCTGATTCTAATCAACAGCTCCTGCTGCGTCACGGGTTTGGTTAAAAAATCGTGGGCGCCGCATTCCAAAGCTTTAATTTTTTCCTCCGGGCTCCGGCTGGAAGTAATAAACACAACCGGCACGGAGGCGGTATGAGAGGATGCCTTGAGACGCCGGCACACCTCCAGGCCGTCTACTCTGGGAAGCATCAGATCCAGTAAGATCAGGTCGGGCCGGGCGCTCCGGACAAGCGCAAAAGCTTCTTCCCCGTCGGCCGCGGGGAGAACTTCAAAACCGTGCTCAGTTAATTGCCTGGTCAAGATGCTGCGCTGCACGGCACTGTCTTCCACCAGCAAAATTTTCGGCCTGCCTTCTTCCGGGGAAGGCCTTTGCTCCCCCTGCAGCCGCCGTTCCATTTCGATCATGTCGGCCAGCGCCGTCAATCGTTTATTCATTTCCAAAAAGTCCAAAGGTTTATAAAGAATTTCGTCCACCTGGTACTGGGCATCCGGGTCTAATTTAAGCTCCCTGGTAGTGATTAAAATTACCGGCAAGCGGGCGGAGCTTGCCCGGAAGGCCGGCCAGAACTCGTCGCTCCCCGGGATTTGCGCATCCAACATAACGATCCCGCTGATGTTTTGCTCAAGGAACCGGAACAAATCGCCAATCTTTTTCACGACCAGCAAACAAAACTGATTGTAATCCAGATGAAAGGCAACCGCACCGGCCGTCTCGGAATCAGCGGTGACTAACAATAAAAGAGTGCTTTCTTTTTCGTTCTCCATAATTCACCACCAGACAAAGTCGCAAAAAGAAAAAATCGGCCGGTGACTGCCAGGCGAATCCCGTTTCCTTTGGAGATCAAACCGGGACGGAATTCATAATTAATTATGCGGTAAAAACCAAACCAGGTCAAGTTTTTTATGCCCGCAGATTTTTTACGCGTACACTCTCTTTAAGCACAAAAGCGGGTCGTAGGGCACTCCGTTTAAGCGCACTTCCAGATGCAGGTGCGGTCCTGTGGAGCGGCCGGTGTTGCCGACCCGGGCGATCAGCTGACCTTCCCCGACCCACTGCCCTTCCCTGACCAGAATGGCCGAAGCATGGCCGTATAAGGTTGTCAACCCGCCGCCGTGGTCAATAATTACCGTCAACCCGTAGGTGCCGCGGCTGCCGGCAAAAACCACCCGCCCGCTGCGCACGGCCCGGATGGGGTCTCCTTCTTCGGCGGCGATGTCCAGACCTTCGTGCGGCCGCCCGTCGCGCAGGCCAAAGCCGGAACTGATCCAGCCGGTGACCGGCCAGGGCAACTCATCAACCGGCAAACCAAGGGTGGGGTTCCAGGCCGGCAAAGCGGCTCCCCGGCCGGCGGCGGGAATAAGCAGGTTTTGACCGGCAAACAACAGATCCTGATTCGGAAGGTGATTTGCATTCACCAGCTCTTCCAGGGGCACCCCGTAGGCGCCGGCGATCCCGGTCAGCGTTTCCCCCGGCAGGACCTTGTGGCGGATTGTTCCGCCGGGAATAATCAGCTCCCGGCCGGCCTCAATGTAATTCAGGTCGGCCAACTTATTGGCCGCAGCCAGTAAATCAAGCTTCACCCCGAACCGGGAGGCGATGGAAAGCAGAGTATCCCCCGGCTGCACAAGATATACTTGCGGTTCGCCGCCCCCGACCGGAGACAAATTGAAATAAGGCACGTCTTCCCGGAGCAGTTCGTCCAGGCCGGCCCCGGCCGGAAGGCTCCCCGTTCCGGAGAAAATTGCCAGAGCAGTCAAGATGGTGATTGTTAAAACTTTTTTCAAGACAGATGTTTTTTTCATCGTTATCCCATCCCAGAAAGCACTCAACCGTACTTGCCAAAGCACGGTTGAGGGCAGTCTGGTTTCGTTATAAATTATTGCCAGGGACAGGAGTAATTATACATTAGTTCTGGTAATTACTCGGCGTAAAGTAATCCGGGAAGGCGCTAAGAATGTGTTTTCCCATAAAATACGAAACATAACCGGAATAAAGGGAAGGAGTATTCCCCCTAACCCCTAATCCCTAACCCCTAACCCCTGCCTTTACGTGCCGGCGGGGGAAAGTTCGCGCCGGACGTCCGGCGGGCGGTCCGGAATGACTACGGAACCGGCCGACTTTTTTAAGGCGTTGCGAAGCTGGAGCAGGATTTCTTCGTTGGATTTAGTCTTTTTCATCCGGTCAATGAGCATTTCCATTGCTTCCCAGGGCGCCATATTCACCGTAGCCTTCCGGAAATACCACATCCACTCCAGCTCTTCCCTGCTTAAGAGCAGTTCTTCTTTGCGTGTACCGGAGCGCTGCACGTCAATGGCGGGGAAGATGCGCCGCTCGGCCAGGCGCCGGTCGAGAATCAGTTCCATGTTGCCGGTGCCCTTAAATTCCTCGAAAATCACGTCGTCCATCCGGCTGCCCGTTTCGATCAGGGCGGTGGCCATAATGGTCAGGCTGCCGCCTTCTTCCACCTTGCGGGCGGCGCCGAAAAACCGCTTCGGCTTGTGCAGCGCCGCCGGGTCCATGCCACCGCTTAAAGTGCGCCCGCTGGGCGGAACGACCAGATTGTGCGCGCGGGCCAGGCGGGTGATGCTGTCCAGCAAAATAACCACGTCCCGCTTATGCTCCACCAGGCGTTTGGCACGCTCCAGAACCATTTCGGCCACCTTCACGTGGTTTTCCGGCGGCTCGTCAAAAGTGGAGCTGATCACTTCCCCTTTTACCGAACGCTCTATATCGGTAACTTCTTCCGGCCGTTCATCCACCAGCAGAACCAGCAGGTAAATCTCCGGGTGGTTGTGCGTAATGCTGTTGGCAATTTCCTTGAGCAGGGTGGTTTTGCCGGCTTTCGGGGGGGAAACGATTAAGCCCCGCTGGCCTTTTCCCACCGGTGCCAGCAGGTCGATAATCCGCGTGGAATAGTTTTGCGGGGTGGTTTCCAGCTTGATGCGCTCCTGGGGGTACAGGGGGGTCAGCCCGTCAAAATGCAGCCGCTCCGAGGCCTCTTCGGCGTTTATTCCGTTCACCTGTTCCACGCGCAAAAGAGCGAAATAGCGTTCATTTTCTTTCGGGCCGCGCACCTGGCCGGCCACCAGGTCGCCGGTACGTAAATCAAAGCGTCTGATTTGCGAGGAAGATACGTAAATATCGTCGTGACTGGGGAGATACTGGAAGGGCCTTAAGAACCCGTAACCGTCGGGCAAAATGTCCAGCACCCCTTGAGCGTACATGAGGCCGGTTTTTTCGGTTTGCGCTTTCAAAATTTCGTAAATCAATTCCTTTTTCCGGAGCCGGTAATAACCCGATATTTCTAATTCTTTGGCTATTTTATAAAGCTCCTGCAGGGTTTTGCCTTCTAAATCGGCATAGGTTGCAGTCAAGGATACCCCCCCTTTTTTATCCTTCCCGGCCGGCGTAAGCGGACCCTTGAGTTCTTCCGCCGCCGGCAGCGCTTCCTGAACTAACCGCAGAGGACACAAAGAACACAGAGCATCCAGGTGCCGGGGACAAGTCAAGCCGGCTCTCGGCTCTTCAGCCATTGTTAATTTTCCATATCCGGAAGGCAGGAAAGAACCTGGAATTAAACCGCCCGGCAGCCGGGCTTGCGGCCGGCGGCATTAGGTTGATCCCCATTGATCCCGGCCAAAGGCCGGCGGCCCACTGCTTCAGGGCTGGTCAAGTTTCAAAAACAGGAATTGGGATTAATTTCCGCCGACGGCGGTCAGGGAATCTAATGCCGTAAGCCGGTGACGTGCCGTTTAGATAGCGATCTTGATTAAGGGAACGTTCTTAAAAGAAGGTGTCTGTTTTTGAAGACAGGGACATTTTTCCGGGCGGTTGAATCCGGCAGGGAGCACATCTGTTTCTGGCTATTTTCTACAATACCATGTTTATTGAAAATTAGCCAGAGACTTTCGTCCAATCTTCCAAAAATTTTTTAATCCCCAAATCGGTCAGGGGGTGAGCAAGCATCTGTTTTAAAACTTGATAAGGTACCGTGGCAATGTCCGCTCCTGCTTTGGCCGCCAGCAGCACGTGCAGCGGATGTCTGATGCTGGCGGCGATGACCTGGGTAGGAAAGTCGTAATTCCGGTAAATCTCCACGATGTCCACGACCAGTTCCATCCCGTCGTGGCCGATGTCGTCCAGGCGTCCGACAAAGGGGCTCACGAAAGCCGCTCCCGCCAGAGCGGCCAATAGCGCCTGGTTGGCCGAAAAAACCAGGGTTACATTGGATTTGATCTTTTTTTCGGAGAGAGCCTTGACCGCTTTCAATCCTTCCCCCGTCATGGGAATTTTAATGACCACGTTGGGGTGGATGGCGGCCAGCCCCTCGGCTTCGGCAATCATTTCCGGAGCCGTGCTGCTGATTACTTCCGCGCTGATCGGCCCGTCCACAACGGCTGCAATTTCCCGGACGACCTGCCGGAAATCCCGGCCTTCCCGGGCAATCAGCGAGGGGTTGGTGGTTACGCCGCTGATGACTCCCAGGGCGTGGGCAGCTTTGATTTCTTCGATGTTTGCCGTGTCCAAAAAGAGTTTCATTTTTCCAGAAAAACCTCCTCAAAAATAAGTTAAGTGCCCGGCCCTTAACTTATTTACCCCGCTTTACCCGCGCTGCCGAAAAGCCGGATTTTTTTCCGGACTACCTCCACAGCGGCTTCCCGGGCGGGGCTTAAGATTTTGCGGGGGTCGATTTCGCCGGGTTTTTCGGTCAGCGCCTGCCGGACGGCACCGAGAAAAGCCAGGCGGATATCGGTATCGATGTTTATTTTCTGCACACCCCGCGCAATTGCTTCCCGGATGGCGTCGTCGGGTACGCCCGAGGAGCCGTGCAGGACAAGCGGCACCGGGACCAGCTCCCGGATTTTGCTTAACCTTTCCAAATCCAGCCGCGGTTCGCCGCGATAAACCCCGTGCGCGGTGCCCACCGCCACGGCCAGCGAATCCACACCCGTCTGCTCCACAAAAAAGCGCGCCTCTTCCGGATCGGTAAACAGAGCCTCCCGCTCGGCCACCGTAATCTCGTCTTCCGTACCGCTGATCCTGCCCAACTCGGCTTCCACGGAAACGCCGGCGCGCCGGGCGACTTCGAGCACCTGCCTGGTCAGCGCGATATTTTTCTCCAGAGGCAGTTTCGAACCATCGATCATCACCGAGCTAAACCCTGCCCGCACACATTCCTCAACCAGGCCGGGGTCCGTCCCGTGGTCTAAATGCAGGGCCAGGGGAACCGCGGCATTTTTGGCGGCCGCCCGGGCCAGGGCGGCGAGATAATCCAGACCGGCGTAACGGATGGCTCCCGGAGTTGCCTGGAGAATAACCGGGGCTTTCTCTGCTTCCGCCGCCCGGACGATGGCCTGCAAAATTTCCAGGTTGTTGAAATTAAAGGCGCCTACAGCGTATCCGCCGCTTTGGGCCGCCCGCAATAAAACGCCTGCGGGGACAAAGGACATTACCGTTTCCTCACCTGTTCGTGGATTCCGTCTAAAAACATAATCCCGCTTTGAATCAGTTCCAGTTCGTTGATTTTCAGGGCGATGGCAGTGTCTTCCTCCGTTTCCGCATAAACCACGCTTACGGCGCCGCACCTCGCACACCGCAATTCCAGCCGGTCGGGGAAGATTTCGATTCCGATCTTATAATTGCCACATTGGCAGGAAAGTAAACCGTCTTCGCTGAGTTCGCACATGTGCGTTAAAACCCGGCCCATTACTTCACTGTTATGAAAATAATCTTCGCCGGCAAACTCATAAAACAAAATACCAGTATCTTTCTTTTTGTTTTGACTCAAATTTTTCATTTTAGCCGGGGGGCCGAGATATCCCAGCTCCAGACCCGTATCCGGGCAGGACAGGGTGGTTATTTCCTGCGCCCAAAGAATGCGGCTGCTTAACCGGTACGGATGCATGCTTGCGCAGACTACGCACCGCGCTTGCAGGAAATAATCCGTTCCTTTTTTTCTTACCGCTAATTTTAACGCCCCGCACGAGCACCTGATCTGCGCCGCCCAACCCTCAAAAAAATCAAAACGGGAGAGCTTATGGTATTCCAGCCTGCCACACTCAGGACAACGCATGGCCAGCATTGTTTGGGTGGCAATTAACACAATCGAAAAACCTCCTGTTCCCGCCTGCACCGGTTTGCCTGTTGGGGGAACATTGTTCGCCGCCTGAAAAGATAAGCCTGCTAGCCAATTTCTTCCAGATACCTTTTGGCACATCGCGACTCAATCAGCAAGGCTTTGACCAGTTGGCGGACCTCGTTTAAATCAAAAGGTTTGTCTATGTAATGAGTAATCCCCAGTTTTTTTGCGCGGGCGGCGATGTCTAATTCCCCATAGGCGGTCATCAGCACGATGGGCACGTCGTAATTTAATTTGCGGATTTCCTGGGCCGTTTCCAGACCGCTCATCACCGGCATTTTATTGTCGAGCAAAATTACATCCGGCTTTTTGTAAAGCACCTTTTGAATTGCCTCGGGCCCGGAAGCGGCCATTTCCACCCGGTACCCCTCCTCTACAAATGCTTCGTAAAGCAACCTGCGAACCCCCGCCTGATCGTCAACAATCATAAGATCGTAACCACCCATCTCTTTCCTACCCCTTTCTCCCAAAGTAAACTCAACACGATCCCTTTCCCCCGGAACGGGGAACCAAAGTCTACATTCTCTTCTCAGTGAGGGTTCTGGAGAGGATCTCCGCGGATTCTCTTTTTTCGACACTACCCCTTTCGCCGCCGGAAAACTTAGGATAATAAGCCTGGACTGTATTCTTTCGACGGCAGAAAAAGAAAATCCTCCTGCCCGAAAAAATTTTAAGGACTGAATTTCGGCACCGGCAGGAGGGGTGCCAGGGAAGTGGCGGTAGCCATTATGGCGACGAGCAAGACGACCCCGCCGGCCAAAACGGCCCCGACGGGAAGTAAAACCACTGCTACGGCCTTTCCGGTGGACAAAGCATGTTCTTGCCTGATGCCCAGAGCCAGCAGAACCATTCCCCAAATTAAAACAATGAAACCGAACAGGTACATGAACAGGGACAGGGTGAATCCTTTCGCGCCGAAAATGAAGAGGATTAAATTGGCCGGTACCAAAAATATTCCCGGCAGGCTGGCCAGGCCGGCGACGGTCCACACTCCCACCGCCCTTCCCCGGCCGCCTAAAAATTCGGCGAGCAGGTGCAGCAATGCGCTGTAGATAAACCACTTCGCGTATTGATAAACCAGGCCCAGGATGGCCACCATCAGCGTCATGGCCTTCATCATTACCGCCATGTGGCCGGCGGCGGACGGGTGCATTAAACGCGGCGTAAGCAACCCGCTCATGATCGCGACCAGGACGTTGACCAGGGTAAAAATTAAAACTGTCTGGCCAATGGGCAGATGCTGAACGATTTTCGGAAAGGCGGCCACCGGTTCAAACAATACCCCGTAAACCAGTTCCAGAAAACCGGGGGGCGCTCCCGGTGCGCCGGTCCCACCGTTATTCGCCACCGGTGTTTGCCCCTCCGGCGAACCTTCTCCTCCGCCGGGAGTGTCGTCGATGGCAGAAGTCCGCCCATCCGTCATTTTTTCATCTCCTCTCATCGTCCCCAAACCTACTTTCCAATGAAATGGGCGGGATAAAGGAGCCAGATGGCCGGATAAATCACCTGTTTTTCGGTGCTTTTAACCTCCCCCTGCCCGGCGGAAAAGGCGCCCAGCGGCATGAGATCCCCGAACGCCGCCCTCCGGCTGCCGCCAAGCAATTCCTGCCACAGTCCCCGGGGCCCCAGTTCAATCACCCGCGGATCGCCGCCCCGCTCCACCAGCACCACATGGCTCATCCCCACCGCCGGATGATTCGCCGCCAGCAGCGCCAGGAAGGCGTAGATCGACTCGTACCGGTTCCAGTCCCGCGCGGAGCCGTTCCAGCCAAGTGCCAGGAAGCCGAAGAGGGATCGCTGCCACCCTGCCCTGGCACGATCCCGAAGCGTCGCCAGGTCCGGAAGCATCCCGACATACCAGAAAACGAATGAGATCGTGAAGTAGGTGAGGATCGCCGAGAAGTCCCACAGCAGGGGGCTGCGAAAGTTGGCCCAAAGAGGCCCACGATTATTCGGGTAGGGAACAAGCCAGTAGAAGAACCAGGGGCGCCCCATGTGGACGAGCGGGTAGACGGCGGCGCACGCCACGGCAAACACGGTCATCGCTTCTGCCGCGCGGTTGATCGCTGTGCGCCACTCCTGTCGGAACAGGAAGAGCACAGCCGAGATCATTGTCCCGGCATGGCCGATTCCGATCCAGAAAACGAAGTTGGTGATGTCAAACCCCCAGCCAACAGTGCGGTTGATTCCCCACACCCCCATGCCAACGAGGATCGCTTCCCAGATTGCGGCCAGCCCAACGGCAAAAGCAGCCGCCGAAAGGAGGAGCGCAACCCACCAGATGGCGCCGGGTTTTCGGTCGACCGACCGGCACAGCTCTTCGGTCACTTCCCTTACCGTCCTGGCAGGAAGGCATGACGCGCGATGTAAAAGGCCGCCGTCCCGGGAAAGCGCGGGCAAAAGCCCGTGCTCCACACCC
>JAIMBK010000072.1 GCA_023511535.1 Armatimonadota bacterium
CCGATGACCAGAGAATAGTTCTTCCTGCTAATCTCCTCCACCAGGGCACACTCCACCCACGCCAGGCAACCTTCAACCCCGGGCGCTTTTACTTTTTGCGCCGGGCGAGGCTTTAAACCGGACTCTTCGAACTCGTCCACTTCCGGCGGGTAATTTTTGGAACAAATCATTACCGCCTCAACCAGATCGACAGGCGGCACATTAACCACAAATTCCCCCGTTTCCCGGATATTATTTAAAGTATCCCGCTTAATCCAGGAAGCCAGGACAAGATCGTCAAAGGGTCTTAAGATGGGGGTAATGCATGACCAGGGAGCAATATTCCGCACCCCGTCCTTTCCTACTGTGGAAATCAGCACCACGGGCAGCGGCATCACCTGTTCCCTCTTGCGCGGCGCCAGAATCATCCCTTCCTCCCTCCTTGTTTCAGGTAATTTAATGATTTCAAGGATCAGCAATCACCATTTGGTCAAATAAACCTTGTCCCCTTCCTTAAAACCACGGACCAGCTCGCAGTGCCGAAGAACAGCAATTTGCCGCTCCAACTCAGGAAGTTTTACCTTAACCACGGTCAACAATTCTTCCCTGGTAATTTTTCCTTTCTCCTCGATTGCGCGGTAGATATTTTTCTGCAGTTCCGTCAAGCCTGCGGTACCCGACTGGCCCAACTGCTGCCGGGTCGTCACCGCTCCGGCTACCGCCGTAGGATCACACGCCTTGGGCGGGTTGAGCAGGTAAAGATAACAATCTTCGCATAAAACCTGTCCGTGGAAATTATAGCTCTCCCCTTCTTCGAGAAGCGTCTGACAACGTTCGCACTGCATGACAGCTTCAACCCCCTTGATTGATCAGTGCTTATTTTCCTTCCGTCAAGGCATCCAGCACCTTCATCGCTTTAAAATGGGAGTGAAGCCAGCAATTCATTTACCTGTTCCCGACATTTCCCTCCCGGCAGCGGATTGCCTGTTAGATTGGCTTCCATAATCTCCGGCGAAAAACCAAACGCGCCCCGCACCGAAATCCCTTGCGCGGACAGTTCCCGGCGGAGAAAAGGTTCCGTCGCGGCATCGACCTTATTTAAAACAGCCACAAAATCCTTTTTTGCCTCCGCCGTCAGGGTTTTGGCCCGTTCGGCCAGCAGAATCGCTTCGTGCGAGGGATCAACCACCATCACCACCAGGTCGACACCCTCGAAAACTCCGCGACCAAAATGTTCTATCCCGGCTTCGGTATCCACCAGCACCCATTCGTTTTCGTTCACCCGCAACTGCTTTAAAAACGAGCGGGCCACCGCCCCCATGGGGCACGCGCAACCCTCCAGGCTGTGCTCAACTTTGCCGATGCGCAAGAAGCGCGCCGGCCACTCCCCACCCGTACATTCCGGGGGCAAACTGGCCAGACTTAAGCTGTCCGCAAAAAAGCCCGCGTTTTCGTCGCCCCTTTGCTGCAACGAGGCCAGCAACTTTTCGCGCACCGCCGGTTTACCGCCCAGGCAGCCCATTAAAGTCATCGCCGGGGTGGAAAGACCCAGCATTTTATGCAGGCCCAGGTTTGATTCGTCGGTGTCCACTACCAGCACCTTTCCCCGTTCCGCCAGCGCCCTCGCCAGCAAGGTAACCAGCGTGCTCTTGCCGCTGCCGCCCCGGCCGCAGATCATGATTTTTGGCATCGAAAAACCCTCCCATCCTGTATTTCCCGAAAAATGCAAAAAGGCCCCCTGCCCGGCCTTCAGGCCGGCAAAGGGCCTCCCTGGCCCCAAATTTTATCGTGGTTTAGATAATATATTTGACATCCGAAAAGAAAATCCTGCGGCAAAGGAAATTTTTTTCCTCGCCCATATTTAGTTTGCCGCCCACATCCTTTTGTCCGGTAAACGACCGGTTGATTAATTTTCCAGGAAAAGTGGCGCAAGTTCGGGAAATTTTTTCTTGACTTGTCGTAGTCCCCCGGATTATATTTTTAATAACATATGTTCATTTTAACAGGCGAAGGTGGTTAAAATGCCCGTTTACGACTTTAAGTGCCAGAATTGCGGTTACGTCTGGGAAGTTAACCTCTTTACACCCGCCGATCATCCCGAAAGCTGCCCGAACTGCCAGAGCAAAACTCTTTCCCGGCTTTTCCCCGCCCCCTACGTGACAAAAGGGACACCCCGGGCAGCCGGGACAACCTGCTGCGGGCGAACGGAACGCTGCGACACACCACCCTGCTCTACGGGCGGCTCCTGCCGAAAAATATGATTATCCTCTGATCATTGGCGACCCGCAGCTCGGGCAGGTCAAACTGGCGCAGGGAACGCCCGGCCGGTGAGGCGCCCGGGTGCCGCAGCGGGGGCAAACGCAGGCCCCCGCCGGGGCGCCGGTCTGCCTTCCACCCGTAGCCGGCTGTCCCGGGCCGGGTCCTCCTCCCTGACCGGCTCCCCGCCCCTGGGCGCCCGCCCCTCCTCCTCTCCTTCCGCCGGCGCACCTGCCCTGGCCGCCGCCCTTACCGCTCCTTAAGCCGCCGCCCGAACCTTTTCCCCGTCCACCCGGCATTTTTAAACTCCTTTCCAGTAAATTTAAACATCGCCTGAATATCTTCCGGCCGGGATGTCGATCCCTTTTTACTCCTGCCGGTAGGCCTTTTTCCAGGGGAACCGCTTCATCTCCAGGTAATCCTGCAGTGCGTTTTTCAGTGTGCCGGCCGCCAAAGCAGCGCAATGAACACTTTCCTCCGGCAGCCCGCCGAGCGCC
This sequence comes from Armatimonadota bacterium, assembly GCA_023511535.1. GTDB lineage: Bacteria > Bacillota > Desulfotomaculia > Desulfotomaculales > Nap2-2B > JAIMBK01. The sequence continues at coordinate 2,733 of JAIMBK010000072.1, forward strand.
TGCAAAATTTCCTCCCGACTGATTAAAAAAGCCTCCTTTACCGTTTTTCCTTTGGCCAGTTCCGTTACCATGCTCCCGCAGGCGATAGTCGTCCCGCAGCCGTCGGTCCAGAAAGTAGCCTCCGTAATCCGGTCATTCACCACGCGTAACCAGATCACCATTGTATCCTCACATTCACCCGTACCCTCACCAAAGCCGTCCGCCTCGGAAATACTCCCCACGTTCCGGGGATTCAGGGCGTGATCCAGCACCGTTTCGCTGTAGTTGCCCCACATGTCCAGGATATATTTTTTCACAACTTCTTTCTCCGTATCCATGCCCAATACTCCCCTTCTACCGGCGCGTCTTTTTTAATGTCCCGAAGATATCCTGTCCAATCATTACCTATCACATCACAACGCGGCCACCGGATCAAACCGGTCAACGAAACCCTTAAAACCCGTCTTAAAGGTCCGGAACCGGTTACCAGCGGCGCCAGCACCGACCGTAACCACGCCGGCATCCTCGCCGGGCAGAACCCATCAGGTCGCGGAAATTAAAGCCGAGCGCGGCAAGCTGCCTGAGCAGCTGCTGAAGAGCCTCTTCATCCAGGTTCCCCCTGAACTGTTCACCAAAAGTTTCCTCCGCCGTAAAGGAGACCTGCCGGTGCCGGGACGAGGCGGTCAGGTAATCGTAGTGCCGTCTCCTGTCTTCGTCGCTGAGCACCGCGTAGGCCTCGTTTATCTCTTTAAACTTTTCTTCAGCCAGTTTTTGTTCCCCAGGATTCCGGTCGGGATGATAAAGCAAAGCCATTTTTCGGAACGCTTTTTTGATCTCTTCCTGGCTGGCGTCTTTAGCCACGCCGAGCACCTGGTAATAGTCTTTCCAGCCCATGCCCGCCCACCTCCAGCAGTCTGTTCTCCACTCTTCTGACCAAAATTACCGTTAACCCGGATCCAGCAGAAACCCCTGGCGCTGGCTGACTCCGGAACTCCTCCTCTGCCCGGCTTTGCGGCAGCAGGTAAAACAACCCTTCTCAATGGCAAAGCAAATTCAAAACGAAACGAATAGGGCCCGGGAAAAGGCACCAGTCCTTTAGAGCAGGTAAATTGTTCCCGGAGTTAAAAGCCTTACCGTTTCTTAAATTTAATTATATGGTCATATGTTTATAATGTCCAGTTAAAAATTACCGGTTTCGAAAGGCGGCAGCCCGGCGCCCGTTTCTTTTCACCAACGGTGCAAGGTAACAGTTATATCTCGATTACCCTGCCTGCACCCCCCTCCACGCATTTTTCGGGGTATAGTGATTTGATCAGTGTTTTAAACCTGGTGCAGTGCACCGGGCAGACCAGTTCCAGGTCGTTCAGCAGTTCAAACTCGGCAAAGTCGTGCAGCCCGCCGATAAGCGCAAGGGGTTTTCCAAATTGAGCAGCTGCCTCCAGGATGGAACCGACCCCCGGGTGCGCGCAGCCCACCACCACTACCAACCCTCTTTCCGTTTTAACCACCAGAGACTGCTCTATCCCAGCCAGCTCACCAGTCGAATAAATGTTTTCGTAGATTTGCCACGCCCCCTTGCTCCTGATTATTTTGCCGGCACCGGCGGGCGGCGGGCAGGAAGCCGGAAGGTAAACGGTGGCTTTGTTGCAACTTAAAAAATCTTTCAACCCACCCGTATGGTCCCAATGGCCATGAGAGATAAAAACCTCCTGTAGTTCGGCCGGTTTTATCCGGAGGATTCCCAGGTTGTGCAAAAAGACGGCGCCTCTGGCTCCGGTATCAAAGAGAATCTTCCGACCCCCGGCTTCGACGAGGCAGGAAAAACCCCAGTCGGCAACCAGGCTTTTTTTCTGCGCCAGGTATTCCGGCAGGGAGCAGGCTTTTAAGTAGGCGGCATAACCCCATTCGGCTTCCGGCTCCCTTGGCCACACTTCGTTATCGTAAATAATGGTGACTTTCATGTCCGTTCCCCTTTTTTTCTGTCCTCTACTGGCACGATAATTTTCTTCATGTGAGGCGAGGACACCTGTCTTCAGGTAAAGCTTCCAGGCAAAAATTCCGCACGTAAAACGTTTCTTTTTCGTATTCCAGCTCCAACAGCTGTTTCTGCGCGATTAATTTTCGAACCACCGCCCAGGAAGCTTCGGCCTGCCTGAGCAACTCCCGGACCGCCTCTTTGCGCAGGGGATGAACGGAGGCGATGCTCAAGAGCTCTTCTTCGAGGTTTCCCGTAAAAGTAAAGTTGTTTCCTTCCGCACCGGTAAGATATTCCACCCGGGCAACCCTTTGCCGGGTAATCTGGCAGGCTTCATTCGTCACCCGGGCCTCCGGGAGGCGCACCCAGGACATCGCCGGCGGCCGGATGGGGATGGCCAGGCAGGCCCGGGCCGGGTTCAACCGGGCTAAAAAATCAGCAACTTCCCTGATTTGCTCAGGGCTGTCGTTGACGTTTCCGACCAGCATGGTCTCGGTAAGCAGTTCTCCCGGGTAAGTCCTGGCGAACGCAAGCATTCCCTCTAAAATCAGAGGCAGACTTAACTCCCGGCAGGGCCGGTTAAGCCGGCGCCAGGTTTCTTCCCGGACCGCGTCAACCTTCAGAGAAACCAGGTCGGCAGCAAACAGGCGCGCTCTGACCTCCTCCCGCCAGAGAAGAGAAGCATTGGTAATGACCGCAACTTTTATTCCGGAGGACTTGAGCAATTCAATTTCCCGGCCGAGATTAACGTCCAGAGTAGGCTCCCCATCGGCTACGAAGGTTAGATAATCAACATGGCCTGTTTTTTTAATTTTCTCCTGCACTGCCCGCCAGATTTCTCCCGGCTCGAAAAACGCCCGGGGAAAAGCTTCCATTTTTATAGTCCGGCCGAGCTGACAGTAAACGCAGGCATATGAACATACTTTGGGCGGAATGTTGTTAATCCCCAGGCTTTGTCCCAGGCGGCGGGAAGGAACCGGTCCAAAGACCTTCATTAAAACAACTCCTTCTCTCGATTTCGCAACGGATTCAAGCCGGAACGAACGGGGCCTGTCAATTTACTTTTATTATATGAACATATGTTTATATTGTCCAGTTAAAAATTCCGGAAAAGAAAACTTTACCTGTCCTGTCGCGTCCCGGAACAAACCAAAAGTCCCTTGCCACCCGCTCCCCGGAATGTTAAACTATTGTTGCTTTTGAGGGAAAGGCAGGCTTAAAGGCGTTGGCTATGAGGAAGGAACGGCGCGCTGCCGAAACGAAAAGTCACTCCGGTTTCGATCCCGCCTGTCCGTTTTGCCGCCTCCAGGAAACGGACCAGGTAGTGGCCGAAAAGGGAACCGTGCTGGCCATCAGAGATGCGCACCCCGTCACCCCCGGCCACCTTTTGATTATCCCCCGCCGGCACACTCCCGAATATTTTACCCTGACCCCGCAGGAAAAGCGTGACGCGGACAGGCTCCTCGCGTTTCTCCGGAATAAAATCCGGAAAGCGGACCCTTCCGTAGAAGGTTTTAATATCGGGACCAACTGCGGGGAAGCAGCCGGCCAAACAATCATGCATGCGCACATCCATTTAATTCCCAGGCGGAAAGGAGACACCCCTTTCCCCCAGGGAGGAGTCAGGGGAGTTATTCCGGGCAAAATGGGGTATTAAACCGGAGAGCGCCCCATCGGCAAGGCGAGCAAAAGGCTGGTAAGCGGCCGCAGTAATCTCTTTAACAACCTGCCTTAAAAAAGAGCGACCGCGAAAGGTAAGTTACATTTTTGTGAAAGGGGGAGAAAAAACGATGGCTTGCCAAAAATTACTTGGCGGACAAGCATGTAAGAATAACCGGGAAAAACAGTTGAGCGCCGGGCGGCGCTGCCTATTTTAAGAGCATCGATCCCGCCCGGCGTCGGTTTATATCTAACCGACCGAAACGAAATTGTCTGGTGCGAAAAAAGCATTCCCGGCATAGTTTTAAACCTTTTTCACCGCCACGTTTGCGGCCACCAGGACGGGGTCCCAGACCGGAGCGAAGGGCGGCGAGTAGCTTAAGTCCAGCCGCGAAATTTCTTCCACGGTCATTTGTTTTGAAAGGGCGGTGGCAAAGACGTCGATCCGCTTGGCCACCCCCATCTTGCCGATCATCTGGGCGCCCAGCAGTTTTCCCGTCTTTTTTTCGACGACCAGCTTAATGGTGATCTCTTCCGGCTCGGGAGCAGGATAAGTGTGCGCGTGGGAGGGGTGCGCAACCGTCGAAACGATAAAATCGCACCCTTCCCGGGCGGCCTCGGCGGCGCTCAAGCCGGTCCGGGCCACAGTCAGGTCAAAAATTTTCGAAACCGCCGTACCCAAAACCCCCGGAAAGGCCTCGTTCCCACCGGCAGCGTTTTCTCCGGCGATCCGGCCCTGTTTGTTTGCCGTAGTTCCCCGCGGGAAATAAACGTCTTTACCGGTGAGCAGGTGCTTTTGGCCCACGCAGTCCCCGGCGGCGTAAATATCAGGGTGGCTGGTTTGCATTTTTTCGTTAACCACGATGGTTCCGTTGGCAGCAATCGCCAGCCCCGCCTGAGCGGCCAGGCCGGAGTCCGGTTTTGCTCCCGTGGCCAGCAGAACGAGATCGGCGGCGCACCTTCCACCCTCGTAAACCACCGCCCGCACCCTGCCCCGGCCATCTCCTTCCAGAGCTTGCACCACGGCGTTTTTCACCAGTTCCACGCCTTTTTCCGCCAATTCCCTTTCCACCAGAGCGACCATATCGTCATCGAACATTTTTAAGATGCTCCCAGGCCGTTTCAGGATGGTTACTTCCAGCCCCCACGCGCGGAAAGCATCGGCCATTTCCAGGCCGATCAGGCCGGCGCCGACGATGACTGCTTTGCGCGGCGAATTTTCTTTTATGAACTGCTTTAAGCGGATGCCGTCTTCCGCTGTTTTCAGAACGAATACATTTGTCAGGTTCACTCCGGGGTAATCAGGAATAACTGGACGGGCTCCCGTGCAAATTGCCAGTTTGTCAAATTCAAACTTCAATTCTTCCCCCCGGTCAAGGTCGCGGGCAAGGACGTACCTGGCTTCGGGCTCAATCTTGATTGCCTCGTGCCTGGTGAGAACCGGGATACCTCTTTTTTCTTTGAAAAAAGCAGCGTCGTGAACCACCAGACCCTGGACGTGCTTGACGAGGTCAGCGACGTAGTAAGGCAGGCCGCAGGCGCCGTAGGAAACAAACCGGCCTTTTTCCAGCACAACCACCTCCAGATCCGGTTTTTTTCTTTTGGCCCGGCTGGCCGCGCTCATTCCCGCCGCCACACCGCCGATGATCAAAAACTTAGCCATCAAAAATCCCTCCCAAAAAAAATATCCCAGGATACATTATAGCCCATGAAAGTTCCGGAAAGAGAGGTGCATGATTTTCCCCACCGGGTTTCCGGGAAGACTATCCTTTGCCGGATTTTCTCCTGAAGTCAGACGACAAAGATCGATAATTAAACAGGGGGCTATTTTCAGGTCGCTGCTATCTGGATTGCACTCAGGGGACATATCAATGCACAACGGGCACAACCCAGGCAGCGCCTGGCGTCAACTTCCGGCAGCTCAAAGGGTCTGCTTTGTTCCAGCACCCTCCATGTGCACGTAAACTGGGCCACGCAAACCCCGTTTTCGCAATGGGCCGGACGACACCTGCTTTGATCAATGATAACTATTGACATTGATTACCACCTGGTTCAAAAAATTCGACAATTCCTGATCTATCACGCCATTAACGGCAGGGAAATTAAAACAACGCGGCGAAATTTATCCCAAATCAGGATTGCTGGAAAAGGATGCGCCCGCCAAATACAGCACTCCGGAAAGTTTACTCGCCAGGAGAGAAAAGTGATGCCCAAAATTCAACCTTTTGAAGAATACGCAACTGAATATGACGGCTGGTTTGTAAAAAATAAATTTGTTTACGAAGCCGAACTCCGGGCAATCAGGGACCTTCTGCCGAAACGCGGGACAGGCCTGGAAATCGGCGTAGGAACCGGCCGGTTTGCTGCTCCGCTAGGCATTAAATACGGCCTTGAACCGGCCAGCAAGATGCGGGAGATCGCCCGGGCGCGCGGAATTACCGTTGTTCCCGGAGTTGCCGAAGCGCTTCCATTCCCGGACGCCGCCTTTGATTACCTGTTGATGGTTACTGTGCTTTGTTTTCTTGACGACGTTCGGACCGCCTGCCGGGAAGCCTGGCGAGTTTTAAAGCCAGGAGGTTGCCTGCTGATCGGATTTATTGACAAAAATAGTAAACTCGGTAAATTATATGAAGCAAACAAAATGAAAAGCAAGTACTATCACGCAGCTACGTTTTATTCCGGAGAAGAAGTCGTTTCCTTTTTAAAGGAGGCTGGATTCAGCAACTTTATTTTTCGCCAGACGATTTTCCATCAGGAGCCAAAACACATTGAGCCCGTTCAGGAAGGTTCCGGAGAGGGCTCTTTCGTCGTGGTAAAGGCTTCGAAAAAATCTTAGGTGGCGTCATTTTGCCCATCTACCGGGTCAATATTGTATTCGGCTAATAACAACTTAACAATTTTCCTGACCTTTTCATCAATAAGCCGATAATGTACTTCGTTGCCGAAGCGTTCCCCTTCGACAACCCCTTGGGCTTTCAAAATGGCCAGTTGCTGGGAAACAGTTGACTGCGGAACGCCGACGCACGCCACCATCTTGCTGACGCTCCGGTCGTCCTGCATTAAATTGGTTACAATACAGATGCGGATAGGATGAGCCAGAACTTTTAAAAGCTTTGCCGGTTCCGTATATTTACGTTCGGCGCCCAAAAAAAATCCTCCCTCGAATTATTCGTATATTATAATATTAACACTATCAAAAGGATAAAACAACACCACCCCCAGGAGAAAAACACAAAGACAGGGGCTCACAAAAATGCGTCAGGCTCTTTAAAAGAACATGACGCCCAGTCAAAATATTAGGGTAGGAGGTTAGATATACGGCAAATTTTAAGATCTTGAAATCTATTAAAATAGAAAATCCATTAATGCAATTCATCACCATATTTGTATATTATAATAAACTAAATCAGATGTCAAGAACCAGCTATTAGAATTTTTTTATAACATCTGGACGAGTAACTCGGCGGGATCAAGCACTTTCACGTCCGGACTGATGCCGGCTTTTACGCCGTCTTCCAGCATGGTAATACAAAAAGGACAATTGGCGCCGATAACGTGAGGATTTTTAGCCAGCGCCTGCGCCGTTCTCAGGTTATTAATTTTTTCTCCAAGATGCTCCTCCATCCACATCCGGCCTCCGCCGGCGCCGCAACAAAAGCTCCGGTTCCGGTTCCGCTCTATTTCCACCAACCGGACACCCGGCACCAACTGGAATAACATTCGCGGGGCCAAGAACTCCTGCTGATAACGGCCCAAATAGCAGGAATCGTGGTAGACAACGGTCTGTTCGGGAAGCGGAACATCGTAATTAAGAACCAACCTACCTTTTTTAATTAACTCGTAAATCAATTGGGTATGGTGGTACACTTCATATTTTCCACCAAAGGCGGGGTATTCGTTTTTTAACGTATTCAGGCAATGCGGGCAGGCAGTCACTATTTTCTTCACCCCGTAACCGTTCAGGGCTTCCACGTTGGCTTCCGCCAGCGACTGATAAAGATACTCGTTGCCGGCCCTCCGGATAAAATCTCCGCAGCACTTTTCATCGGCGCCTAAAATGGCGAAGCTTACTCCGGCGGAATTGAGAATTTTTACTACCGCAGTAGCTACTTTTCTCGCCCGGTCGTCAAAAGAACCGGCGCAGCCGACCCAGTACAGATACTCCACTTCATTAACTTCGCTCAACAGTTTCACATCCAGTTCCTTTACCCAATCGGAACGGTTGGTCCAGCCAATCCCCCACGGATTATAATTTTTCTCTACGTTACGGAAAGCCAATTGCAACTCAGCGGGAAAACTGCCTTCCGTCATCACGAGGTATCTGCGCAAGTCAATTATTTTGTTTACGTGTTCGTTCAGGACAGGACATTGTTCCTGGCAAGAAAAACAAGTGGTGCAGGCCCAAATCTCTTCCTCCGAAACGACTTCGCCGATTAAAGATTTTTGCAAAACCTCGCCGGAGGCAGGATCGGCCTGGATGATTTCCTCCAGTTTTTGATAAGAGTCCTCGCCGGTGGAGCGAAGGCCCTTGCTGAGCATAACCGCCCCTTTCTCCAGGAGGTGCTCTTTTAACTGCCTGCTGATCAACTGCTTGGGATTTAAAGGTTTCCCGGAAAGATACGCCGGGCAGTTGTCCATACAGCGGCCGCACTCACCACAGGCCATGCTGTCCAGTAACTGTTTCCAGGTAAAGGATTCAATTCTCCCTACCCTGAAAACATTTGTTCGGAAAAAAACAACAACCACCAAGACCACAAAACCCGATTTTTTGAAAGGGGTGGTCTAAAAATCAAAACGGAGCAAGCGAAAACTTAAGCAGCTTCGATCGTTACCTTAAAACCTAAGCTGTTCAGGCGTTTGATCATATTGTTGACGATGGCATTTTTGCGGCGCTGATCGAAATAATTGGCACCTAACTCCTGGTAAGGTTTGCCTGTCTTTAAGATATGGTAAGCTCTGACCAGAATACTATGGCCAACGGCAACAGCAGCCCGATTTGCTCCCCGGCGGGAGGCAATCCGCTGATACTGAGCAGATAAATAGGTATCCTTAGTGTGTGCAGCCGCGCGGGCCGCTTCAGTAAGGGTCGTCTTGAGCGATTTATTACCTTTGCGGGTTCGCCCGGACTTTCGTTTCCCGGCACTTTGATTATTGCCGGGAGCCATTCCCGCCCAGGAAGCCAGGTGGGCGCTGGACGGAAACCGGCTCATGTCGACCCCGATCTCGGCGATGATTTCCTCGGCGGCTTGCCGGCCAACCCCCGGGATCGTATCGAGCAGTTCGATCTCGCGTTCAAAAGGGCGCATCCGTTCCTCGATCTCTTTGTTTAACCGGGCAATCGCCTGGTCCAAAGAGTCAATGTGGCGGAGCTGCAGATCCAGCATCATTCGCTGGTGGTCACTGAGCAGCCCTTGCAAGGAGTCAACCAGTTGGTCGTGCTTCTTCTTCAGCCGCCCCTTGGCCATATTCGCCAGGGTCTCCGGACGATCAATCCCGTTAACGATGGCGTCCAGCATGGCCCTTCCGGAAGCGCCCAGGACATCGGTGGCTACCGAACTGAGTTTGATGTTGGCGCCTTCCAAAACTTTTTGGATCCGCTGGACCTCTCTTGCGCGTTCGCCAAGCAGGCTTCGGCGGTAGCGCACCAGTTCCCGCAGTTCCCGTTGGGGGCGGTCGGGAATATAGCTGCCTTGCAGCAGGCCGTGGCGGATGCCGGCGCCGGGTGGGCGGTACCGGCCCTGCAGGCCTATGGACGCGCGATCGCAACGGCCGACGCGCGTGCGGATGCGGTGGCGGCCAACGAGCATCCTCCACGGCATCGGCCATTCGATGCGCGCGGGCACCGCATCGATGCGGTGGTCTTTCATCCCGGCTGGCACCGGTTGCTGGGCCAGCTGCGTGCCGCGGGCGGCGTCAGCGGGCCGTGGCGCGACGCACAGCCAGGGCGCTGGACCGCTTGGGCCGCGCTGTTTTACCTGCACGGGCAGGTGGAGCAGGGCACGCTGTGCCCCGCCACCATGACGCAGGCGGCCATCCCGATTCTGCAGCGCGAACCCGGGCTGTGGTCGCTACTGGGAAGCCAGTTGCTTTGCCTCGACGACGACCCACAAGACGCACCGCTGACGCGCAAACGCGCCGTCTGGATCGGCATGGGCATGACAGAAAAACAAGGCGGGTCGGACGTGCGCGCCAACACCACCACCGCTTGGCCCGTGCAGGGTCAGGGGCGCGGTGCCGTCTACCGGCTGCGCGGGCACAAATGGTTTTACTCCGCACCCACCAGTGACGCCCATCTGGTCAGCGCCCGGATCGCCGGGGAAGACGGCATTGGCTGCTTTTTTGTGCCGCGCTGGTGGATGGACGGCACGCGCAATGCCGTGCGTCTGCAGCGCCTCAAGGACAAGATGGGCAACCGCAGCAACGCCAGTGGTGAGGTCGAGTTCGAGGACGCCTGGGGCATTTTGATCGGCCAGCCAGAGCGTGGCCTTGCCGTACCGGCCGGGATCGCCGCTGGCGATGGCCAGCCATTTGCCGTCAGAGCTATAGGCGATGTCGTAGACTCGCTCGCCGACACCGCGGAGCCGACGCACCAGGCTTCCGTCGGCGGTCTTCCAGAGGTTGACCTCGTGGTAGCCGGAGGTGGCCAGATGGGCGCCGTCGGGGCTGAAGGCCAGGGCGGTGATTGGAACGGTCACGGGGTAGCTTTCGGGAACGACAGCGACGGCGCGACGATTGAGGACGGCGGTCCAGTCTTCGGTCGGGTCCTCGCCGTCGTAGCGGGCGCCCTCACGGATCCAGCGTGCGATCAGGTCGATCGACTCCTGTGGAAGCGGGTCGAGCCTGTAGGGCATCCGCGGTTCGGCGTCGTGGGCCAACAGCTCGAGCAGGTAGGAGCCTTCCGGATCTCCGGGCACCAGCGTGATTCCCTCGCCGGTGGCACCGCCCTTGGCGAGCGTCGCATAGGTGACCATGTTGTACTTCGACTCAGCCTTGCGAGCGTTGTGGCAGGCGATGCAGTTCTCGACGAAGATCGGGGCGATGTCGCCCAGAAATGAGACCGGCTGAGGTTCTTGCGCAAGCAGGGCCAGGACAAGCAGCGCGTTCATGGTCAAGATCGGCTCCGGGAAGGC
>JAIMBK010000073.1 GCA_023511535.1 Armatimonadota bacterium
GTAATGAAAATAATTATGTAAAAGTATTTACCCCTAATTCCTAACCCCTAATTCCTAATTCCTATTTTCTGAGGAGGCGTGGTCATGGCCGAAGAAGAGAGCGGAAAGGACTTTCACCTGGAGAATGTACTGGAGAAGTTGCTGGATTTTCAGTCCGCGCAAGGAGCGGACTGTCTGGACAGCATGCTGATGCTCAGCCTGGTGAACCTGCTGGGGATCGTCAGCTTGCTGAACAAACAGTCCGGAAGCGCCGGGGTCCAGGCGCCGGGGGCAGTGAACCCCATGCTGGGGACGCTTTTCAAGCTGCTGTCAGGCGGCGGTCCGCAAGCGCGCGAACCGGCGTCCGGAGCCGGGCCGGGTGCATTGACGCCCGCCGCGCTCATGAGCATGCTTAATCCGCAGCCGGGCAAAACTCCCGATCCGGCTGCGTTGATGAAGTTGATGAGCACCCTGAGCAGCCTGATGGGGAATTTCGGCAAGCCCCAGCCCGGCACACCGGCCGGCGCTCCGGAAAAACCGGAACAGCCGGGACAAAACAGGGTGGAAGCAGCGGAGACGACGGGCGGATCGCCCGGAAGAGTCAAGGAAGTCAAAAAAACAGAGGGACCCCTGAAGTGGGATGCCCGGCTGGGGAAAGCGACTGGATGATTCGATCCAGTCGCATATATTTTGGGGAAGCAGAGAAAAATAGGCCAGAGCGGAAGCAGTTACACGCCGGCCCAAACGAACATTCGTTCTAACCATAAAGAATGAAAATGTCGGCAAGAAGCCATTCCGACGACTGACGACTGACAACCCGGCGACTATTTTCGAGGGAGTTCCTCATGAGAACGTTCGTTCTCTCCATAAAGTAATGAAAATAATTATGTAAAAGTATTTACCCCCAATTCCTAACCCCTAATTCCTAATTCCTGTTTCGAGGGAGGTTGGCGGGCATTGAGCGTCAAAATCCTGGCCCTGCTGATCGCGGCCGGATCCGGGTTGGCCATGGCCCTGCAGGGTTCTTTAAACGCCGCCCTGGGAAAGGTGATCGGCCTTATGGAAACAACTTTGATCGTGCATTTGACGGGCCTGGTTCTGGCGGCGGCGGTGTTATTTCTTTTCCTGCCGGGGGGCAACAGGCTCGGCCAGTTCGCCCAGGCGCCGTGGTATGCCTACCTGGGCGGCGCGCTGGGAGTTTTAATTATTTACGCGGTGGCGCGCAGCATCCCCAAGGTGGGCGTCGCCCCGGCCACCACCGCCATCATCCTGGGCCAGGTGCTTACGGCCGGCGTGATCGACCATTTTGGCCTGTTTGGACTGGAACGGCTTCCCTTCACCTGGCACCGGATCGCGGGGACGTTGTTGATGGCCGCCGGCGCCTGGCTGTTGTTGAAAAAGTAAGCAAGATTAGAGCAGCAAGTTTAAACAGGTGACAAAGGCGATTCCCCAAAAGAGGCCGCTCAAAGAGAGGGGCCGGTACTGCCGGAGGGATTCCGGGAGCAGCTTCAAAAAAACGATGTAGCTCATCGCCCCGCCGGCAAAAGCCAGCAGAAAAGAGATGAACGCCGGGGATAGTTCAATTAAGACGATCCCCAGGGCGCTTCCCAAAGGAGTAACCAGGCTGACCAGCAAATTCAAGGCCAGGACGCGTCCGGCGCTCATCCCGCCGGCCCGCAGCGGGGCCGCGGTGGCCATTCCCTCCGGGATGTTGTGCAGTCCGATGGCCAGGGTAAGCAGGGGGCCCAGGGTGAGCGGCTCCGCGTAGCCGGCGGCGATGGCCAATCCTTCCGGGAGGTCGTGGATGGCGATTCCCGAGGCGATCAGGTAGCCCAGGGCCAGGTAATGGCGGCCGGCGCCGTTCGGGCAGTAATCCGGGCTGAAAAAAAGATCCATGACCGCGATTAAAAACAACCCGGCCAGGACCCCTTCCAGGCACTGAACCAGCCGGCCCCGGGCAAGCGCCGCCGGCAGAAGATCAAAAAAAATGACCGCCAGCATAACGCCGGCCGCCAGCCCCAGCAAGAGGGAAAAGGTCCGGTAACGCAAATGCCCGCAGAGCAGCACCAGGACCGCCCCCAGAGTGGTGCCCAGGCCGGCGGCCAGACCCATCAAGATTATGTTGCCCACCCGCTTCACCTTCCTTACAGATTTATATATTAAAGGCGGCGGGTGGATAGCACTGTTATTTTTAGATCGGAATGGTAATAACCTGCCCGGGGAAAATTTCATCCGGATTGATCCCGGGGTTGGCCTGGATCAGTACATCTAAAGAGATGTTGGAGCGCCGGGCGATTTCCCAGAGAGTATCCCCGGGCTGGACGATATAGATGCCGGCGGAGTTGGGTCCGTTTTGAGGCTGGTGCTTGCCGCCTGTCTCCCGTCCGGTCACAATCACTACCGGTGTACCGAGGTTAACGTGCGGGAAAAGGGTTTCGATGTGGTGGTTATGCATTCTAATGCAGCCGTTGGAGACGGCTTTGCCGATGGAGTCCGGATTGTTTGTGCCGTGGATGCCGTAGTTGCCGCCCGGAATGTTTAAACCCAGCCAGCGCGTTCCCAAAACGCCGCCGGGATTGAATAATTTGTTGATTACCCGGTACCGGCCGGTCGGGGTGGGGGTGGAAGGCTTTCCCACCGCCACCGGGTAAACCTGGACGACCTGATCCCCCTGCAGGTGATGCAGTTGCCGGCAGGTGGTGTTCACCAGCAGGTGGGTGCCTGCTTCCAGGGAAAAGGGGCGTGCACGCACGTTCGAAAATCACTCCCTTCATCATAATATATATGTGATGCGGGGGGCGGGTGCGCCTGGCAGGAAAATCCGGGCGGTTCGTTGTATTTATAAAACACCTGGCAAATTACCGGCAGGCAATATTGCTTTTTCCCGGAAAAAGGCGGGAAGGGAAGGGACTGGATTGCTGGAAGAACAAGCCCGCGCGAAAATCAACCTGACCCTGGATATCCTCGGCCGGCGCCCGGACGGATACCACGAGATCGAAACGGTTATGCAAACCCTGCAGCTTTGCGACCGCCTGGTGTTTTCGCCGGCTGAGGACGGGATCTTTTTGGCCTGCGACCATCCGGAAGTACCCGCCGGGGAGGACAATCTGGTCTACCGGGCGGCGCGGCTGCTGATGGAAGGCACGGGGAAGAAAGGCGGGGCGAAGATTTATCTCCGGAAGAAGATCCCCGTGGCGGCCGGATTGGCCGGGGGATCGGCGGATGCCGCCGCCGCTTTAAAAGGTCTGAACAGGTTGTGGGGACTCGGTTTGACCCCCGGAGAGTTAATGTCCCTGGGGGCGCGGCTGGGCGCCGACGTTCCGTTTTGCCTTGCCGGCGGAACGGCTCTGGCCCGCGGCAAAGGGGAAGCGCTGGAAACGCTGCCCCGCCTGCAGGGATTGGGAGTGGTCCTGGTGAAACCGCCTTTTGGCGTTTCCACCGCCCGGGCGTACCAGCTGTACGACCGGATGGGCGGCGGCACCCGGCCGGATCGGGCGGATCGGCCCGATCTTCAGGCCATGCTTGCCGCCGTGGCAAAAAAAGACGCCGGCGCCGTCGGCCGCCTGCTGGCAAACGTCTTCGAGCCCGTGATCGCCGCCGTTTACCCGGAAATAAGGGGCATCAAAAAAGCCCTTTTGGAAGCGGGGGCCCTGGGAGCCTGTTTGAGCGGCAGCGGGCCCGCGGTTTTCGGCCTTTGGATCAACGAGGAGCAGGCCCAAAAGGCGGCCGGCCGCTTAAAACTTCCCCCCAGCTGCGCGGTCCTGGTGACCGCCACCGCCTGACTGAAAATAAGATTATTGATTTTCCGGTTGCCGTCCTTAATGGGGCGGGTTACTTGCAGGATTTACCGATTTCAAGTAAAATTGTAGAAAAACTCACCGCGGAGGAATTATTATGGAGCAACCGAGATTTATCCCCATCAAGCTGGACAACTACCAGCCTTTACGGGACGTCGTTTTTGAAACGCTGCGGGACGCGATCATCCAGGGCCGGCTCAGGCCCGGCGAGCGGCTGATGGAAATTCAGCTGGCGGAGGAAATGGGCGTCAGCCGCACCCCGGTCCGGGAGGCCCTGCGTAAACTGGAGCTGGAGGGCCTCATCGTGATGATTCCCCGCAAGGGGGCGTACGTGGCGGGCATTTCGGTGAAAGACATCGTCGATGTTTTTGAAGTGCGGGCCGCCCTGGAAAGCCTGGCGGCCGGCCTGGCCGCGGAAAGAATTACCGACCAGGAACTGGAGGAGCTGGAGAGGGCGCTGGTGCAAATTTCGGAGGCCAGCGGCAGCAATCTGGACGCGGTGGTGCGGACCGACACCAACTTTCACGAAATTATCTACCGGGCCAGCCGCAACCAGCGGCTGACGCAGCTGATCACGAACCTGCAGGAGCAGATCCAGCGTTTCCGGACCACTTCCCTGGCCCAGCCCGGGCGGACGAAGACGGCCATTGAGGAGCACCGCAAAATTGTGGAAGCAATCAGCGAGCGGAACGTGGAGCTGGCCCAGGCCCTGGCCAGGGAGCATATCGAGAACGCCGAGCAAAGTCTGTTGAGTGCCCTGCGGGAGGCGGAGTGACCATGGTGGGCGCGGTAGTTTTGGCCGGCAGCCCGAACGACGGCCTGCTGAAGGAGTGCAGTTCCGCGTCCTACGAAGCGCTGATCCCGATCGGCCCGCGGCTGATGGTGGAATACGTGTGCGACGCCCTGCAGGCCTCGGCCCGGGTGGGGCCGGTGGTGGTGGTGGGGCCGGCGGAGGAGCTGGCGGGCGTGCTGGCTTCCCGGGGGGTCCGGGTGGTGCCGGCGGGAAAAACGGTTTTGGAAAACGTTCAGATCGGGATTAACGCCCTGCCGGCGGTAAAGCGGGTTTTGGTGGTCACTTCCGACGTTCCCCTGCTGACCGGGGAGGCGGTAGACGATTTTCTCGCGCAGTGCCGCGATGACACCGTGGACCTTTACTACCCCATCGTTTCCCGCAGCACGGTGGAGGGCCGCTTTGCCGGCGCGAAGCGCACTTTCGTCAGTTTAAAAGATGGGATCTTCACCGGCGGGAACTTGTTTTTGGTTAACCCGGAAATTTTTCCCCGCTGCCTGCCCAAAGGGGAACAGCTGGTGGCGGCCCGCAAGAATCCCCTGCAGTTGTCGCGCCTGGTGGGCTTCACCTTTTTAATTAAATTTGTCACCCGCCGCCTGAGCCTGCAGGAAGCGCAAACGAAGGTGTCCCGGTTGCTGGGGATCAAAGGGGTGGCGGTGATCAGCCGTTACCCGGAGATGGGCTTTGACGTGGATAAGCCCGGTGATCTGGAGCTGGTGACGAAAATCTTAAGCGCCTGAGGATAAAGGTGATTTTCTTTGGGAGCCCGTTTGAACGGAGATTTGAACGTAGAGGAGATCCAAAAAGCCGCGCGGCGCTTAGAAGGGGTAATTCACCCCACCCCCCTTGATTTTTCGGTCACCTTCAGTCGCCTGACCGGCAGCCGGGTTTATCTTAAACTGGAAAATTTGCAGAAAACCGGTTCCTTTAAAATCCGGGGCGCCTACAATAAAATCTGCACCCTGGACGAAGCTTCCCGAAAGAAAGGGGTCATCGCCGCCTCGGCGGGCAATCACGCCCAGGGAGTGGCCTATGCGGCCGCGCAGGCCGGTCTCGCCGCGCTTGTGGTGATGCCCGAAAATGCACCCGTGGCAAAGGTGACGGCCACCCAGGGCTACGGCGCGCGGGTGGTTCTGGCCGGGGAGGACTACGACCAGGCTTTTGCCCACGCCCTGGCCCTGCAGAAGGAAACGGGGGCCACCTTCATCCACAGTTTTGACGATGCCGGAATAATTGCCGGGCAGGGGACGATCGCGCTGGAACTGCTCGCCGGGCTGCCCGATCTGGACGCCGTCGTGGTGCCGGTGGGGGGCGGCGGCCTGATTGCCGGAATCGCCCTGGCCGTGAAAACCCTCCGGCCGGCGGTGAAGGTGGTCGGCGTCCAGGCGAAAAGCGCGCCGGCGGTTTTTCTTTTCTTCCACCGGCGGGAAAGCGCGCCTCCCCCGGCAGGCCGGACCATTGCCGACGGAATCAGCGTGCGCCGGCCGGGGGGGCTTACCAGCAAGCTGATTGCACGTTTTGTGGACGACATCGTCCTGGTGGACGAAGAGGAAATTGCCGAGGCGATTCTGCTCCTGCTGGAACGCTCCAAGCTGGTGGTGGAAGGGGCGGGCGCCGTGGGGCTGGCCGCCCTCCTGCACGGGAAAATTTCCCTGCCGGAAAAAAAGGTGGCGGTGATTTTAAGCGGCGGCAACGTGGATATCAATATCGTTTCCATCATTATCGAGCGCGGCCTGGTCAAATCGGGCCGCCGCCTGAACGTGAGCGTCCTCCTCCCGGACCAGCCGGGGAGCCTTTCGCGGCTTTTGGCCCTGCTGGCCGCCGCCCGCGCCAACCTCATCTCCGTCAGCCACGACCGCATTAAACCGGAAGTGCCCTTAAGAGAGGCGGAAGTCAACCTCGTGCTGGAAACCCGGGACGCGGACCACCGGCATTTAATTCTGGATACGCTGGTCCGGAACGGGTATAAAGTTAAAAAAACATTTTAACTAAACTGGAAATTTACAGGACTTTTTGCAGGAATTTTTTTGGTCATGGAGAAAAAACATGAAGGACGGAACTTTTGGAGGAAGGTGGTGACAGCAAGATGACGGTTACTGACGTTCGGGTGCGGAAAATCCTGAATGAAGGGAGAATGAAAGCCATTGTTTCAGTAACGCTGGACGATATGTTCGTAATTCATGACGTAAAAGTAGTCGAGGGGAACAACGGTTTATTCGTGGCCATGCCCAGCCGGAAAATGCCCGACGGGGAGTTTCGCGACATTGCTCATCCGATTAATCCGTCGGCGAGGGAATTGATTCAGAATGCGGTTTTAAGGGCATACGAGAGCGCGATTTAGGGAAAATAAGAAAAAAAGCAGGTTTTCGTTTTCGGAGCGGGAGTTTTGGGGTTACTAAACTCTCTCTTTTTTTAAAAGGAAAAAGTAAATTTTTGTTGAATATGATGAATAGAGTATAATAAACCGATCCCTGCGGGGATTGGGTGATGTGATGATCGCGTCCGGCGGCCGGACGGCCGGCAACAAAATCGGGGAGGGGCGGCATGGAGCTGGCAGCGGTAATTTTGGCGGCAGGGAAGGGCACGCGGATGAAATCCGATTTGCCCAAAGTGTTGCACAAAGTAGGCGGCCGGCCGATGGTCAGCTACGTTCTGCAGGCCGTAAAAGGATCCGGCAGCAAGCGGATCATCATGGTGGTTGGCCACCGGGGGGAACTGGTGGCGCAGGCTTTTGGGGAGCAGGCGGAAATAGTTTTTCAAGAGCCCCAGCTGGGTACGGCCCACGCCCTGCTGCAGACGAAAGAGGCGCTGGCCGGTTTCGGCGGGCACCTGCTGGTGCTGTCCGGCGACACGCCGCTGGTTACCGGCGAGACCCTGCGGGAGTTTCTGCAGGCGCATCAAGAATCCGGCGCCTGCGCCACGGTGCTGACGGCCGTTTTGGAAAATCCCGCGGGGTACGGCCGGGTGGTGCGGGACGGTACCGGCCGGGTGGTGAAAATAGTGGAGCAAAAAGACGCCGCCCCCGCCAAGCTTGCGATCAAAGAAATCAACACCGGGATTTACTGTTTTTCCGGGCCGGGGCTGTTTGACTATTTAAGCCGGGTTAAAGCGGAAAACGCACAAAAAGAATACTATCTGACCGATCTGATCGAAATTTACATTCAAAACAACCGGCCGGTGGCGGCGCACCGGGCGGCGCGGCCGGAAGAAATCATGGGGATCAACGACCGCCGCCAGCTGGCGGAAGCGGAAATGATTTTGCGCCGCCGCAAGATAGACGAGGTGATGCTTTCCGGGGTAACCGTCATTGACCCGGGAAGCACTTTTCTTGATCAGGAGGTCGTCATCGGGCGGGATAGTGTAATTTACCCTTTTACGGTGATCGAGGGCAACAGCGTCATCGGCCGAAACTGCCTCATCGGGCCGGGGGCGCATTTAAAAAACGCCCGCCTCGGAGAAAATGTAAACGTAGCCCATTCCGTGGTCGTGGAAAGCATCATCGAGGACTATTGCAGCATCGGCCCCTTCGCCTACATCCGGCCCGGCTGCCACTTAAAGCAGGGGGTAAAGGTGGGCGATTTTGTAGAACTGAAAAAGACCGTGGTGGGCGAGAACAGCAAGGTGCCGCACTTGAGTTACCTGGGCGATACCACGGTGGGGGCCGGGGTCAACGTCGGCGCGGGGACGATCACCTGCAATTACGACGGCGCCCGCAAGTGGCCGACGTACATCGGCGACGGCGCCTTCATCGGAAGCAACACGAACCTGGTGGCGCCGGTGGAAATCGGGGCCGGGGCGGTGATTGGCGCCGGTTCCACCATCACCAAAAACGTTCCCCCGGGCGCGCTGGGGGTTGCCCGCGGCCGGCAGCGAATTGTGGAAAGATGGTCGGACCGGAAGAAAAAGAGGGAAAACGGGGGGGCGGAGCCCGGTTAAGCTGTCGCGAGCCGCGGCGCGCTCTCCCGCGAAAGCTGAGGAGTTCCCCATGAGAATATTCGTTCATGCCATTAATAATGAAAATGAGGGCTGGAATTTGTCCGGGCGAGCATCGGAGCGAGCGCCGGACAATTCCAGCCCGATGGGATATAATGGTAGAAGCTATTTTCGAGGGAGTTCCCCATGAGAACGTTCGTTCTCTCCAATAATCATGAAAATCTATTTTCTGAGGAGTGCACGGGGCGGGCAACACCATGTCCCCGGCGGGTGAAGTGAATATGTTCGGCTGGTTCGGGTCGACCTGGTTATCTTGAGCAAAGCGGGGTGGACAGGTGTCTTTAAGTAAACGGTTGAAAATTTTTACCGGCAACGCCAATCCGGAATTAGCCCGGGAAATTGCCCAGTACCTGGGGGTGTCGTTGGGAGAAGCAAAAGTTTCCCGCTTCTCCGACGGGGAAATTCAGGTGAAGATTAACGAAAGCGTGCGGGGGGCGGATGTTTTTATCGTCCAGCCCACCTGCACGCCGGTCAACGAGCATTTAATGGAGCTGCTGGTCATGGTGGACGCGGTGCGCAGGGCGTCGGCCCGGCGGATTACCGCCGTCATGCCTTACTACGGCTACGCCCGGCAGGACCGCAAGACCCGCGCCCGGGACCCTATTACCGCCAAGCTGGTGGCCAACCTGCTTACGGCCAGCGGCGCCCGCCGGGTGGTTACCATGGATCTGCACGCCGGACAGATCCAGGGCTTTTTCGACATCCCGGTCGATCACTTGCCCGGTGTGCCCATTCTGGCCCAATATTTTCTGCAGCAGAAGCTGGATAACGTGGTGGTGGTTTCCCCCGACCACGGAGGAGTGACCAGGGCGCGGGACCTGGCGGAGCGCATCGGCGCCCCTCTGGCCATTATCGACAAGCGCCGGCCGGAACCCAACGTGGCCGAAATCATGAACATCATCGGGGAGATCAAAAACAAAAAAGTGATCATGATCGACGATATTATCGATACGGCAGGCACCATCGCCCAGGGCGCCGAAGCGCTGAAAGCGTGGGGGGCCACGGAGATCTCCGTCTGCTGTACGCACCCGGTCTTGAGCGGGCCGGCCATCGAGCGCCTGAACCAGGCTCCGCTCAAAGAAGTGGTGGTGACCAATACGATTCCCCTGGCTGCAAAGAACTGCTCCAAAAAAATAAAAGTGCTTACCGTGGCGCCCCTTTTGGGGGAGGCGATTATCCGCATTCACGAGGACCTTTCGGTAAGCAAGTTATTTGATTAAGCCTGGAGCGGCCGGCCGTGGGTCACCAAAAGCAAAAGCGTAAAAAGGACGAATGTCCGGCCGTTAAAGCTTTATTTGATTTCCGGTTCCTCTTTACGCCGGTCCTTTTCTGGCGGAATGTTTTCCGGGATGATGTTTTCCCGGGACGCGATGCCTGGCGGGGCCTGTTCCTTTCGAGCGCCGTTGTTTGTTTTCCGCCGGAAAGGGAAATTAATCCCGGTGCTCAGCTCGCGGCTTTTATGCACGGCGCTGCTCCAGGCCTGGGTGGCCGTATTTTTTACAGAGCGCAGAGTATCCTGAAAGCCCCCTTCGATTTTGACCAGGTTATTTAAACAATCTTCGGTACAGACCGTCACCTGCCTGCCCAGAGTGCGGATGAAGCTGGCGTCCAGGTAGGCCCGGCCCTGCATCATGTGATTGAACATCCCCTCTGAAAATTCCAGGCCGACAATTTCGCCGGTTTGCAGATCGATGTAAAATTCGTCCACCTGGCCCAGAATGGTGCCGTTTTCCAGGACGATGCGGGTGCCTGTCACGTCTACTTTATCCCTGGTCAATTTCAATATTTCCGGCAGGGTGGCTCCTCTTTGCAGGGAGTTGCTCCGTTCCACGGTAATGGCGTTTTCACCGATGCTGCGGAGCTGGCTAAAGGGGATGAATTTTTGTTCTTTCAGCCACCCCTTTTCTTCTATGATGAGGGCAACGACCGCTTTTTTGGCGGGATCGATCACCAGCCCCTTGACTTTGCCGATTTGCTGGCCTTCTTCCAGGCTGAAGACGGGCAGGTTGAGGAGTTGTTTGCTTTTGCGCATGGTTTTCTCATCCTCCTTTGAAAATAAATATGCGTAAAGAAGTCGCGGCATGATAACGGGAGAAAAAAATGATGTTGATTGTCGGGTTGGGAAATCCCGGTCCGGAATATGCCAAAACCCGTCACAACGTGGGATTTATGGTCGTGGAACGCCTGGCGGCACAGCCCGGTGCAGCCGGGACCGGTCAGGTCCGGTGGCGCTTACGGTGCCGGGCCCTCGTGGCGGATACTTTTATTCAGGGGCAAAAAGCGGTTTTGGCCAGGCCCCGGACTTACATGAACAACAGCGGGGAGGCGGTGGGGCCGCTCTTGCGCTGGTACGGGCTAACCCCGGCGGAGCTGCTGGTGATTTGCGACGACCTGGATCTTTCGCCGGGGCAAATCCGGATCCGGAAAAAAGGGGGGGACGGCGGGCACCGGGGCTTGAAATCAATCATCGCGGCCCTGGGCACGAACGAATTTGCCCGCCTGCGCATCGGCATCGGCCGCCCGGAGGAACCGGCGGGGGACGTCATCCGGTGGGTTCTGGGCCGTTTCAACCCGCAAGAGGCGCCCGTGATAGAGGAGGCCCTGGCCAGGGGTGAAGATGTGCTCCTGGAAATTGACGTGCAGGGCGGCCTGCAGGTTAAAAAGAAGTTTCCATCAGCAGTGCTTGTTTTTCTCCTCCCCCCTTCCCGGACTGTGTTAGCCGAACGCCTTGCGGGTCGTGGTACTGATTCAGTCGAAGAGATTCAGAGACGGTTGCAGTGGGCAACCACGGAATTGCAGTTCCTTTCCCGCTATGATTATGTGGTCATTAACCGGCAGGTGGAGGAAGCGGTGGCTACCATTCAATCAATTCTTATTGCCGAAAAATGCCGTCCCCGGCGCATCAAAGTGGATGAGAGCTGGGGTAATCTAATCAATCTCAAAGAGAATTCCTGGTGAGTGCGGGGGGGCACCATGAATCAACCATCTTTAGACGAACTAATGAAAAAAGTTGACAGCCGCTACACGCTGGTAGTGGTGGTGGCAAAGAGAGCCAGAATACTCACAGAAAAAGGTGAAGAAGAAGGAGACACCCCGGCAACCAAGCCGGTTACCCGGGCACTGCACGAGGTTGTCCGGGGCCAGATCCGCTACCGCCGGACCAAACATGGCGTCAAGTAGTGTAGGAGGCGGAAAAGAATGCTTGCGGGCAGGTCCATTATCCTGGGCGTAACCGGGGGAATTGCTGCTTATAAGGCTGCCGAACTGGCCAGTGCCCTCACCAGGGCCGGTGCCCTGGTGAACGTGGTCATGACGCAAGCGGCACAGGAATTCGTACAGCCCTTAACCTTTGCAGCCCTCACAGGGCGGCCGGTGCATACCACTCTTTTTGGCCCCCTTACCAGTGGCCCCATTCCCCATATTGAGCTGGCCGCCAGAGCGGATTTAGCCGTTATTGCTCCCGCTACGGCCAATATCCTGGCCAAACTGGCCCACGGCCTGGCGGATGATCTTTTAAGCTCTCTCCTTTTAGCGGTTACCTGCCCGGTGCTCCTCTGTCCGGCCATGAACGCCGCCATGTATGCTCACCCGGCGGTGCAGGCTAACTTGCACCGGCTTAAAGAAATGGGTTACCATATTGTAGAACCAGAGGTTGGCCGTCTGGCCTGCGGTGTGGAAGGTCGCGGCCGCATGCCTGCCCCCGAGGTGATTTTGGAACACATCAAAAGAATATTCTCTTTCCCTGGCGACCTGAGCGGACTAAAGGTACTGGTTACTGCCGGAGGAACCAGGGAGCCCCTGGACCCGGTACGCTACATCTCCGACCGCAGTTCGGGCAAAATGGGCTATGCCCTGGCTGCGGCAGCGGTAGAGCGGGGGGCAGTGGTTACCCTGGTATCCGCTCCCACCAGCCTGTCCCCACCCGCCGGCGTGGAGCTGGTTTCCGTGGAAACTGCCCGGCAAATGTACCAGGCCGTAATAGAACGCTTTTCCCGGTATGATGTGGTCATTAAAGCAGCCGCAGTAGCCGACTACCGTCCAAAGTTGGTATCCGGGCAGAAAATAAAAAAGACGGAGGGCAGCCTTATCCTGGAACTGGAAAAGAATCCGGATATTCTTTATGAACTAGGACAGCGAAAAACCCCACATCAAACACTGGTGGGCTTTGCTGCCGAAACAGAAGATTTAGAGGCCAATGCCCTCCAAAAGCTGAGCAAGAAAAACCTGGATCTGCTGGTGGCCAATGATGTCACCCAGCCCGGTGCCGGGTTTGGTGCCGACACAAACATTGTGAAACTGTTCTTTGCCGATGGGCGTATCCAGTCCCTGCCCATCATGGACAAAAAGACCCTGGCCCACCGGATCCTGGACGCGGTCCTGGAGCTGCGTTCCGAAAGGAATCAGAAGTAATAACCACAAAAGAACAACCATGCGCAAAAATTTTTTTTACCACAACGTAAGGAAGATCTGGTTTCCTTCCTTGGTGGCCCTGACCAGTTCGCAGTGGCGTAAAACAGCAAATTGTTTTTCCAGTTCCCACTGGGGCAGATCAAAGGTACTGGCCACTTCCTCTTTGGTTACCTTTCCTCTTTCTTTAATATATTCATAAATTCTCTTTTGTAATGGGGTAAGACCGTCGGTACCTGTCTGTCCCAGTTGTTTTCTGGTGGCTTTAGCGCTGGCTACTGCTGCCGGGTCGCAGGGTTTAGGAG
>JAIMBK010000074.1 GCA_023511535.1 Armatimonadota bacterium
AAAAGCAAAGGGGGTTGAATGCTTTGCCTTGTCGAATAGCCTATTATACAGCGCTGGAAAACGGCATTTTTGTCCTGTCCCGGGCGGCGCAGAAGCTCCGTGAAAAATACGGTGCGGAGTTTCAGGTCTGCGCGCGTTCACCGGCCGATTTTATCAGCAAGAAAATGCTGGAGCAATTTATTGCCGAAAGTACTTCTTTTCAGCTGGTAATTTTGCACCTGCACGGGGGTAAGGAAAGCCTGCCCGGCTTCGACCGCCTGGTAGCCGCACTGAAGGAAGCGGGCGTCCCCCTTTACGTTCACGCCACCTCCCTGGAAGACGAAGCGGAGGGCCGGCAGCATACCAGTCTGAGCGAAGAAGAGTGCCGGCGCATCAGAAAATACATTGGTTACGGCGGGGTGGACAACCTGTTTAATTTGTTCCTCTGGGCAGGCAACCGCTTTGCCGGCGGCAGCTTTACCGTTTGCGAACCGGCGCCCCTGCCCTGGGAAGGCATTTATCACCCCCGCTTTCCGGAGGGGGTGGAGTGGCCGGTTTACCGGGAGCAATGTTGCCTGCCCGGCCGTCCGACGGTGGGGATTTTATTTTACCAGAGCCACTGGCTGGCCCAAAATACGGCTTATGTCGACGGTTTGGTGGAAGCAGTCGAACGCCGGGGGGGCAAATGCCCTGCCTGTTTTCCTGCACGCCACGCGCGATGTGGAGCTGGGCTGCCGGGGGCTGGAAGGGGTGGTCGAGCGCCTGCTCCTCCAAAACGGCCGGCCGGTGGTAGACGTATTGATCAGCACCCTGCTGTTTTCCCAATTTTTAAAGCGGGATTTACGCCTGGAGCCCCGGGAAGAAAATTATTTTGCCCGGCTGGGCGTGCCTGTTCTGCAGGGCGTCGTGTCCTTAAACACATACCAGGAATGGTTTGACTCTTTGCAGGGCCTGAATCCCCTGGATGTGGCAATCAGCATAGCGATGCCCGAATTTGACGGTAAATTAATTACCGTGCCGGTGGCAACGCGGGAGTACGGCGCCCGGGACCCCCTGACGGGAGCCCGGACGGTTTACTACCGCCCCGTCCCGGAACGGGTGGAGAAAATAGTCAGGCTGGCCTTGAACTGGGCGCGGTTGCGGCAAAAGCCCAACCGCGAAAAAAAGGTGGCCATTATTTTTCACAACTACCCGCCGCGCAACGATACCATTGGGACGGCCTTCGGCCTGGACTCGCCGGCCAGCGTCTTAAATATTTTGCGCGCGATGAAAGAAGCGGGATATAATTTAGCTTCCCTGCCCGAAAACGGCCAGGCATTGATGGAAGATCTTTTGAGCCGGGTGACCAACGACCGCCGTTGGGCCAGCGCCGAGCAGATGGCCAGGCTGGCCGTGGACGGCGTTTCCCCGGAGGAGTACGCCCGCTGGCACCGGGAATTTCCGGAGAAAGTAAAAACACAACTGGCCGGCGATTGGGGGCCGCCGCCGGGGGAAGTTTTTCATTACGGGGGCAAACTGTTGATTCCCGGAATGATCAACGGCAACGTCTTTATTGGCCTGCAGCCTCCGCGGGGCTTTCTCGATGACCCGGCAAAGATTTACCACAGCCCGGACGCCTCGCCGCCCCATCATTACCTGGCCTATTACCGCTGGCTGCGCGACGATTTCGGGGCCGACGCCGTGCTGCACATCGGCAAACACGGTTCTTTGGAATGGCTGCCCGGCAAGTCGGTCGGCCTTGGCGAAAGCTGCTACCCGGACCTGGCAATCGCCGACCTGCCTAATATCTACCCTTACATCATCAACAACCCCGGGGAGGGGACGCAGGCCAAACGGCGCAGCTACTGCTGTATAATTGACCATTTAATCCCGGTCATGACCAATGCCGACGCTTACGACGAACTGGCCGGCCTGGAAGTGCAGTTAGAGGAGTACTACCAGGCGAAAATGCTGGACCCGGGCAAATTGCCGCACCTGCAGCGGCTGATCTGGGAAAAAGTAGCGGCCGCGCACCTGGACCGGGATCTGGACTGCCGGTGGGAGACGGCCAGCCGGGATTTTGACGGGTTCCTGGAAAAACTGCACGGTTACTTAAGCGAAATAAAAGATACGCCGATCAGGGACGGGCTGCACGTTTTGGGCCGGCCGCCGCAGGGAGAAAAGCTGGTGGAGATGCTGATCGCCCTGACCAGGCTGCCCAACGGACCGGTCCCTTCTTTGCGCCGGGGCGTTGCCGCGGCGCTGGACCTCGATTACGAAGCATTGCTGGCTGAGCGGGGTAAATTTTTTGCCGGGCGGGGCAAGACCGGCGGCCAGCTGCTGGACGAAATCAACCTTTTAAGCAAGCAGATGGTTACCGAATTTTCCCGGCAAAATTTTGATCCGGCGGCAGCACCGCAAATATGCCGGCAGTTTCTGAGGAAAAGCGTTCCGGACGTGGAAAAGGTGCTAAATTATATGGCCACGGTACTGATTGACAAACTTAACGGCACTGCCGACGAGCTGACCCAGACCATGGCTGCCCTGGCCGGGCGCTTTGTGCCCCCCGGCCCTTCCGGCGCGCCGACCCGGGGAATGGCGGATATTCTTCCCACGGGACGCAATTTTTACTCGGTAGACCCGCAGGCCATTCCCACTCCGGCCGCCTGGGAGGTGGGGGTGGCTCTGGGTGACGCTTTGCTGGCCCGCTATCTGGCCGAGGAAGGGAAGTACCCGGAGAGCGTCGGGATTGTAGTCTGGGGGTCGCCGACCATGCGCACCAAAGGGGACGACATTGCAGAGATCCTTTATTTAATGGGCGTAAAGCCGGTCTGGGAGGAAAGAAGCGGGCGCGTCAAAGGTTTATCGGTAATTCCGGCCGGCGAACTGGGCCGCCCGCGTATTGACGTGACCGTGCGCATCAGCGGGTTTTTCCGCGATGCCTTCCCCAATCTTGTATCTTTGCTGGACGAAGCCGTGGAACTGGTGGCCGACCTGCCGGCGGAGGAAGGGGAAAACTACCTGGCCAGACACGTCCGGGAAGAGACACAAGCGCTTGCTGCCGCCGGGATGGATGCGGCAAAGGCAAAAGAAATGGCTCTTTACCGGATTTTCGGCTGTCGTCCCGGCGCCTACGGGGCCGGCGTCAGCAATGCCATTGATGCCAGGAACTGGCGGGACGAACAGGACCTGGGCCGGATTTACGTCACCTGGGGCGGTTATGCCTACGGGCGCAAAAATTACGGCCTGACGGCGCCGGAGCAGTTCAAAAAGCGCCTGAGCAAACTTGACTTGACCGTAAAAAATGAAGACACGCGCGAATACGATATGCTTGACGGCGACGACTTTTATTCCTATCACGGAGGGATGATTGCCGCGGTCAAGGCCTTTAAGGGGGTTCCGCCCCGTTCGTACAGCGGGGACAGTTCCGACCCCGAACGCGTAAAAATCCGTTCCACCGCTGAAGAAGCCAAACACATTTTCCGCAGCCGCATTCTCAACCCCAGGTGGATCGAAAGTATGCAGCGCCACGGCTACAAGGGGGCCGGCGATCTCTCCCGGATGGTGGACATTGTCTTTGGTTGGGACGCCACTGCCGAAGTTTTAGAAGACTGGATGTACGAAGAACTGGCTAAAAAGTATGCCCTCGCTCCGCAGATGCGGGAATGGTTCAAAGCAGTCAACCCCTGGGCGCTGCAGAATATCGCCGAACGCCTGCTGGAAGCGGTGGAGCGCAAGATGTGGGCTGCCGCGCCGGAAATGGTGGAGCAATTGAAAGAAATCTACCTGGACATTGAAGGAGAAATCGAAGGGCGCACTTAATTTTGCCGTCAAAAGATAAAGACAACACATCCACCGCCTGTTATTGTCTGCGCGGGGATGCTTCACCGGCGCCGGCGGGTGTGCTGGCAGGTTTTGGCGGGGCTGGCGAAGGGAGGGGGTGATAAAAAATTGTGGCTGAAAAGAAGGAGTTTTTCAAATGCGTAAAGAACAAAAGAAGATAAATCCGGCCACGGAGGCCCTTAGTCCTTGCCGAAGCAAGGAAGGGCCTTCTTTTTCTTATTTTCAGGTTCCGAAGGCACTGAGGCACAAAGAGATATGTATAGACAACCGGGAATATTTGCTTTGTTCCTTTGTGCCGGGGAAACTTTGTGCCTTTCTAAAAGGAGATCGCTTATGGGAAGCTATCAACGTTTTACCTTTCCCTTTTCGGCTATCACCGGCCAGGAAAAGATGAAAAAGGGGCTCTTGTTGAACGCGGTCAACCCGCGGCTCGGGGGCGTGCTGGTGCGCGGCGAAAAGGGGACGGCCAAGTCTACGGCGGTACGGGCCCTGGCCGCCCTGCTGCCGGAGATCGAGGTGGTGGTGGGCTGCCCGTTTAGCTGTGATCCCAATGACCCCGCCCGGCTTTGCGCCTTGTGCCGGGGACGCCTGGCGGCCGGCAAAAGGTTGGAGAAGACCCGCCGCCGGGTACAGGTCGTCGACCTGCCGGTGTCGGCCACCGAGGACAGGGTCGTGGGCAGTCTGGACTTCGAACACGCCATCAGGCACGGCCGGCCCCGCTTTGAGCCGGGCCTTTTGGCCCGCGCCAACCGCGGGATCATTTATGTGGACGAGGTGAACCTCCTGGACGACCACATCGTAGACGTGCTTTTGGATGCCGCCGCCATGGGGGTAAATGTAGTTGAGCGCGAGGGCATTTCCTACAGCCACCCGGCGGAATTCATCCTGGTGGGGACCATGAACCCCGAAGAAGGCGACCTGCGTCCGCAGCTGCTCGACCGGTTCGGCCTCTGCGTCCAGGTGGAGGGGGTCACGGATCCCGGCGAGCGGGTGGAAATCGCCAGGCGGCGCGAGGCCTTCGACGCCGATCCCCTTGGCTTTATCGCCCAATGGTCGGAAGAAGAACAGCGTTTAAGGGAAAGGGTTGCCGCCGCCCGCCGCCTGTTGCCGGCGGTAACCATTGCACCGGAATTGCTGGACCTGGTTGCCAGATTGAGCCTGGAAGCCTTTGTGGCCGGGCACCGGGCCGACATCATGATGGCGGCCGCGGCCCGGACCATCGCGGCCTGGAACGGGCGGACAGAGGTGATCGCCGGGGACGTTTACGAGGCTGCCGAACTGGTCTTGTTCCACCGGTTGCGGGAAGCGCCCCCGCCGCCCCCCGAACAGCCCGAGCCCCCCGCAGAAGAACAGGAAGAGCCGCCGGAGCAGGGGGAAGAAGACGACAGCCGGGAACAAGAACCGCCCGAACAGCCCGCAGAGACGCCGCCGCTGCCGGAGCAGCAAGATGGGGGGGCGAGGAACACAGAACAGCCGGAAGGGCGGGAAGAGGAGCAGGAGCAGCATATTTCTCCACCGGCGGCGCCGCAGGAAACAGTATTTGCCGTCGGGCAGCCCTTTCCAGTAAAACGGATCAGCCACGACCGGGACCGGATCTTGCGGAAAGGCTCGGGAAGGCGCTCCCGCACCAGAACTGCTTCCAAGGTGGGGCGCTACGTGCGCAGCACCATGCAGCGGAAAAACGACGATTTGGCCTTCGACGCCACCTTAAGGGCAGCGGCGCCCTATCAGCGGCGGCGGGAGAAGAACGGTGTGGCGATTGCCATCGAAACCGCGGACATCCGGGAAAAAGTGCGGGAGAAGCGGATCGGCAACTTCCTGCTTTTCGTGGTGGACGCCAGCGGGTCGATGGGAGCGCAGCAGCGGATGGTGGAAACCAAGGGGGCCATCCTGTCGCTTTTGCTGGACGCTTACCAGAAAAGGGATCGCATCGGGATGGTGGCCTTCCGGGGGAACACGGCAGAAACGCTCTTGCCGCCAACAAGCAGCGTGGAAATGGCCCATAAGCTTCTGGAGGAGTTGCCGACGGGCGGCAAGACGCCGTTGTCCGCCGGCCTCATCAAAGCTTACGAAGTAGCCAAAGCCCACCTTTATAAAGACCCGAATATTGAGCCTCTTTTAATTATTATTTCCGACGGCAAAGGCAACGTGAGCATGGGCGCCGACAAGCCCCTGGCGGAGGCGCGCCGGGCGGCGGAAATCATCAGGGCCGAGGAAAGGATCAAGACCCTGGTCGTCGACGTGGAGAAAAGCGGTTTTCTGACTTTCGGGCTGGCCCGGGAACTGGCCGTTGTCCTCGGCGCCGAGTACTATAAAATTGATGACTTAAAGGCAGATACCCTGGTTCAGGCGGTTAAAGAGATGAGTTAATTTCCCGTTTGACCATAAAGCACAAGAAGGGTGATTTAAAAATGGGTGCTTTCAAAAAGGTATATCCTTTCGCTGCCATTGTCGGGCAGGAGGAAATGAAAAGGGGTCTTTTGCTTAACGCTGTTAATCCCAAGCTTTCCGGGATTCTCATCCGCGGCGAAAAAGGCACGGCCAAATCCACCGCGGTAAGGGCGCTGGCCGCTCTATTGCCGGAAATCGAAGTGGTGGCAGGCTGTGTTTATAGCTGTGATCCCGACGACATAACCACCATGTGCGCCAGTTGTCGGGAACGCCTGGCCGCCGGCGAGGAGCTGCCCCGGGCGCGGCGGAAGATGCGGGTGGTGGATCTGCCGGTGTCGGCCACCGAAGACCGGGTGGTGGGTACGCTTGACATAGAACAGGCCATCAAAAAAGGGGAAAAGCACTTCGAGCCCGGTGTGCTGGCCCAGGCCAACCGGGGCATTCTCTACGTCGACGAGGTGAATCTTTTGGACGACCACATCGTGGACGTGCTTTTGGATTCGGCGGCCATGGGGGTGAACACCGTCGAGCGGGAAGGAGTGTCTTTCACCCACCCGGCCAACTTTATTTTGGTGGGTACCATGAACCCCGAGGAAGGCGAACTCAGACCCCAGCTTCTGGACCGTTTCGGGCTTTGTGTAAACATTACCGGGATTCCCGACCCGCGCTTAAGGGTGGAAGTGGTCAAGCGCCGGGCCGCTTTTGAAGAGGACCCGGAAGGGTTTGCCCGGCAGTGGGAGGCGGAAGAAGAGCGCTTACGCCGGCAAATTGTCGCGGCCAAAGCGCTCCTGCCGAAAGTCAAAATATCTGACGAAATGCTCTTTTTAATCGCCAGGATCGCCGTCGAAATGGGCGTGGACGGCCACCGGGCCGACCTGGTCATGATGAAGGCGGCCAAAACCACGGCAGCGCTCCGCGGCCGGGAAGAAGTTACCGAAGACGACGTGCGCAGTTCAGTAGACCTGGCCTTGCTCCACCGGATGCGCCGCAGACCTTTCCAGGAGATGGATATTGACCGGGAGAAGTTACAGGTGATCATGGGCAGGTAGACAAGCCGGTCGTTTACCCGAGCATTTGTCCGGGTGCAGCCGTCAGGAAGATAGTTTATGCCCAATAAATTATTACGCTGGGGTGTCATCCGGAGGTGAAAAGAGTGATCGAGCTTCGCCGGTTAACCAAACATTACGGGAATATTGTTGCCGTGGCCGGCCTGGACCTGGAGATAAAAAAAGGGGAGATTTTTGCCCTGCTGGGTCCCAACGGCGCCGGCAAGACCACCACCATCCGGATGCTGACCATGCTCACCAGACCCACCGGCGGCATGGCTCTGATCAACGGCTATGATGTGACCCGGGATCTGGATAAGGTGAAGAAAGAAATCGGGGTGGTTCCCCAGCACATGAACCTGGACCAGGAGCTGACGGCCCGGGAGAACCTGGAGCTGCACGGCCGGCTGCACAAGATTCCTGCCCCCGAAAGGCGCAAGCGCACTGAAGAACTGCTGAATTACGTGGAACTGCAGGACCGCGCCGGGGAACTGGTGAGCCGGTTTTCGGGGGGGATGAAGCGCCGGCTGATGATTGCCCGGGCGCTTATGCACAGCCCCCAAATCCTCTTTTTGGACGAACCCACCGTCGGCCTGGACCCCCAGACCCGCCGCAAAATCTGGGACCTGATCCGGCGGATGAATGGCGAAGGTATGACTGTGCTCTTAACCACCCATTACATTGAAGAGGCGGAAGTGCTCTGCCACCGGGTGGGCATTATGGATAAGGGAAAACTGATTGCCATCGGCACACCCGGTGAATTGAAGCAAAAGGTGGGGGAAGTGGTGGTGGAGTCCTTTGGGGGCCGGGATACCGGGTATAAATTTTTTGCCGGCCGCGAAGATGCCCTGGCCTATGCCCGCCATCTGGAGGGGGATGTGTTGATCCGGGAGTCAAACCTGGAAGATGTATTTATCGAGCTGACCGGACACAAGGTGGGGGACTGAAATGGATTTCTATACCGTCCTCTGGCGGGAGATGGTAGTGCTCAGGCGCACCTTTTACAAGTTTTTTGCTTCCCGGCTGGTCAGCCCGCTCCTTTACCTGGTGGCCTTTGGCTGGGGGCTGGGCCGGGGCCTGAAAATGAACGGCGGGAACTACCTGGAATTTGTGGTGCCCGGGATCATCGCCCTTTCGGCGATGAACACCAGCTTTAACGCGGTGGGCATTACCCTGAACATGAGCCGGTTGTACCACAAAACCCTGGAAGAATACCTGATTGCGCCCATCAGCGCCGGCGCCTTTGTCCTGGGGGAAGTGCTGGCCGGTACGGTCCGGGGGTTGCTTGCCTCTTTGATCATCCTGGCGCTGGCTTTTTTGTTCGGCGCCCGCCTGGCGGTCAACGGGTGGTTTTTGCTGGTGGTCGTGCTCACCTGTTTTCTCTTTGCCGCCCTGGGCGTGGTGGCGGCCATGACCATCAACTCCCACGAGGACATGGCCAACTTTTCCACTTTTGTGATTTTGCCCATGTCCTTCTTATGCGGCACTTTCTTTTCACCCGACCGTTTGCCCGGGGCCGTGGCCTATATCATTGAGGCCTTACCGCTGACCCACGCCAGCTATGCTTTGCGCGCTCTGGCCCGGGGAGGCGAACTCCTGCCCCTCTCCCTGGCCGTGCTGGCCGCGTATGCGGTGGTCCTGTTCCTGGCCGGCGTGGCGGTGGTGCGGAAGGTCAGGTAAAGAAAAAATTTTTGGAGGAAGGATTTTTCATCCCGGGGTAGAACGAGTATATCAGGTAATTTGGCGGGGGTTTCAGGTAAAGGCGACCGGAGTCGCCGGAGCTAAAATAAGTTTTTAAGCCCGCCAGGTAAAAGCCCGGATCATTAAGCCACGAAGGCTTTCACTTCCTTCCAGAGGAGGAAGGCGTCTTCGTGGTTTTTATTTTAGGACAGGAGGGAGCGCCATGAAGCACATTACCGCCGTCATGTGGCACAGCCATACCACCACCTTGCGGAGGGCGGCAGGGCTGGTGGCGGACGAGCTGAAAGTGAAAGTTTACTCTGCCCGTTTTCTCGACGAAGGGAAGGAGGACCTGACGGAAGCCCTGGCCGAGATGGCCCGGGCCGACCTGGTGTTTCTTTACCGTTCCACGGCCGAAAGCATCTGGAGTGAGCTGGAGAGGGCGGTAAAAGAACTGGGCAAACCGGTCGTCTGTGTGGCCCACGACCCGGCTTTATGGGTTCTTTCCACAGTGGGGCCGGAGGTAGTTTCCAAATGCTATACGTATATAGTGCAGGGCGGTAAAGAAAACTTTGCCCATTTGCTCCGTTACCTGGCGGCGGAAGTGCTGGGTGAACGGCTGGCGTACAGCGAGCCGCTTATCTTCCCCTGGGAGGGCATTTACCACCCGGCCGCACCGGGGTGCTTTCCGGCGGTGGAAGAGTATTTATCCTGGTACGAGTCGTATTTTACGAACCTGTTATCCCGGCGAAGCGGCCCAAAGACAAAGGAACAGGCGCCGCTGGGGCCGGATTTTCCGCCGTCCGGCCCGGGTCAGGCCAGCCCGGAACCGGCCGCCGTTCCTCCGGTGGGCCTTCTTTTTGCCCGCAACAACTGGGTGAACGGCAACCTGGCGGTAGAGGACTTATTGATTCGCTTGCTGGAAGAAAAAGGCATGAGAGTGATCCCCGCCTTTTGCTATTCCCTGAAAGATGACGGTCTGGGCACGAAGGGTTCCGGCGAGGTGGTGCGCCAGTACTTTTTCACTCCGGACGGGAAGCCGCGCATCAATGCCCTGGTCAAGTTGATTTCCTTCTTCCTGGAAGCCCGCACCCGTACCGATGACTTTTTGCGTGAAGATGTAGCATCTTCCGGCGTGACTCTTCTGCAAAAGCTGGGCGTCCCCGTCTTCCAGCCGGTAACCTCCTTTTACCGCACGGTGGAGGAATGGGCCGAAGATCCCCAGGGGATAAACCGGGACATCGCCTGGTGCGTCTCCCTGCCCGAGTTCGAAGGGGTGATCGAGCCCATCTTCATTGCCGGGGCCAGACGGGAAGGGGAGCTGGAGCTGCGCGTGCCGGTGGAAGAGCGCTGCCGGCGCCTGGCGGAGCGGGTGGCCGGCTGGCTTAAGCTTGCCCAAAAGCCGGTGGCCGAGAGAAAGGTGGCCTTCATCCTGCACAACAACCCCTGCGCTTCGGTGGAGGCCACCGTGGGCGGCGGGGCCAACCTGGACACTTTAGAGAGCGTGGCCGGGATTTTGCGCCGCATGCGGGAGGCGGGCTACAGCGTGGAGGTACCGGAAAACGGCAAAGAACTGATCGATACCATTATGAACCGCAAGGCTATCTCCGAGTTCCGCTGGACTACCACCGACGAGATCATTGCCAAGGGCGGGGCCTTAAAACTCATGCCCGTGGAAGACTACCGGCAGTGGTTCGACACCTTATCTCTGCGGGTGCAGCAGCGCCTTACCGAAGCCTGGGGCGCTCCTCCGGGTGAGGCCAAAAACGGCGTGCCCGCCGCCATGGTTCACGAAGGGAAAATTGTCATTACCGGCGTTCAGTACGGCAATGCCGTGGTCTGCGTGCAGCCGAAAAGAGGCTGCGCCGGGGCGCGCTGCGACGGGCAGGTCTGCAAAATCCTGCACGACCCGGACATCCCGCCGCCCCACCAGTACCTGGCCACCTACCGCTACCTGGAACGGGACTTTGGGGTGGATGTGCTCGTGCACGTGGGCACCCACGGCAACCTGGAGTTTTTGCCCGGCAAAGGCGTGGGTCTCTCCGGCGACTGTTATCCGGATTTAGCCATCGGCACCCTCCCCCACCTTTACATCTACAACGCGGATAACCCGCCGGAGGGAACCATTGCCAAAAGGAGGAGCTACGCCGCCCTGGTGGACCACATGCAGACGGTGATGACCGGGGGCGGGCTTTACGACGAGCTGGCCGAACTGGACCGCCACCTGGAGGAGTACGAGAAGGCCAAAATAGCCGATCCGGCCCGGGCCCATACGCTGGAACATTTAATTATTGAAGAAATCAAAAAGACCAACCTGGATAAACAAATTGATGTGGAAGGCGGCCACGAAAATTTTGCCGTTATAGCCGAAAAAGCTCACGCCGTGCTCTCCGTCGTCCGCAACACGCAGATTCAGGACGGTCAGCACATCTTTGGCGAACTGCCGCAGGGCGAGCGGCGCATCGAATTGATCAACTCCATCCTGCGCTTCGACGCCGGAGAGAGGACTTCTTTGCGCCGGGCCGTGGCCGCTCTCCTGAACCTGGAACTGGCCGAGTTGCTGGCCGACCAGGGGCATTTTTCACTTCCTCACGGCAAGACTTCCGGGGCGCTGTTAGAAGTAATCGACCAGATCGGAAAAGCGTTGATCGGTAGATTTTTAAAAGGGGAGCGGATCGAACTTGATTTTGCGCAGGAAGTTTGCGAAGTTCTGGGCGTACGCTTGCTCCGCCCCGAAATCCTGCCGGAGATCAACGAGCTCCTGCCCCGGGTGCTGGATTTGAACGAGCGCATTGAAGCCTCCCGGGAAATCGAGGCGCTGCTTTCCGGCTTTGCCGGCCGGTACATTCCCGCCGGCCCTTCGGGTTTGATCACCCGCGGCCGGGACGATGTGCTGCCCACCGGCCGGAACTTCTACTCCCTTGATCCTCACCGGGTGCCGACGAAAGCGGCCTGGGAAGTGGGGAAAAGACTGGCGCAAAAGGTTCTGGAAAAACACCTGGCGGAAGAAGGCCGCTATCCGGAGAACATTGCCCTTTACTGGATGTGCAATGACATCATGTGGGCCGACGGAGAAGGACTGGGGCAGATGTTTTACCTGCTGGGCGTAAAGCCGAAGTGGCTGCCCAACGGTCGGGTGGCCGGTGTTGAAGTGATCCCCTTAGAAGAACTCGGGCGGCCCCGCATCGACCTGACCGTGCGGGTTTCCGGCATCACCCGGGACAACTTTCCCAACTGCGTGGAGCTTTTAGATGAGGCCATTCAGACCGTGGCCGCCCTGGACGAGCCTGTTGAACAGAACTACGTCCGCAAGCACACCCTGGCCCAGCTGAACGGGCAGAGCGACCAGCAGGCCTGGCGGGACGCCACTTTCCGCATCTTCGCCTCCAAACCCGGCACCTACCAGGCCGGGGTGAACCTGGCCGTCTACGCCTCGGCCTGGAAAGAAGAAAAGGATCTGGC
This sequence comes from Armatimonadota bacterium, assembly GCA_023511535.1. Classification (GTDB taxonomy): domain Bacteria; phylum Bacillota; class Desulfotomaculia; order Desulfotomaculales; family Nap2-2B; genus JAIMBK01. The sequence goes on from JAIMBK010000074.1 coordinate 12,381, forward strand.
CGACATCTTTATCTACTGGAACGGTTACGCCTACGGCAAAGGCGTCTTCGGCCGGGAGGCCTTCCGCTGGCTCCAGACCAGTTTGAAGACGGTAGACGTCACCTACAACAAGGTGGTCACCGACGAGTACGACCTCTTCGGCTGCTGTTGCTACTTCGGCACCCACGGCGGGATGACCGCCGCCGCCCGGGCGGCTTCCGGCAAAGAAGTGAAGACCTACTACGGCGACACCAGGGAGCCGGAGCACGTGGAGGTGCGCACCCTGGCCGACGAAATCCGCCGGGTGGTGCGCACAAAACTCTTGAACCCCAAATGGATCGAAGGGCAGAAAAGGCACGGCTACAAAGGCGCCGGGGACATTTCCAAGCGGGTCGGCCGGGTCTACGGCTGGGAGGCCACCACCCGGGAAGTGGACGACTGGATTTTCGACGATATCACGAAAACCTTTATTCTGGACGAGGAAAACCGCCGGTTCTTTGAAGAGCACAACCCCTGGGCTTTGGAAGAAATCGCCCGCCGGCTGTTGGAAGCCGAAAGCCGCGGCCTGTGGAACGCCGACCCCGAAGTGCTGGAGGGCTTGAAAGAACACTACCTGGAGATCGAAGGGTGGCTGGAAGAAAAGATGGGGGAGGTAAAGGGCGAGTTCCAGGGCGGCGCCATCGACATCCTCACCGCCGAGGAGGTGGCCGACTGGGG
>JAIMBK010000075.1 GCA_023511535.1 Armatimonadota bacterium
TCCATGCGGGTTTTGGTTAAGTTTTCGGCATGGATGAGCAAATTCCTTTTTGGTTCCGGCTATGCCGGGTTAGGGATTAGGAACTAGGGGCCGGGGATTCCGGACCGAAGCGAGCCGCGGTGCGCTCTTACGCGGAGCATCGGAGTGATCAAGGACCACACCATACCCAGCGGGTTTACTGAAACTTACTTCATCTTTTATGACAGGGGACGCAGGACATTATAAGCAACACCCTGAAATAGCTTCAGGCTGTTTTTGTTCCCTAATGGTGCCGCTTGCGGTATTTTCGAAGGGGGAGAAAGATTTGAAGATCCTGATCAAAGGGGCCACCATCATCACCATGGAATCCCCGGAAGCAATCATTCCAAACGGAGTAATCGCCGTGGCCGGCCCGCGGATCGTGTACGTCGGCAAAGAAAGCGCGCTGCCCGGGGACTTTCAGCCGGAAAAAATAATTGACGGGACAAATATGGCCGCCCTGCCCGGTTTCGTGAACTGCCACACCCACGCTGCAATGACCCTTTTCCGCGGCTTTGCCGACGACCTGCCCCTGATGCTGTGGCTGGAAGAAAAAATCTGGCCGCTGGAGGCCGGCCTGAAGAAGGAGGACATATACTGGGGCACGCTTTTGGGCTGCGTCGAAATGATTCGTTCCGGCACGACCACCTTTGCCGACATGTATTTCCACATGGGGCAGGCGGCCCGGGCGGTGGAAAAGGCGGGCCTGCGGGCCAGTTTATCGCGGGGGATGATCGGCACGGCGCCGGGCGTCGGGGCGGGAGAGCTGCCGCCGCTGGAATACAGCGTGGAGTTTGCAAAAAAATGGCACGGGGCCGTCGGCGGGCGCATCACCGTTATGCTGGGTCCGCACGCTCCCTACACCTGTCCGCCCGATTTTCTGCGGCGGGTGATTGAGATTGCCCGCGAGTTTGGGCTCGGCATCCACATTCACCTGGCGGAAACGGCCGGCGAAGTGGATGATATGAAGCGCCGGTACGGGAAGACGCCCATTCAATTGATGGATGAACTGGGCCTGTTTGCGCTGCCGGTGCTGGCCGCCCACTGCGTGCACCTGGAAGAGCGGGACATCGAAATTCTGGCCGCAAAAAAGGTGGGAATTGCCCACAACCCGCAGAGCAACCTGAAACTGGCCAGCGGTATTGCCCCGGTGGCCAGGCTGCTGGCGGCCGGCGCGGTGGTGGGCCTGGGCACCGACGGTGCGGCCAGCAACAACAACCTGGACATGATCGAGGAAATGCGTACGGCCGCCCTGGTGCAGAAAGCAGCGACCGGGGATCCCCAGGCCCTCCCCGCATTTACGGCCCTGCAGATGGCCACGGTAAACGGGGCCAGGGCGCTGGGGCTGGGGGGAGAAATCGGCCTGCTCAAGCCCGGTTACCGGGCGGACATCATTCTGGTCAATTTGCACAAGCCCCACCTGTACCCCCGGCACGATCCCTTGGCCCACCTGGTTTACGCCGCGCAGGGAGCCGACGTGGAGACGGTTCTGGTGGACGGCCGGGTGTTGATGGAGAACCGGAAATTGCTGACCGTCGACGAAGAAGAAGTGCTGAACCGGGCCGAGGAATGTGCGCAAAGGCTGGTGAAGTGCCCAAAATAACAAGGTGGTTCCGGCGGGGGGTGATGAAGCTCATCAGGAAATTAACCGCCCGGGCGTGAACTTCCCGGGCGGCAAGATGCGAAGAAGAAAAACCAGGAAATCAAAAGTGGGCAAGACCGGCCTGTTTTAGCTGCCGGTAAATAAACGCGCGGGCGTCTTCGGCGGGCTCTTCCGCTAACAGCTCCAGACGCATGAGATCAGGCGCCAGCCGCGCCAGAAAAATGCCCTGCTGTTGCCGCTCGATAACCAGGTAAAGGTGCTTTTTCTGTTCGACGGGGACCGCGTAATCGCCTTTGGGGGTTATGTATACGGGGATAATATCCCGGTTGTCCAGAAAAAATTCCACCGCCTGGTCGATTGTGGTCATTCATTATCCTTCCCAAATAGCAGGCAAAAAGGCACAAAGCAAAATATGCCCGGACGTCTGAACATTTCCCTTTGTGCCTTCCCGCCCTGTACTTTAGTGACTCTGTGTTTATTGATGACCGCCGACCGAATTCATCCGCCGGCAGATTTATTATATCTTTTTCAGGACAAAAAGGCAAGTCTCGTTTATTTTGGATATTTTGGACCGGTACCGGGTAAAGGAGGTTTTGGATAATGGGGCAAATCCGCGCCGTCAGTCCGGTTAAGCTGCTGGCGGGATTAATCACCGCTGATTTAAGCCTCCTGGAAGCAGTAAAAGAGCGCCTGGAAAAGGAATGGGGACCGGTTGACAGCGAAAGTGACGTCATGGATTTTACCTATACACGTTATTACGAAGCAGAAATGGGCAGCCCGCTGTACCGCCGGTTTCTCAGCTTTCAAAAGCTGATTGATCCGGGCACCCTGGCCGGGAAAAAAGTTTTTACCAATTCGTTAGAAAGCGAATTTGCCCGCCCTGGGGGAAAGCGGACAGTCAATATCGACCCCGGTTATCTGGCGCCGGCCAAGCTGGTTTTGGCCACCACCAAAGATCGTTCCCACCGGATCTACCTTGGGCAGGGCATCTATGCCGAAGTCACTCTTCTTTATTATCGCGGAAAATTCGAACCTTTACCCTGGACCTACCCTGATTACCGGACTGAGGCATACCGGGAGTATTTCGCCCGGGTGCGCCAAATAATTTTGCGGCAGGAAAAAGGATTTTTATTCGGGCGTGGCGAAAACTCTTGATTGGAGAGCAAAAACCCGGAGCATCTGGTGGCCTCTTTTTCCGTGAGCTAGCCGGAAACTGGCATTAGTATACATGGTAAACAATTTGTATACATACATTCCGGGATTGAGTAAACAAAAAAGTATTTAAATTATTAATAATTAGGCCTTTTTAAAGATGGTATGAATTTTGCATAATTAGTCCTGTTTAGAAGGGTATTATTTATTTTTGTGGAACTCAAGAAAAAAATTCTAAAACGGAGGTCGAAGCGATGGCGGAAGTTAAGCCGGAAGAACTTAAAATGATCAGCGAAAGCAAGCTTTATTATCCGGACCCCGAAATGACCGGAAAAACCGATCTGGGCAGCGTGGACGCTTTTAATGCCCTCTTGCGCCGCTCCTGGGAGGACCCGGCCGGTTTTTGGGCGGACGTGGCCGGCGAGCTGTCCTGGATCAAACCGTGGGAAAAGGTCATGGAAGGAAAGCTCCCTCACTTTAAGTTTTTTGTGGGCGGAGTGATGAACCCCTGTTATAACCTGCTGGACAGGCACGTGGCGAAAGGGGCCGGAAACCGGCTGGCGCTGATCTGGGAAGGAGAAAAATACGAAACGAAATTTTACACCTACCGGATGCTTCTGGCGGAAGTAAGCAGGTTTGCCAACGTTTTGAAAGGTTTTGGCCTGAAAAAAGGCGACCGGGTGGCCATCTTCATGCCGAACCTGGCGGAAACGGTGATTGCCGTGCTGGCCTGCTACCGGCTGGGGGTGCTCTTCAATACTGTTTTTTCCGGTTTTTCCGTGCGGGCCTTAAGAGACCGGCTTATCAACTACGAGCCCCAGGTCATCGTTACCTGCGACGCCGGTTACCGGCGGGGGAACCTGATTCCCTTAAAAGCCAGGGTTGACGAAGCGATTGAAGGAATTGAAGGAATTAAGGCGATCGTTGTGGTCAACCGGGCCGGCATTGAGATTAAAATGCAGGAGGGCCGCGACTACTGGTGGGATGAACTGGTAAGCAAGGCCGGCATTGAGTGCCCGCCCGAACCGATGGAGGCCAACGAGCCGGGCCTGGTTTTCTACACCAGCGGTACCACCGGAAAACCAAAGGGGATTGTGCATTCCAGTGTCGCCTTTGTGGTCAACAACTACGTTTACGCCAAATACCACATGGATCACCATCCCAACGACATGTTCTGGTGCACGGCCGACATCGGCTGGCTGACCATGCACATCTGGGGGATCGCCGGCGCTCTGATGAATGGTGTCACCACCATCTTTTACGAAGGCGCCCTGGATTACCCGAAGCCCGACCGGTTCTATCAGATTGTCGACAAGTACCGCGTAAACAAGCTGTTTACCGCGCCCACAGCCGTCCGGATGCTGATGCGCTACGGGGAAGACTACATGAAACCCTATGACCTGTCCTGCCTGGAAGTAATGTCCGTGGTGGGCGAACCGTTCAACCCCGAAGCCTGGCTCTGGGCTTACGAGAAATTGGGAAACAAGAAAATGTGTATCAACAACACCTGGGGCCAGACGGAGACGGCCGGCTGCCCGCTGGCCGGCGCAGCCTGGCTGACCGCCATGAAGCCCGGCTCCTGCGGGATTCAGTTCCTCGGCGCCGAACTGGACGTGGTTGACGAAGACGGCAACCCGGTGCCCCCGGAGACTCCCGGCAACCTGATCATCAAGCGGGCCATCCCGATGATGGTGCGGACATTGTGGAAAGAGCCGGAAAGGTATATCCAGGAGTATTTCAGTCAGATCGAAGGCTGCTACTTTACCCACGACGCGGCCATCAAGGACAAAGACGGGCATTTCTGGGTCACCGGGCGGATTGACGACGTTTTCAACGTGGCCGGCCACCGCTTGAGCACCATGGAAATGGAAAGCGCCGTCATCCAGGTCGAGGGAGTGGCCGAAGCGGCGGTAATCGGCGTGCCGGACGAAATCAAGGGCCTGGTCCCGGTTATTTTCGTGACCCTGCGCCAGGGTTACGAACCCAGCGCCGAGATGGAAAAGAAGATTAAGGAAAGCATTATCGAGAATATCAGCAAGATTGCCGTTCCGAAAACAATTTACTTTACGAACGTCATGCCCAAAACTCCCAGCGGGAAAATCATGCGCCGGCTGCTCAAGGAAATCGTAGTGGAAGGCGAGGTCAAGGGGGACATCACCGGCCTGGAAGATATCGGGGCGGTTGAAAAAATCAAGGAAATCATCGCCGCCAGGAAGTAGCAAAAAATAAAAATATAAAGGAGGAGATCAGCGAATGGCCGACGTTGTTCACAACATGACAGATTACGACAAAACGTACGCGGAATTCAAGTGGGAAGTACCCGAATATTTCAATTTCGCCGGGGATATTATCGACAAGTGGGCCCAGGATCCGAATAAGCTGGCCATGTGGTGGGTTGACGACGCCGGGAACGAGGTGAAAAAAACTTTCCTCGATTTCAGCATCGCCTCCAAAAAGTTCGCCAACGTATTGACGCAGCAGGGAGTGAAGAGGGGCGACGTGGTGATCGTCATGCTGCCCCGTTACATTGCCTGGTGGGAGATTTTTATCGCCTGTCTGCGGATGGGCGCGCTCATCGCTCCCGCGACCACCCAGTTGACCCCCAAGGACATCCAGTACCGGGTGAATACGGCCGAAGCGGTCTGTTTTATTACCGACAACGCCAATGCTTCTAAATTAGAAGAAGTGCAGGCGGAATGTCCCACGCTGAAAACGAAAATAGTCGTCGGCGGGACAAGGGACGGCTGGCTCGCGTACGAGGAGGCAATGGCCGCCGCGTCCGGTGAATTCGAAACGGCCAGGACCAGAAGCGACGAGGACGCCATCATTTACTTCACTTCCGGGACGGTCGGCTACCCCAAAATGACCCTGCACACCCATTCTTCCTACCCGATCGGGCATATGATTACGGGCAAGTTCTGGATTGATTTAAAACCGGAAGACCTGCACTGGAACTTAAGCGATACCGGCTGGGCGAAGGCCGCCTGGAGCAGCTTCTTCGGCCCCTGGTACTGCGGCGCCGCCCAGTTTGTCCACCACAGCATGCGTTTCGATCCCCGGAAGACCCTTGAGCTGCTGCAAAAATACCCCATTACCACTATGTGCGGGGCCCCCACCAACTACCGGATGATGGTCCTGGAAGACTTGAGCCAGTACAAGTTTCCTACCCTGCGCCATTGCGTGGGCGCCGGCGAACCGCTCAATCCGGAAGTGATCGAGGTCTGGAAAAAGGCCTTCGGGTTAACGATCCGCGACGGCTACGGGCAAACGGAAACTGTTTTGCTCTGCGGCAACTTCCCCCCCATTGAACCGCGCTACGGGTCGATGGGCAAACCTTCGCCCGGCTTTGATGTGCAAATCATCGACGAAAACGGGAACATTTTGCCGCCGAATACCGAGGGGGATGTGGCGGTCCGGGTCAGGCCGGAAAGGCCGGTGGGGCTTTTCAAGGAATACTGGAAGGATCCCGAGCGGACGGCTTCCGTTTACCGGGGCGACTGGTACGTTACCGGCGACCGGGCATACAAGGACGAGGACGGTTACCTGTGGTTCGTAGGCCGGGCCGACGACGTGATCTTGACTTCCGGTTACCGGATCGGGCCGTTCGAGGTGGAAAGTGCCCTCATCGAACACCCTGCCGTGGCCGAGTCGGCGGTGGTTTCCAGCCCGGACGAAGTGCGCGGGGAAGTGGTGAAGGCGTTTGTGATCCTGGCGCCCGGTTATCAGCCGAGCGATGAGCTGGTGAAGGAGCTTCAGGAGCACGTGAAAAAGGTGACCGCTCCGTACAAATACCCACGGAAAATTGAATTCGTCGATTCCCTGCCCAAAACCATCAGCGGAAAAATCCGCCGGGTCGAGCTGCGCGAGCGGGAGTGGGCCGGGAAGCGGAAATAAAGAACTCCCGGTACAGGTTTTTTCAGGAAAGAAAAAGGCAGGAAGGCAAACAGCTTATCTGCCTTTTTCTTTTCAAGTTTTTCGCCGGAACTTTCCGGCCGCAATCTTCAGCCGGCCCAATCAGCGAGCAGTCAATTTGCCGCCGGAGCTTGTTGAAGGTTACGCAGCTTTTGGTAGATTTCGGCCATAAAGGCATTAAGGCACAAAGGTAAAGAGGCACAAAGAGAAATGTACCGGGAATATTTAACTTTGTGCCTTTGTGTCTGAAAACTTTGTGCCTGATCGGTCAGTCTTCTTCGCAAGCCAGCAACTGGGCGGGGTCGGCCTTTTCGTAATAATGGCGCGAAAATTCCTCGAAGGTCAGGCCCAGCGCATTAGCCCACTTTTGGGCCACGCAGAGACGGGGCGTTTGCCTGCCCTGCTCGATGGCCAGCAGTTCCGCTACGGTCAGGCCGGTCGAAACGGCCATTTGGGCCGCCGTCAGGCCCTTGCTTTTGCGGACTTCGGCCAGGCTCACCGTTCATCCCCCCTGGATTTTTGTCTACTGAATAAATAACCATATTCCAGAAAGTTAGTCAAGCAAGTTTTTTGGAGGGGGAAGGTTTCCTTTTTATTTCCAGGGACTGCTCTTTTTACTACCTGCCGATATTTTTCCACCGCCTTTTGAGCCGTGTTTTTTACCCGCGGTCTTCATCTCCCCGGCTCCGGTTTGCCCTCCTCTCTGCTGGTTTGCGGGCCGGGGCGGGGAAGGGGTGAACAGGGTAACCGGGGCTTTTTTCCCTCAGCCGGCTGTGCCGGTAGCCATAAACAAAGTAGATTACCAGACCCAGGACGATCCAGACTGCGAAGCGCAGCCAGGTGAGGGCGGGTAAATTGGCGGCCAGGTAGAGGGCGGCGCCGAAGGAAGCCAGGGGCAGCCAGGGGGAGGCCGGGACTTTGAAGGGGCGCGGCAGGTCCGGGCGGGTGCGCCGCAGGATCAAAACCCCCAGGGAAACGGCCATAAAGGCGGTCAGAGTGCCGATGTTGGCCAGTTCGGCCACGATGCCGATGGGTAAAAGGGCTCCGATCACCGCCACCACGGAGCCGATAAAAAGGCTGTCCACAACAGGCGTCCGCAGGCGCGGATGCACCCAGGAGAAGATGGGCGGAAGCAGGCCGTCCCGGGACATGGCGAAAAAGATCCGGCTCTGCCCGTACATGTTGACCAGCATGACCGAAGTGAGGCCGGCCAGGGCGCCGACCGCAGTCAGCGCCGATCCCCAGCGCAGACCGGCCGAGAAGAGAGCAAGGGCCATCGGCGAAGCGGTATCCAGCAGGGAATATTTCACCATCCCGGTAAGCACGGCGGTAACGCCGATGTAAAGCAGGGTGGCCAGGAAAAGAGAGGCGAAAATGCCCAGGGGAAGGTTGCGGCGGGGGTTCTTGACCTCTTCGGCGGCGGTGGAAACCGCGTCAAAACCGATGAAGGCAAAGAAAATAATGGCCGCACCGTGAAAAATGCCCGTCACCCCGAAAGGAAGAAAGGGCTGCCAGTTGGCCGGGTTGACGTGCCGGATCCCGAGAAAAATGAAAAGTAAAAGAACGCTTACCTTCAAGGCGACGATCAGTTTATTGGCCGCCGCGCTGTGCTGGGTGCCGGAAATGATCAGGGCGGTGACCAGGCCGGTGATGAAAAGGGCCGGTAAATTGATCAGGCCCCCGGCAAACGGGGAAGAAGTATAAATTGCCGGCAGGTTAAGACCGGCCGACTGCAGCAGGCTGACCAGGTACCCGCTCCAGCCGATGGAAACCGCTCCCGCGGCGACCACGTACTCCAGCACCAGGTTCCAGCCCACCAGCCAGGCGATTAATTCCCCCAGGGTGGCGTAGGCGAAAGTGTAGGCGCTGCCTGCCACCGGAATGGCCGCGGCCATTTCCGCGTAGACCAGGGCCGCCAGGCCGCTGGCCAGGCCCGCCACAACAAAGGACAGAATCACTCCCGGCCCGGCGTAACGGGCGGCGGCCACCCCGGTGAGCACGAAAACGCCCATCCCGATAATGGCGCCCAGCCCCAGCGCCGTTAAGTCGAAAAGGCCGAGAATTTTTTTTAACCGGTGGGGTCCTTCCTCTTTTTCCGCCACCAGTTGTTCAATCGTCTTGACGCGCCAGGAAGACATAACCGCCTCCACAGTGGGGGAGTTTGCGTTGCCACTTTTAATATGCTACCCGGCGCGGCTTTTTAAACAAAAAAGATTTATGCATGAAAATTCCGCTTATTTTTAACCTGCTCTGAAAAACCCGTCCATAGGAACAGGTGGAGCATATAGAGTTTATGTTATTCTACTTATCTGGGCATTTTAACAGATAACCCACGTTTTTGATTCGAAAAAGGATTTACGCCTGGAAGAAAAAATTTTCGATTTATTCGGCAATAATTCGACATACCTAAGTGCTTGTAGTCTTCCGCGAACAAATGATCCAGATTACGGCCCCATTTCTAAAATATTTAGTGAACCGCTTTTCTTCCAAATTATGCCTTCCAATGATTGGCCGGATTTTTTTCTGTCAGGCCAATGATATTTCCAGTGGTAATCTTTTGTTTTCATAAATCTGTTTACTGAATATTTATATTTCTTTTACCACGAGTCAAGGCGTCGGCACGATGCATCTGTCGATTAATCAGCTACAAAATTTAACTTGCCGTTACTCCTTTAAAAGCACATTTTAGACAATGTCATAATCTATTGACCTAAACAGACTAAGCGGGAAAAATATTTTTTGCTCTCAATAAACAACAATACTATAAAGTGCCTCCTTTCTGCGGTAAGATAATGGCGGAGTATCGCGGGAGGGAGACAGATGCCGGAAAGGGGTTATTTTTCGCCGGAACTGGTCCAAAACAAATTTTTCAAAGAGAGTGACAGTGCCAAAAAATACTTTAGAAGGAGGAAAATATCTGTGAAAAGGTGTACAAGAAGAAGTGTAATAGTAATTACACTTATTATTTGCTTATTGATTTAAGTTTCTCTCCCTATGCTTTTGCTGCCAAAGATGCAGAACCGGACTTTAATACCCTGAGCAAAGAAACTGGTTTCACGGTTAAGAAGCTTAAAAAAGAGTGGAAATTATTTTTAGACATTAAAGATTATATGAAATTGGATGATGAAAGTGGGCAGATCATTTTTGACGATAAAGCAGCCCTAAAAGCGGGATTAACTCAGGAAATCGTAGACAAGGTCCAGGCAGACCTAAAGAAGATTAATCAGAGTGAAATATTAGAAAATTGCGGTGGTATTAATGGCTCTGCGGAATATTCTTGGGGTTGGAGGGTATGGCTTGATTCATGTGAAACAAATGGTATAATAGGTTTACTGACCGCCGGTGCTGGTGTAGCCACTATTGCAGCTGCAATTGCTGCTGTGGTATCTATTCCTGCAGCGGTTGCTTTTGGGATTGCAGCCGGGCTTCTAGCAATCGGTGCAGGTGTTCTAACTTATTATAATCGTACTGGATGTGGGGTCATTATGGATTATTATTACACTGATGTAATTATAATACAATCACAAAAATGTTAGTAATATAATAGATTTAGGCGTTGAAACTATTAAAAACCAAACGGTCGCCAGTTTGGGTGGCCGTTTGGTTTCTGCAAACGAGTAATTTTGTGTTTAAAAAAGGGCTTTTTAAAAAAGGAAGGAGTATTAATTTATTATGCTTGATGCTCTACGGCTAATTAGTTTATTGGCTGTTGCTATATCTGCAGGTGTCATCATTTTTATCTACTCAAAAAGAAATAATTCTTCTGAAAGAGTTATCCCTCAAAAAATAATGTCTTTTGCTTTTCTTGCGATGTCTTTAACGCTAGTTTCGTTTACTTGGAGATATGAACACATCACTCCTTTTATGCAATTATTACTTGTAACGGGAGTAGGTGCAAGTTTAATATTTATTAGTATAATGGTCCGATTAAACAGCTTAATATTAGCTACTTATGTTGTCATAATAGCCAATTTATTAGCTTTAATGCATTTAATATTAGTATTTAGTTAAAGTATTAGCTTTTAATTATGCTTCGCTACTAAAGGATGGAGAATAAACCCTAGCGCTCAGTAGGATTAATAGGTTAAGCTGGAGATAGGGTGACTGTTAGCAGTTACCCGTAAATATTCACTGAACCAGCTATTAGGGGGATAATCCGAGGAGAATGGCCCGAAAATTTTTCACGAGGGGGTAGAGATAAATATCCTTGACCGGGAGCTTGTATTCATTGAACCGGTCCAGCTTGCCCCGGCCCTGTGTGCTGCCAACCAAGATCCAGTTGGCTGCCCTGTAGCAGGTCCCGGCAAAACGGTCCTTCTCCACAAAGGTTTCCAAAAGCACCGGCCGGTAGCCGTAGGTCTTTTCCCAGTCTTCAGGCAGCCTTTGGGCACAGAGAGAAAGGATCTTGGAGGCCAGGTTTTTCACCTGCACCCAGGGCAAAATCAAAAAACGGGAATTGTTCACGATCAGGTGGAGGTTTTTCTCCCGATGGGTCAAGATCATGATTAAGGCAGGGATGAACGATGCGGTCGAGATGTACAGGGACCACATTAAAAGACAAGCCTTCAATATATTAAGGACACAGGCCCACACAGATGGGCTTATTGCTCTTGGGATCGTAATGGAAAAGGACATCGGAGTGGATGTAGAAATCATGGAAAGTAACGGAGATGTATTGGATATCGCTGGAAAATTCTTTTCTCCATCAGAAGCAAAGGACATAATTACTCTTCCCGAAAAAGCCAGGCAGGAGAGATTCTATGATTATTGGACACTCAAAGAATCATACCTCAAAGCACGAGGCATGGGGCTATCCATTCCACTTAATCAGTTCAGCCTGCAAATCAAACCGGACGTTCCATCAATGATTTCCTTGGATACTAAGCTGAATGACCATTTGGGTTGCTGGCAATTCTGGCTCCTCAAACCGACTTATCGCCACAAAATGGTTGTTGCAGTACGATCTGAGTTTGCAGGTAATTACCGATTGACTATAAGAAAGGTGATTCCCATGATGGCGGAGGAGCCATTGTGGCCAATAGGTCAGGTGATAGGTGTTTAGATCGTAAAATAGATCAGACCCCTTTTCGTCATCTAAAATTGACCCTCTATGATATGATCTCCTTCGTAGGAAGGAGGTTAGAGGGGAGTGCTGAGTATGTACCGGTGGCAACAGGTCAAAACGTTAAAGGCGGAAGGAGTCAGTATTAAGAAGATCGCCAGGCTGTTAAAGTTTCAGTGGAAAAACACCGGGGAAATTTTTAAATGACACTGTTTATTGATTTATTTTTAACTTGACAGCGTAACTTTGATAAATTGCAATTTACAGCATAGATCGAGTCAAAAAAAGTGAGGTGTCTTATATATTGTTGTATTTTTCGTTTATTTTGGTACTTTTAAGTTTGATAAGTTGCATTTTTCTTTTTAAAAAAATATAGGGTGGATAAATAAATAGGGAACTTAATTTTAGGTTTGTTATTCTTATATTTAACATTAACATTTCTAATTGTTTCGTTAAAATACGTCCCACTATTTATCAGATAGGTCCTGTCATTATCAGATTATATAAGCGGTCAGATGAATGGAAAATAGATAGTCCTTAAACCAGTATCAGATGGATTACCAACTTTTTATAATTATCAGAAGCAGAAATTAAAATTAACCCTCAATTTAATTCATTAAAACTATCAGTCGAATAGTGCATTCAGTTTTTCTATGACTGGTCATATTGGAACTGGGGGCTTATTGTCGTTGGTGGCATAATAATTTCCAGCTAGGGTATGCCACAGTGAAAAAGCTACCTGTCCGATGATAAATCGGACAGGTAGCAAATCTAAACATAAGGAGGGCATATGAACAGGCTAATATGTAAAATAGGGTTGCTCGTAATGATTATTGTGATTATAGTAGGAATAGGTGTCGAATATAAGACACATTTCTTCAAAAAAATGATTGCCGACATCGTATATGATAATCGACAACATAGTGTTAGCTATGAGGAATTGCCGACATTATCTGAAGTTGAACAAATTGTAAAAAAACACCAGGACTTAATTAAAGAG
>JAIMBK010000076.1 GCA_023511535.1 Armatimonadota bacterium
CTGCATAAAGTGAAAGAGATCGTCCCCTTTTTTAACGGCACTTATAACCTGGTGGTCGAAGATAAAGAAAACAGCGAAGTACCCGTCAGCCGGGCCCAGGCCAAGAAACTCAGGAAAATATTGGGTTTCTAAACCCCGGCGCAAAGCCGCCTTGCCAGAGTTTTTTTCACGGGAAGGCGGTTTTTTTCTTTTTTTGACCTATTTTTAATGAAAGGTTTGCCATATTTTTTGTTATAATTTTTAAGGAAAGAACTATCATCCAGAATTATCCACCGGGTAGTTCTCCTGGTCTTTGGCTTTGTCGCGGGATTATCTTCAGAAAATTTCTCTTGTCGCGGTGATTTCTTTGATTATCGGGATCGGTGTGGATATAGTTGAAACAGGACGGGTCAAAAGACTGATCGAAAAGTTTTCCAGCCGGTTTGAGGAAAAAATTTTTTCTGCGCGGGAAGTGACGTACTGCCGCCGGTTTCGCGATTCCGGCGGTTGTTACGCCGCGCGTCTGGCGGCCAAGGAAGCGGTTTTTAAGGCGCTGGGGACCGGTTTGGCCCAAGGGGTAAAGTGGCGCGAGGTAGAGGTTGTTCATTTCCCGGACGGGGCACCGGGGGTGATCCTGTCCGGCAAAACCGCCGCTCTGGCCAAAGAAAAGGGGGTGCAAAAGGTTCATTTGAGTTTATCCCACGGAAAAAGAGAAGCAATCGCCTTTGTTCTCCTGGAAGGCGGCCCCCGAAACCGCTCTATATCGTGAAAATATCGGTGCGCATAACAAAAAATTTTTTAATTTTGCTGGTGTTGGTTTAGCAGCATTGATGTGCAATCCCTAACCCTCTATCCCCTGATTTTTTTTCACGGGAGGTAAAAAAACGATGAGAGTGGTTACAGCGGCCCAAATGAGGGAGTTGGACCGGCAGGCGATCGAGGAATACGGAATACCCGGCCTGGTTTTGATGGAAAACGCGGGTTTGCAGGTAACGGAAGTCATCCGCGAGATGCTGAGGGACGTGCGCGGTAAAAAAATCAGTATTTACGCCGGGAAAGGCAACAACGGCGGCGACGGCCTGGTGGTGGCCCGGCACCTGTTCAATGCGGGGGCGCGGGTGAAGGTTTACCTGCTGGCCAGGCCGGAAGAAATAACCGGCGACGCGCTGATTAACCTCCAGATCTGGCGGAAAATGGGCCGGGAAATTCACGTCATCGAAGAAGGCAGTCCCCTGGACCACGAAGAAAGCGAGCTGATCGTAGACGCCATCTTCGGCACCGGCTTCCGGGGAGTTCCCCGCGAACCGGCGGCAAGCGTTATTCAAGCCATCAATGCGGGCGGAAAACCGGTGGTGGCGGTGGACATTCCCTCCGGTTTGGAAGCGGATACCGGTTTGGCGCGCGGGCCGTGCGTCCGGGCCACGCGGACGGTGACCTTTGGTTTGCCCAAGCTGGGCCTGGTGCAGGAGCCGGGCGCCGGCTTCGCCGGGAAGCTGCACGTGGCCGATATTTCCATCCCCGCTTTTTTATTGACGGCAGATCATTTAAAAAGGCATTTGCTCGATCTGGAACTGGTCGGCAGCTGGTTTACGCCCCGTCCTCCGGCGGCCCATAAGGGTGACTGCGGCCGGGTGCTGGTGGTGGCGGGAGCAAAGGGCATGATCGGGGCGGCCTGCCTGGCCGCGGAAGGGGCCGCCCGGGCGGGGGCGGGCCTCGTGACCCTGGCGGTCCCGGAGGGGCTGCAAAAGCTGGCGGCAGCCAAATTAACCGAGGTCATGACGGCGGGCCTGCCGGCTACCCCGCAGCAAACGTTCAGCCGCGAAGCCGGTGCGGAAGTCCTTGCCCTGGCGGAACGCGCCGACGTCCTCGCGCTGGGTCCGGGGATCACCACCCACCCGGATACGGCGGCCTTCGTGCGCAATCTGCTGCCGTCTTTAAGCGTGCCCTGTATTTTGGATGCCGACGGCTTGAATTGTCTGGCGGGTTCCCCGGAGATCTTCCGGTCGGTGCCCGTTCCCCTGGTCATTACTCCTCATCCCGGCGAGCTGGCCCGTTTAACCGGCAAAACCATTGCGCAAATCCAGGAAAACAGGGTTGCGGCGGCCGAACAGGCGGCTTCTGACTGGCGGGCGGTGGTTTTGCTGAAAGGAGCGGCAACGGTAATTGCCTCGCCGGAAGGGACGGTTTACATAAATCCGACCGGCAATCCCGGAATGGCCAGCGGAGGGAGCGGCGACGTGCTCACGGGCGTGATTGCCGGACTGGTGGCCCAGGGTCTGGATGCTCTGTCCGGGGCCGCCGCCGGGGCCTTTTTGCACGGGCGCGCGGGCGACCTGGCCGCAAAACAAAAAGGGATCCGGGGGCTTTTGGCGCGCGATCTCCTTGCCTGCCTGCCGGAAGCGATGCGGGAGGTAGAAGTCCTTCTTGGGGAGATCGGCAAGTGATGGAAATATTGAAGCCGGTCGTGAATTTTTGTTGATTGGGAGGGGGAGATTCGAATGAAAGTTGTTTTGGGCGATGCCGTGAATCTTTCTCATCTAAATGGTATAATCATGCTGGCGGAGAATTTAAAAATAATCATGTGCAATCAAAATGCGGCGAAGATTTTGGGCATTCCGGCCACCGGCCTGGTGGGCCGGAACATCGGGGACTTTCTGGCCGGTGTTTTTCCGGGAAAAGAAGAAGTTTCTTACGAAATAGACCGGGACGGCCGGATGCTCAGGGTGGATTTGAGCACGTTAAAAAATGGACCGGGCAACGGCATTGGTCCGTATTATTTATTGACTATCCGGGACGTAACGGAATTCCGCCGGCTTCAGGAAATGTTCCACGAACAGGAAAGATTGGCCGTGATCGGCCGGATGGCCGCCGGCATAGTACACGAGTTAAAAAATCCCATGACGGCCGTCAAGGGGTTTGCCCAGTTGCTCAAGGAAAAAAAGGGCCGGGAAACGGCCCCGTACATCGATTATATTATTGAAGAAATCGATAATTGCACCAGGATTATCGGGGATTTTTTGAAGCTGGCCAGGCCCCGGCCGGTATCCCTGGAAAGGGGGTCCCTGAATGAAACGGTGCGGGAAATAGCGGCGATGATTGAACCCAGGGCTTTTCTGCAAGACGTTAAAGTGGAAACTCAGCTTTCCCCCCGCCTGCCGGAATGTTTCTTTGATGCTGCCCAGCTCAAGCAGGTTTTCTTAAACCTGGTCGACAACGCCCTGGAGGCCATGAGCGACGGAGGCATCTTAAGGTTTAAAACATTTCAGCCGGACCGGGAGCTGGTGGGGGTAGCCGTGGAAGATACCGGATGCGGAATTCCGGAAGACCATTTAAAAAACATTGGGCTCCCGTTTTATTCCACGCGGGAGAAAGGAACCGGCCTGGGTTTGTTTATCTGTCAATCAATTATCCAGGCCCACGGAGGCAAAATTGAGGTGGAAAGCAAAGTGGGGAAGGGGACGACCTTCCGCCTTTATTTGCCGCTGGAAGTGCGTCCAGAGCAGCCCTGGCCCTACGTTTAAATCTGTGTTTTGAAATGTCCTTTGAGGCTAAATTTATTAGACAGGCCTGTTTTCCTTTGTGCCTTTGTGCCTGTTTCCTTTGTGCCTGACAATTTCGAGTTAATTTAAAGGAGTAGGCGAAAGAGTATGTTTGACCTGCCAGTCTGGGCGGAAGTGGACCTCAAGGCAATTGCTTATAACGTGCGGCAGATCCGGCAAATGGTCCCGCCGCGGACCGAAGTAATGGCGGTGGTGAAAGCCAACGCCTACGGCCACGGCGCTGTGGAGGTGGCCCGGACGGTCCTGGCCAACGGCGCCGGCAGGCTGGCGGTGGCCAGGGTAAGCGAAGGGGAACAGTTAAGGAAGGCCGGGATTGCGGCGCCCATCCTGCTTCTCGGGTACACCCCGCCCGGCCAGTTTGCCGATGTCTTGCGGTTTTCCCTGGGCCAAACCGTTTACAGTGTGGAAATGGCTGCCCGGTTGAACGAGCTGGCCGGGCGAAGGGGAAGTAAAGCCGTCGTGCACGTTAAGGTGGACACCGGGATGGGCCGCCTTGGTTTTCCGGCGGAAGACGCCTCCGTAAGGGAAGTGCTGCAGATTGCCCGGCTCCCGCACCTGGAGGTGGAAGGGATCTTTACCCACTTTGCCACTGCCGACAGCCGGGACAAGCGTTACACCCTGGAGCAATTGGAGCGCTTTCTGGCTTTTTTGGACGCTCTGCGCCGGGAGGGACTGACGGTTCCTTTCCGGCACTGCGCCAACAGCGCGGCGATCATTGATCTCCCGGCGGCGCACCTGGACCTGGTCCGGCCGGGGATCGCCCTTTACGGCCTGTATCCTTCCAAAGAGGTAGATCGTTCCCGCCTCCGGCTGGAACCGGCCATGGCTTTGAAGGCGCGGGTGGCCCAGGTAAAAAGGGTGCCGGCGGGTTTTAAGATCAGTTACGGGGCCACTTACGAAACACCGGCGCCCACCGTCATCGCCACCCTGCCGGTGGGCTACGCCGACGGGTACACCAGGCTGTTGTCTTCCCGGGGAAAAGTATTGATCCACGGGCAAAAGGCCCCGGTGGTGGGGAGGGTATGCATGGACCAGTGTATGGTTGACGTCGGGCACATCCCGGACGTGGCACCCGGTGACGAAGCGGTTTTCTTCGGCCGGCAAGGGGAGGTCCTTTTGCCCGTGGAAGAAGTGGCCGAAGCCATCGAGACCATCAACTACGAAGTGGTTTGCCAGATCAACAGCCGGGTCCCGCGGGTCTACCTGTAGCCGGGTAAAAAGCAAGAATTTTTTAACAAGAACAGAAGGAAAAAATTCATTTTTCATTGAATTAATTGTACCGGGAGGGAGGGGAAATACGGAAAAAATTTTTTGGAAAAAGATCTTTTTTTGAAGGAATTGCCCGGTAAGTGGCGAAAAATATGGTGTTAGATTAATAACTTCTCTTCCCGGTCAAGAAAACTGCCGGAAAAATACCGGGCCGGGCAAAGGTGATGCAGCTTAGAAGCGCCGGGATATTGGGGATGGGAACAGGGAAAGCTTGAGCAGTTTTTGGTCAACCAAACAAAAAGGTAACGGCAGGGTTGTTTATGACTGAACAAAACATCCAAGCAGAACTAATCGCCTTCTTTATCCAGGATTTGCCGGAAAGCATAATCATGACGCTGGTGGTATTCAGCTTTTTAAACCTGCGCTTTGCGTGGAGAAAAGTGCTCACGATCGCTTTTCTCCAGGCGCTCGTAAATTTTGTGCGCCTGTTGCCAATTGCGGCGGGCATGCACACGGTCATCTTAATTATTTTCCTGGCTGTATTGATCAGCATTTTTACGGGAACTCGTTTGAGCAAGTCGTTAATGGTTGTTTTAATTTGCTCTGTGATTATCCTTTTTTTAAGTTTAATTTATACAAAGCCTTTGCTTCAATTAACCGGCCTTACCTATGAAGCTTCTTTTGCCAACCCCTTTTTAAGGGCTTTGTTCAGTCTTCCCTACGAAATACTTTTGCTGGTCGTGGCAATTGGCAAAAATTATTATAACCGCCGCGGCGGCAAATTTCCGGCCTGAAAGGCGGGTTAAAGGGCATGCCCGATCTTCCCCGGTATATTGCGCGTTATTTAAGGGAAAAGCTCGAATTAACCGCTGAACAGGAGGAGGTGGTCCTCTACAGCCTGGAGGTCTTTATCTATACCGGTTTTGCCTTTTTGGGGATAGGGCTGGCAGGCTGGCTTTTGGGGTGTCTTCCGGCCACCCTCCTCGTGGCGCTCACAATTTTTGTGCTGCGCTGCTTTTCCGGCGGTGCGCACAGCGAATCTCCTTTTGGTTGCATTATCTTGAGTGTTCTGTTAATTCCTTTGACGGCTAAATTCGTTGTTTTAAGCGCACCTTTTTTTTCGCTGCCTTTCCTTCTGATTTTGCTTTCTTTTGTTTCTTTGCTTTCTTTTTTCCTTGTCTGGCGCCTGGCGCCGGTCGACACGCCGGCCAAGCCGGTTTTTTCGGAAAGCCACCGGCGTCAGTTAAGGAGCCTGTCGGTGGCCACGGTCGGGCTCGTGTTTTTAATTCAGGGCGGCCTTTTATATTTTTACCCTTCCCCGGCGGCTGTCATGGCAATCCTGGCGCTGGCGGCGGGACTGCTCTGGCAGGTTTTTTCCCTGACCGGTCCGGGGCAACGCTTTTTTGCGGTGCTGGATAAATTAAAAAGTACAGGTTTAAAAAAGGAGGTGAAAGAAAATGAAAAAGATCTATTACGGAATGTTGACGGCCTTGTTCAGCACCCTGGTCCTGGCGGCGGGCGTAATTATTAAGCCTCAGTGTTTTGCTTTTTACTATCAGCCTGAGCTTCCGAAAAGTTTACGAAAATAAATAGTATTCATGAGTGATGAATATGAAGGGGGAGATATTAACTTTTGTAATTTCTCCCCTCCTTGTTTTGGCCGTTAATTATAAGGAGAATCTATAACTTATGAAAATATTTGGCGAGCAACACCCTTTGGATAAAAGAACGGAAGACATTTCCGAGCATATTCTGGTTTCCCAGATCATTAATATTTTAATCGTTGTTATGGCCTTTGTAAGCGTTTATAACGATTTTAGATTGGGAAAACAATTTGGAGCGTATTTCAATTATTTTATTATCATGTTATCTGCGCTTGGAATTATTCCATATATCCTGAAAAAGCTGCAGGCTCAAAATGAATTTTTCCCCCGTTTTTTAACGAGCGATTTGATCGTTCTGCTCTTTTTATTTCCCGTGGTGGCATTTTCAGTGTACGGGACGGGCGGGCACTCCGGCGCGAAAATTCTTTTTTTGATCCCGGTGATCATCGCCGCCACCGCCTACGGCAAAACTGTCGGCCTGACCAGTGCATTTTTCGCCATCCTCATCCTGTTTTCCTACGACGTTTCCCACCTGGAAAAAGCCGCCATTTCTAAAATGTTTCAGCTGGATTTAATTTATTCGGGCGTAATGGCTACTCTGGCCTGGCTGATGGGCGGGTTTACAGATATTGAGAGGCGCACCAGGGAGCACCTCCTTTGGCTGGCCAACACCGACGCGCTGACGGGTCTGGCCAGTTACCGCCGTTTTCAGGAAAAGCTTCGGGAGGAGCTGGCGCAGGCAAAGAAAATGTCCTCCTCCCTCGCTTTGGTGATGCTGGACCTGGACTATTTCAAGTTTTACAACGACAACTACGGCCATCAAAAGGGAAACGAAGTGCTGGCCAAAGTAGGCGAAATCTTGCAGGAAGCGGTGCCGGAGCCCTTTTTTCCCGCCCGGTACGGCGGCGAGGAATTCGTCGTCCTCCTGCCCGGCGTCACGCGGAAATTCGCCCGCGAGAAGGCCCGGGAGATTGAAACCGCCATTACGTCTTTCCCTTTTGCGGGAGTAGAAATCCAGCCGCTGGGAAAAATGACCGTTTCGGTGGGAATTGGCTGCTACCCGGAAGACGGCGCCACGCCGGAGGAACTGCTCCGGGCGGCCGACGACGACCTCTACCAGGCAAAGTACGGCTGCCGGCGGGAGGATTTGCGCCTGCACACCCTCGAGCAGTTGCGGGCCGCGTCTCTTTTCGGGAAAGGGGTGCTGGAGTCCTTCAAATATTTTTTAACGGCGGTCAACGTGAAGGATCGCTATACCTTCGGCCACTCGGAACGGGTGATGGCTTATGCCGTGGCCGTCGCCGACCGGCTGCATCTGCCGGAGGACGAAGTTAACCAGCTCAGGTACGGAGCGTATTTGCACGACGTTGGAAAAATTGAGGTGGAACCGGAGATCTTAAATAAAAAAGGTTCTTTGACGGACGAGGAATGGGCGGTGATGAGAAGGCATCCCGTCCGGGGAGGTGAGCTTGTCCGTTCCCTGGTGTTTCTGCCGGGAATCATTTCAGCGATCCGGCACCACCACGAAAACTACGACGGCACCGGTTACCCCGACGGCCTGCGGGGAGAGGAAATTCCCCTGCTGGCCCGGATTTTGCGCGTTGTGGACAGCTATGACGCCATGACTACGGCCCGGCCGTATAAAGAGGCGAAAACCCCGGCGGAGGCCTGTTTCGAACTGCGCCAGCTGGCCGGGAAAATTTACGACCCGGTGGTGGTGGAGATTTTTACCGGGATGATCCTGGAACAGGAAAGGCGGCAGGCTGCCGCCGGCGTGTCCTGAGTTGTCCATTTCTATTTTCAAATAAGTTGCCCGGGGAACGTATGTTTCCTCTATGAAGAATGAAAATAATCATACCAGGGAAGAGGGCCAGATCCCTGATTCCCGATTCCCAATTATTTTCTAAAGGAGGAACAGTTGGCATGGAGCGCTTATGGGCGCCCTGGCGCACCGTTTATATCGGGAAAGATCACGGCGGCGCCTGTATCTTTTGCGAAAAGCTGAATTCCACTGAAGACGAGGCCAATTACGTCCTTCGGCGGGGTGAAGCGGTCTTTGTTCTGCTTAATTTATATCCCTATACCAACGGCCACCTGCTGGTCGCGCCGAAAAGGCACGTGGGGGACCTGGCCGATTTGACCGGGGAAGAAATTCTGGAACTGGGCGAAACCACCCGGGAAATGGTTGCGCTGCTGCGCAAGGCCTTCCGTCCGGACGGCTTCAATATCGGCGTTAACCTGGGGACCATTGCCGGCGCCGGCGTGCCGGGGCACTTTCACGTCCACATCGTGCCGCGGTGGGCGGGCGATACGAACTTTATGCCCGTTTTGGGAGACGTACGGGTGATTTCCGAGGGGCTGGAAACGACCTATCGCAAATTAAAAGCTACCCTGCAAACAGGTAAGTAACAGCCGGGTCCTTGACATGACTTTGGTTACCAGTTAAAATTTAACCGGGTCGAAGGATGCCGATTTTTGAGCAGCCGTAAAAAATTGAACTCCGGAAAACATTTAAAGGAAAACGGCTCGACAACCAAAAACCTGCCCCCAAGGGGGGATTAGGAAGGGGAAGTATTGTGTTTTTTCACCGCACGGTTACGGTCATTCCCCGGCTTCCCGAAAATATCGCCCGGCTGCATGAACTGGCCTATAACCTCTGGTTCAGCTGGAACCCCCCCGCCTGTGCCCTCTATAAAAAGATCAACGAAAATTTGTGGGCGGAAACCGGCCACAACCCGGTGAAATTCCTGCTCAACGTCCGCCAGGAAGAGCTGGACAGGGCTTCCCGGGACGAAAAGTACCTGGCTTTATACAACCGGGTCATGGACGACTTCGACCGCTACCTGCAGGCGCCGTCCTGGTTTGAAAAAAATTATCCCGCCTTTGCCGGCCAGACCATCGCCTATTTCTCCGCCGAGTTTGGCGTTCACGAGTCCCACCCCACTTACTCCGGCGGCCTGGGCCTGCTGGCCGGTGACCATTTCAAATCGGCCAGCGACCTGGGATTACCCCTCGTGGGGGTGGGGCTGCTCTACAAGAGCGGCTATTTCACCCAGCGCATCAACCGGGAAGGCTGGCAGGAAGCCGTTTATCCCTACCTGAACTTTTACGAAATTCCGGTTACCCCGGTCACCTACCCCGGCGGCAGCGAAATGATCATCCAGGTAGACCTGCCCGGGCGCCCGGTTTTCTTGAAAATCTGGCGGATGCGCGTGGGCCGGGTGGATATATATTTCCTGGATGCGGACATTGCCCACAACAGGCCGGAAGATCGTTTATTAACCGGTCAGTTGTATGGCGGGAACCAGGAAACCCGGATTGCGCAAGAAATTATCCTGGGCATGGGCGGAGTAAAAGCGCTGCGCGCGTTGGGGATCAACCCCCGGGCCTGGCACATCAACGAGGGGCACCCCGCCTTTCTTTTAATTGAACGCCTTCACGAGCTGGTCAAAGCCGGTCTCCCCCTGGAAACGGCCATCGAGGCGGTAAAGCCGGACACCCTTTTCACCACCCACACCCCGGTTCCGGCCGGCCACGACGTATTCAGTGCCGAGCTAATGGAAAAATACTTCGGCCACCTTTACGAACCGCTGGGCATCGAAAGAGAAACTCTTTTGAACCTGGGCTGGGACGATCAACGGAAGGGGTTCAACATGACCCTGCTGGCCCTGCGACTTTCCGGCTTTTGCAACGGGGTGAGCCGGATTCACGGGCGGGTTACCCGGGAAATGTTCCATTCCCTGTACGGGCCCATCCCCAGGGAAGAGGTCCCCGTAGCTTCGGTCACCAACGGAATTCACGTAGAGAGCTGGCTGGCCGAAGAAATCCGGGAGCTTTTCGAAATTTACCTGGGGCCGGGCTGGAACAGGAAAATTACCGAAAAGGACTTATGGGCAAAGGTGGCCGACATCCCGGACGAAGCGCTCTGGAACGCCCACACAGCTTTAAAAGAAAAACTGATCCGGGCGGCGCGGGCAAACCTCAAAAAACAGCGGACGCGCAACCAGGAGCCCGCTCACCGTCTGCACGAAGTGCAGAATTACCTCCGGCCCGACGTTTTCACCATTGGCTTTGCCCGCCGTTTCGCTACCTACAAAAGGGCGACGCTCCTCTTCCAGGACCGGGAACGACTGGTCAGGCTGTTCAATAATCCGGATTATCCGGTGCAGCTGATCTTTGCCGGCAAGGCCCACCCCGCCGACCGCGCCGGCCAGGAATTGATCAAGCAGATTTACGATCTTTCCAACGAAGAACCCTTTCGCGGGCGGATCGTTTTCCTGGAAGATTACGACATCAACCTGGCGCGCTACCTTTTGCAGGGGGTCGACCTCTGGTTGAACAACCCGCGCCAGCCGATGGAGGCCAGCGGCACCAGCGGTCAAAAGGCGGCGGTAAACGGCGTGATCAACTGCAGCATTCTTGACGGCTGGTGGCCGGAAGCGTATAACGGGGAAAACGGTTTTGCGTTCGGGGAAAACCGGCTCTACCCGGACGAGGAAACCCGGGACCGGGACGACGCCTGGTCCCTCTACGCCCTTTTCGAGGAAGTCATCCTGCCCCTCTATTACCAGCGCGACGGCGCCCGCAACCTGCCCGAAAAATGGGCGCAGCTGATGAAAAGGTCGCTGCAAACCATCCCTTATTATTTCAATACCGAGCGGATGGTCAAGGAATACACCGAAAGATTTTATCTTCCCGCGGTGGAAAGGGGCGGCCTGATTGCGGAAAATAATTTCGCCCTCGCCAGGGAAATTAAAGAATTCAAGGAAAGACTGACGGAAAACTGGGCTGCCGTCCGGATCGTTTCCGTGGAAACGGACGGACGGAAAACGATGAAAACAGGGGATTTCCTCAACGTCCGGGCCGGCGTTATGCTCGGGCCCATCCGTCCGGAGGAAGTGGCCGTGGAAATTGTTTACGGTATGCCGGGCGACCGGGGCCTGGAGAAGATTTCCCGCGCTGCCATGTCCGTGGTGGGACAGATTGACCAGCAAACCTATCTCTACAGCGAGAGCCTGATTATGCCGCAAGGAACTTTTGGGTATACCGTGCGGGTGCGCCCCGACCACCGCTTTTTTACGCATCCCTTTGAGTTGCCCCTGGTCACCTGGGCGGAATCATTTTAACCCCTAATTCAACCGGATCACTTCCGGTTTTATCCCGGCCCGCTTCAGCAGGGGCGGGTACATTTCGGGGCTGATTTCCGCCAGGGGTTTATCCAGGAGGGCCACGCAAATTGCTTCCCAGACGTTGGCGCCGAAGGAACGGCCGTTGATGGCCGGGGCGCTGGTTGCCAGCCAGCGGACGCCGCGGCACCGGAGGTCTTCCCGGTCTACCGGGGTAAGCGTGCTGCTGATTACTGTTTTGCCGTCCAGGCGCGGGGGCAGGTAGCGGTGCAGAAAGTGAAAATCCCCCGCCAGAATGTCGGCCCGCTGGTAGAATTCCGAAAATTTAGGGCGGATGTTATGCTGTCTTTTTCCTGTCGGGTAAAGGATTCTGATCGGAACGTGCCGGAAAAGGGGCAGGACGGCGCCGGCGACCAGAGAAAAAGCAGCCAGCGAGGAAAAGGGCGCGGCCAGCCCCAGGGCGAAAATGGCGTCTCCGATAATCAGCCTGCAGCCCGCCGCGGCCAGCGCCTCGGTCAGGCCCCAGCGGTCCAGCGCCGAGCAGATCAGCGCCGTTTGGCCGGGCCGCGGCCATCCGAAGTGCTTTGCAAGGTAATCAATCATCATTCTTTCCCAGGTATCTTTGATGCCAAAACCGTCCACCACCGGAGTGCGTTTCACCGCCGCGGCCAGCCGCAGGCCGTCGCGCAGGGCGAAACGTTTCGCGCCTGCCTTCAGGAAGATGTTTACTCCCCCCAGGGAAAGCACGTCCACCTGCCCGTCGTATGTCTTCAGCAGTTCGATCGCCCGCCGGAGGTTTCCGTCGGTGCCGACCCGCTCGATCAACAGACACTTACCCAGCAGTTCCAGTTCCGCCCGGTGGTTTCTGGCGGAAGAGCCCAGGCTGACGCTGACAACCTTTTTTACCTTCGGAGGCATGTTTGCTTCTCCTCAGAAAATAGGAATTAGGAATTAGGGGTTAGGAATTAGGGGTAAATACTTTTACATAATTATTTTCATTACT
>JAIMBK010000077.1 GCA_023511535.1 Armatimonadota bacterium
TTTGCAACGAAATTTTCTTCTTTATGCCCCTAATCGTTGGATTGACGTGGTATTTTTTATTCATGCTTCAGCACTGTGATGTTTTCGATGTTTTCCTATCCTTTTGGCCGGAAGGCAAGGGAAACCAGGTAGCCGAAGACCACCGCGGCGGTTATCCCGGCCGCCGTAGCCGCCACGCCGCCGCTGAAGACGCCCAGAAGGCCTTTTTCCTGAACGCCGGCGATTGTCCCCTGGGCAAGTAAATGGCCAAAGCCGGTCAAAGGAACCGTTGCTCCCGCCCCGGCCCAGTCGACCAGCGGCCCGTATACGCCCAGGGCGCTTAAAATCGCCCCGCCGGTCACAAATCCTACCAGAATGTGGGCCGGGGTAACCTTATAACTGGTCAGGTCCATGAGGAGCTGGGCGACTACGCACAACAAACCGCCCACCAAAAAAGCCTTTAGAAAAATCATCAACCAGCCCTCCATTTTCCCGGACGGCACGCTGGTGCCGTAGATTTAATTTCTATTTACAACAGGATGATTATCCTTCACGCTTCAATCACCACACCGTGGGCAATGGCCGGAATGGTTTCCCCCTGCTGTGTCGTGGTGGGGCTTAAAAGCGCCCCGGTCGCCACCCCGAAGAAACGTTTGAGGCGTCCCGCCTTCATTTCCTGGAGCAAATGGCCGCAGGTAACCACCGCCACGCAGGCGCAGCCGCTCCCTCCGGCGTGGGTGTCCTGCTCGGGAGAAAAAATAATTGCTCCGCAGTCCGTATAGCGATTGGCGATGTCGTAGCCTTTTTGCTGCAGCAATTTCACCGCCAGTTCGCGCCCGTAGACGCCCAGGTCGCCGGTGACAAAAAGGTCGTAGTATTCGGGGTGCCGGCCCGTGTCCAGCAGGTGCCGGGCAATGGTGTCCGCCGCCGCCGGGGCCATCGCCGCCGGCATATCCATCGGATCTCCCTGCCCGAGGTCGAGTACTTTTCCGATCGTCGCGTGGGTAACCCGGGGACCCTGCCCCTGGCGGGCCAGTACCATGGCCGCCGCCCCGGTGACCGTCCAGGTATTGTGCAGCGGGCGCTGCACCCCCTGCTCCGTGGGGTAACGGTACTGCCGTTCGGCGGTGGCATAATGGCTGGACGAACCAACCAGCACGTAGTCGGCAAACCCGCCGTCGATCAGCATGGCCCCTACCGCCATACTCTCGTACATGGTCGAACAGGCGCCGTACAGCCCCAGAAACGGGATCCCCAGGTCGCGGGCGACGAAATTGGCGCTGATGATCTGGTTCAAAAGATCGCCGGCCAGCATGCAGTCAAAACTTTGCGGGGTTAAACCGGCCCTTTGGACAGCCGTCTGCATAACCTCCATCAACATGCGCCGCTCGGCCTTTTCCCAGGTCTGCTCGCCGTAGTAATTATCGCCGACCACTTTGTCAAACGTGTGCGCCAGCGGCCCCTGGCCCTCTTTCGGCCCGACGATGGTGGCCGTAGCCAAAATTACGGGTGGATTCTGAAACCAGACGGTCTGCTGACCGTTCTTTTTCGGCGCCGCCAATTCCGGTCCCTCCCTTAGCGGAAAAAATAATACAAAAGCCCGATGATCCAGGCGGTGACGATGCCGAAAACCAGCACCGGGCCGGCCACGGTAAAAAGTCTTGCCCCCACCCCCAGGACCAGGCCCTCGGCGCGGTATTCCATGGCCGGGGCCACCATGGAATTGGCAAAGCCGGTAATCGGCACGATCGTGCCCGCCCCGCCGACTTTCGCAATCTCATCATACAGGCCCAGGCCGGTAAACAAGGCGGCTAAAAAAACCAGCGTGCTGGACATGGCCGCCCCTGCTTCCAGCCGGCCCAGCCCCCAGTTCTGAAAAATATTAAAAAAGATTTGCCCGATTACGGAAATTAAGCCGCCGACCACGAATGCCCAAAAAATGTTGCGGATTACCGGCGGGCGCGGCTTTACTTCCTTCACCATCTGTTCGTACTGCTTTTTTTGCATCTCCGCCGGCAAAGAATCAATATTTTGGGTCACCAGAATCCCTCCCGGAAACTTAGCATGCCCCTTTCGACTTTAATTTATGCGATTCAAAATCAAAAGCAGAGGCAATGCCTGCCTCTGCCGCAAAAACTGCTCCTGGCCCTGCCCGGACCCTTTTTCCTTACTTGTGGGCTATCTTCACGTTTGCCCGGTATTCGGTTACCTGCCCGTTTTCCACGCTGGCGGTAAAATTAACCACTTCCACGCCCACTATTTCGCCGGCGGTCCGGGAAGCTTCGTCTACGGCGGCCTGCACGGCGCTCTTCCAGCCGTTCGGCGAAGTTCCCACCAGTTCCATGACTTTAATGTGCATTCCCTCATTCCCCCTTTGCCATCTCCAAAAATATTGACTTTCATATTATGCACCGGGGGTTAAATTTTATGCAGTTCCCTTTGGTTCCATCAAATCCTTTAATTTTTTCAACGCCTGGCGCTCCAGGCGCGACACCTGCACCTGGGAAAGCCCGAGACGGCGCGCCACCTCCACCTGGGTAAGGTCCTCAAAAAAGCGCCAGGTCAAAATCTTGCGGTCCCGTTCCGGCAGACTGAGCAGCAACTCCTTCACAGCCAGGCGATCGAGCAGGGGCATTTCTCCGTTTGCCTCGCTTTGCAATTGATCGAGCAAATAAATCGGGTCACCGTCATCCTGATGCAGCGTTTCGTAAATGGAGGCGGGCGATTGGGCCGCTTCCAGAGCGGTCACCACCTCTTCCCGGGACATCCCCAGCTCCCCCGCCACCTCGCCGATGGAGGGCTCGCGCCCCAGCCGCTTGCAAAGCCGTTCCCTGATTTTCTGCACCCGGTAGGCCGCTTCCTTGACCGACCGGCTGACCTTCACCGGATTGTCGTCGCGCAAAAAACGCCGGATCTCCCCCACGATCATGGGTACCGCGTAAGTTGAAAATTTCACCTCGTAATTTAAGTCAAACTTATCAATGGCCTTCATTAAGCCGATGCACCCTACTTGAAATAAATCCTCCAGTTCGTAACCCCGGTTTTGAAAACGTTTAACCAGGTTAAAAACCAGTTTTAAATTGCAATTAATCAACCTGTCCCGCGCCCGGGCGTCCCCGGCCTGGGCCTGGCGCAGCAGGGTGCGCATCTCCTCGTCGCTCAACAAAGGAAAACGGGGCAGGTTCATTTCCGCCAACCGGTTGCTCATAAACGGCGTTCCACCTCAGTATTCACACTCTTGGGCGGGTTCAGTGGGCAATCTGCTCCTTTCCTCCCGGAGAACCCGCCGTTTTGCTCATGGTGACCGTTGTACCCTTGCCCGGAGCCGATTCAACGTGCAGAGTATCCATAAATGATTGCATAAAAACAAAGCCCAGCCCCATTCTTTCCGGATCGGTGGAATACGAAGGCTCTAAAGCCTTTTTCACGTTGGCAATCCCTTTCCCACGATCGCCGACCTTGAGCTCCAGGGTGCCGTTGCTGATGGTCATGGTGATGGTGACGATTCCGTCGGGCCGGTTCTCGTAGCCGTGAATAATGGCGTTCGCCACCGCTTCGGAAACGGCCACCTTGATTTCCTCCAGGTCGTTTAAAGTAAATTCCAGCTGGGAGGCGAAGGCAGCCACGGTGACCCGGGCAAAAGCAACATTTGCCGCAAGGCTTTTAAACTCCAGTTTCGCCTGGTTATCCATCCCTTTTCCTCCTCAACCTGCCCTGGCGACAGCTTCTTCCTCGGACCTGTACTCCGGCATCACGGTCAACAGGCCCGACAAAACGAGAATCCGGCGCACCTGGGGCTGCGCCCCCACCAAAGACACCCGCCCTCCTTGCCGGGCAAGCTTTTTATAGCGCCCGAGGATGACCCCCAACCCGGAGCTGTCGATAAAGGAAACCCGGCTCAAGTTAAAAACTAAATGATTTACTGAGCTCTTTGCCAGGTTTTCCTCCAGGATTCCCCGGAAGCGATCCGTCACGCTTAAATCCAGTTCCCCGCACGGACGGACAAATAAAGTGCCCTGCCTGTACTCCAGATCAAGATCCAGATCCATCCGCACATCCTCACCTGCCCTTTCTTTTCCTTACGTGATTTTTTGAACGTTAGTTTAGATTTCGCTTTGAAATTATTTCTTCCTGCTATATTACCATATATTGGGTTAAAAAACAAATAAAAAAATAAAGCCGCAAAAAAACAAGGGCCCCGGTTTATTTCTCCGGGACCCGGAACCGCAAGGCTAATTGCTTAACCCCGAAAGACTTTATAGATCTGTTGCCACAGGGTCGCTTTGGGAACGTCGTGGCCGGCCACTAAAGGTACGCTTTGCACTTCCCGGCCGTTTTTGAAGACGCGGTAAACGCCCAATTGCTGCCCCTTCGCCACCGGAGCGGTAATCTGTTCCGGAAGCTCGAGGCGGGTGGTGAACCCCTGCTCTTCCCCTTTGGGCGTCACCACCGTCACCCGCTCCGCGGTTACGGCGCTGACCTGATTGACCACGCCTTTGCCGACCTTCACGTTTTTTACGGAGGCGCCTTTTTCCGCCATAATCAGCGCCTTATAACGGGCAAAGCCGTATTTATAGAGCTTGATCGATTCGCGGAAATGGCTTTTCGGCTCGGGAGTCCCCAGCACCACGACAACCAGCCGCAACCCGTCCTTTTCTCCGGAGGAGGCCAGGCAATATTTGGCTTCGTTGGTCCAGCCCGTCTTCCCCACGTCAACCACCGGGTACCACTTGAGGAGCTTGTTGGTATTCCAAAGCTTAAACTTGCCGCCCCGCAAGTCGTATTCGTAGACGGAGGAAAGCTTTTTAAAGAGGGGATACTGCAGACATTCTTTTAAGATGACGGCCATGTCGTACGCCGAGGTGTAATGGCCGCTCGCGGGCAGGCCGGTGCAGTTGGCGAAGTGCGTGTGCTTTAAGCCCAGTTCCTTCACCCGCTGG
Source organism: Armatimonadota bacterium (assembly GCA_023511535.1). GTDB lineage: Bacteria > Bacillota > Desulfotomaculia > Desulfotomaculales > Nap2-2B > JAIMBK01. The sequence goes on from JAIMBK010000077.1 coordinate 4,920, forward strand.
TTCATGGCCTGGACGAACACTTCCTCCGTACCGGCGATGTGCTCGGCCAGGGCCACGCTGGCGTCATTGGCGGAGCCCACCGCCACGGCGAGCAAAATTTCTTCCAGGCTCATTTCCTCGCCGGGTTCCAGGTAAATCTGAGAGCCGCCCATTTCCCAGGCGTTTTCGCTGGCCACCACCCGGTCCGTCAGCTTGAATTTGCCCTTTTCCACCGCCTCCACCGCCAGCAGCAGGGTCATGATCTTGGTGACGCTGGCCATGGGCAGCTCTTTGTCCGGCTCCTTGGCAAAGAGCACCCGGCCGGTGTGCGCCTCCATGATTACAGCCGACTCGGCGGTGGTTTCCAGTGCCGGCCTGGCGCTTTTGTCTTCCGTCGCTTCTTTCTCCGGCGGCGCTTCCGGGGCGGCCAGGGCCAGGGCGCCCCCCGGACTAAACAGAAGAGTCAGCACGACAGCAACGGCAGCTATTTTTTTCCGAAGCAATGATAACTCCCCCTTTTTTTGTATTATGTAAACTTAATTCCCGGCCACTTTCTCCTGGTAATCAAAGGCCATTTTACTCAGCCGGGCAATGTCCCGGAAACCTTCGTCCAGATCCTTCACCCCGCTGGATAACACGACGAGCAGGTATGGACGGCGGCAAAAAACCACCCCCGCGTCGTTCGCCACTCCTTCCTCCAGGTCCCCTTCTTTGTGCGCCACAAGAATATTTTCGGGCAGTTCCCCGGGCAGGCCCAGGTGATAAATAGAATGGGCCAGGTCGTCCAGCAGGCGTTTGCCCTCTTCAGGATGGCGCCGGACAAAGTCCAGCACGGCCTGCAGGTAAACGCCCAGGTCCCGCGCCGTGGTAAGGTTTTTGCCGCCGGGATAAACCGTTTTTCCCCCGAGGTCGAGCATAAACTGCCGGAAATTATCCCGCCCCAGGTGGCGGGCCAGCATGCGGAAGGCGATGTTGTCGCTTAAAACGAGCATAAGGGTGTTCAGCGTCCGCAGGGAGTAGCGGTCTCCATTCCGGGCGGTATACCGCAAAATTCCGTTGCCGCCTTCATAGTCGGCAGTCTGCTGGTAGGTTACCCGGGCCTGCCAGTCCAGCTTGCCTTCCGCGGCCAGCGTGTACAGGTATAAGGCCATCGGCAGCTTCACCGTACTGGCCGCCGTCAGCGGGGTATTTTCATGAATACCAAAGGATTTTCCTGAGCCCAAATCCTGAAAATAAATCCCGTAAGACCCCTTCCTGGCGGCAATAAACTCCTCCATCTGCTTTTTTAAAGGGGCGTAATCAGGCTCGGCTTGATAACCGCGGGCGCAGCCGGGCAAACAGGTAAAAGAAGCTGCAACCGGCAACAGGACGCAGCACAAAATGACTTTTAAACGCACGGCAACCTCCTTATTAAGCCTCCTTTCTTTTGACCTTCCCGCGTCCGGCGGGGTTTTTATCCTCCGCCATCGAACCGCTGAACCGCCGCCGAACGGAACTGCTTTGCCGGAAAGCAAATTCAACCTTTTTTAAGTTTTGCCGCAGGAAGTCTTTTTATTCCAGGGATTAAATTAAAGATCAGGCACAAAGCTTCCCAGGCACAAAGGCACAAAGTTAATATTCCCGGGACATTTCTCTTTGTGCCTTAGTGCCTTATCTATTCTGCTTTGTGGAGGAAAACCCCTTTTTATTCTATATCTGGTAGGTATAGGTAACAAATTCCTATGGAATTCCCGCCTTCCCGGATCCATCCGGCCCACCCATTAATTACAAAAAGAGAAGGTGATTAATTGTTTACCTGCGCAGAAAAAATATTCTTAACCATTTTTTCGGGGTGAGGAAGATGAAAAAAATTACCGATCGCTTCTGGCTGGGAGTAATTTCCGGGCTGGGGGGAAATTTAGCTAAAACGGCGGTGGAACAGATTTTTGTCCGTGCCGGGTACACCGAAGCAACCGCCGTCAACAAAGCCGCCGGTATTTTTTTAAAAAAAGGCGACGCCACCAGTCCTTACGGCAAGGCGGTGGGGTTAATTGCAGATAATATGATTGCCGCCGGCCTGGGGGTAAGTTGCGTTTACTGGCTGACCTTGATGGGCAGAGATAAATACCTTTTAAAAGGATCTTTACTTGGCGCGGCCGAATGGAGCATTATCTACGGAGTTCTCTCCAGGCTGGGGGCAACCAGCGTTTATCCGGTCGAAAAGCCCCACGACGCCCTGATCTGTTTTCTTTCCCACCTTACCTTCGGCGCAGTCAAAATGGCCATGGTAGCCAACCTGGGCGATAAACGGTTATTCCACCCCAAAAACCTGACCCAAAAACTCAACACGGAAGAGACCGCTGAACCGGGATCCGGGACACCGGGCAAAGCATGAAGTGGGTTGCAATCACCCGGCCTCATTTTCCTGCTTATTGCGTTCGGCTTACCTTGCAAGCAATTAATCACCCCCGCAAATAATCAATCACCCCCCGGTAAATTGCCCAGGCGGCCTTCGTCTGGTAAACATCTTCCCTTAGTTTTCTTTCTTCCTCCGGATGGCTTAAAAAACCAACCTCCACAATTACCACCGGTATTTTGGCGTTGCGGCACAGATAGAAATCTCCCGCCAGCGCCCGGCGTCCCGAATCGATTAAAAAGGCGTTGAGCTGGGGCTGAATCCGTTCGGCCAGTTTTTTGCCTTCCGCCGAACCGCGCTGGTAAAAGGCCTGGGCGCCGTATTCGGAACGGTCGGAAAAATGATTTAAATGAACGCTGATTAGCAAATCGGCCTTTGCCTCGTGGACAATTTGCACCCGCTTCTGCAGATCTTCAACTTTGGTCGGGTTTTCCGGACTGCCTAAATCCCGGTCCCGGTCCCGGGTTAAAACAACCTTTGCTCCCCCCTGCTGAAAAAAGTAGGCCAGCTTTTTGCTAATGGCCAGGGCAACGTCCTTTTCCAGGGTCCCGCGGGAACCGACGGCGCCGGGATCCGTGCCGCCGTGGCCGGGATCGACGACAATGGTGCGGCCCGTCAACTCCCAGGCCGTGGCCGGACGGAAAGGGCCGGGGCTGGGGCCGGGGCCGGTTTCCCGGGCGATGGCAAAATCAACGTTCAGAACAAGCGAAAAAAGTAAGGCGGCTGTCGTTACTGCCCATATAAACCTGGACTGTCTCAAAAAAAACCGGCCTCCGGTCAAAAGGTTTTAGCAGGCAAACAACAAGTACAGTTGGCGCGGGAACAGGAGACACACGGCATAGACATCATTTCCGGCGGGCATCCGGGTCGTTCAAGCCGTAACGCTATTAAGTTTGACCGGTAAAAATTTTTTTATTCCGGACATTATCGAAAACAGCCATAACTGGCTGTAGCATCCTGATCAGGCAGCGCATACCATGTATTATCAACTATATTAAATCCGTAATTCAGTCCGGGAGGGTTGTGCAGATGAATAAAAGCGATGATGCGGCTAAAAAGGAGGAAAACACGAGGACCAGCGCATTTATGGCTCCGGCCGCCAGGTTGGCCCAGGCCTATGTTCCCTGGCAGCGCTACGGCGTCACTTACAGCCCCCAGGAGGCCCTGGAAAAAGGCACCCTTTTTCCGGAATTGTACCGGCCTTACCCTTATTAATAAAAATAAAGACGCCCTTGACCCTATTTTCCTGAAGGAGGTTTTTCTGATGGATCCCAACCAACTGCAGCTGCTGCGCGAAATCCAGCAACTGGAATTTGTCGCCATAGAGCTGACTTTATATCTGGATACCCATCCCGACGAACAGGAGCCGTTGCGGGACTATAACCACACTGCGGAGCGTTTAAATCAGTTGAAAATGCAGTACGAAAGGTTGTACGGGCCGCTGGCCGCTTACGGCGTCTCGACCAGTAAGTCCCCCTGGCAGTGGGCCGAACAGCCCTGGCCGTGGGATATCAATTATTGAGAGGGGGACGAACGAGAATGTGGATTTACGAAAAGAAGTTGGAATACCCGGTGCGCGTTACCCAGCCCGAAGTTCGCATGGCAAAATTTTTGATGGCCCAATATGGTGGGCCGTATTTCATATTTTGCAGTCTAACTAGGCATGAAAAACAACGTCTGTAATGCTTCCATCCTGGGCAATAAAAATTTTTTCAAATATCGCGTCAACATATCCGGATACCTCCTCAAGGGGCAGCTCATGTATCTTATCTATTTTTTGGGCAACCCTGGCGAAAACCGAATTGAGCCTGTCCAATAGAGAATCGCGCTGAGTTAGCTGCCTGTCCAAACGGTTAATTCTTTCCAAAAGGCTTTGTTTTTCGCGCCTCAGTTCTTCCATTCGAGCTTTGTACTCAGCTAGAGTGATTACGTCTTCTTCGAAAGCCAGCTGCTGTTTCTTCACCGCTTTTTCGATTTGAGCCAGCTTTCCTTTCAGCGCGCCGCGTTCTCTTAATTCCCCGGAAAAGTCTTGAGTGAACATTTTAAACTGTTCCTGTACATATCGGTAAAGTTTCTCCTTGTCGCTGAAGAGCTCTTTTATTAGTTCCCTGATATTAAAGTCAATTTTTTCCGCCTTCCAATACCTTGTGCCGGAATCGCAAGCCCCGTTTAGCCCTCTGCACACGTAACGGTAAAAATATTTCCCCGTCTTCTTGCCATTTGACTTATGCTCAAACCGGGTACCGTAAATTTTTCCTTTGCAAACAGCGCAATACAATATTCCAGAACCCAGGTATTTTCGGACGCAAGACCATTCTTTGCAGTCCTTCTCCCTTCTTTCCTGCATTATCATCTGTATTTTTTCAAATTCCTCTGCAGTAATTAGAGGTTCGTGGGTGCCATACCTGATAACCCACTCTTCTTGTGGCCGGACGACCCGTTTCGGCTTTCCTCGGGCGTCCCTAATAAGAGTTGTTGCGTTATAAATGGTTACACCGAGGTAAACCGGATTTGAAAGAATCACTCTTATACTGTTCGTGCACCACTTCTTGCCGCGCTTGCTAGGTATCTTATTTTTATTAAGGTGTTTGGCGATTTTTAATTGCCCCCATCCTTCCATAAACCTTTCGACAATGAAGCGGTAAATTGGGACAGTTTCTGGATTTGGCACCAGGTGCTGTTTATCTTCGCTTAACATATAGCCGAACGCGGGGTGAGCGACATTTGTTTTTCCCTCTTTGGCCTTGATCATTTGGGTTATTTTTACGCGTCCTGCTGTTGTTTTCTGTTCCTTTTGGGCTAAAGCGCCGTAAATAACCAAGAGGAATTCGTCATCATCCGTCCGGCTGTCATAATTTTCTTTTATACTTATCAGAAAGCCGCCATTTCTAGCGATGTCCCTTTTAAGCTCAAGGATGTCCATTATGTCTCTGCTCGTACGGGCTATCTCTTTGGTCACTACCCCTTTAATTGAATCTTTTCTCAAGTCTTCCATCATTTCTTGTATTTCGTTTCTATGATAGAGGAATTTTCCCGTTTTCACGTCAACGTAAAAGCGGGTCAGAATGAATCCATTCACTTCGGCCCACTGCGAGATTAGCTTTTTCTGGTTTTCGATACTTGATTTTTGAGTGTCCTTTTGGGTGGAAATACGGATATAGCCGCCTATGGGCAGGCCGTGCTGGTCAATTGTTTTTTTTGAATCCTGAAGTTCCTCAAATCTTCTCCCGACAAGATGGGCAGGTACTAAGTTTTGGACCATAGAAAAATCTCCCTTAGAAGATATTAACAATCTTTTTCTTTACGGACTTAATTTTTTCCTGCTTTTCTTCTTCCAAAACTTTTTTAACCAGGAGATAAACTAAACGTTTATAAGTTGACTCTGGAATGGCTAACAATTTTAAGCTTTTCATGGTAGCCGCCCCCTAATTTTACAATATTCTTGTCGGCAAAAAGAGGTGCTAAAAAACAAAAAACCCCGAACCTAACTGATCCGGTAACAAAACCCCCGGCTTTTTACCGGGGGTATGCGAATACCAGAAACACCTGTTCGGGACTTTTGAACATTTTTTTCCGGGGGTCTGGGCATACCTCGCCCCCGGACGTGAATATTCTGAAAATAATCTTGTAATAATGGTACCATACCGTCATCACATTTGTCAATGATAATATGTGATGTGGATGAATAAATTTCACGAAAGACCTGGTTAAGTTGCTAAAATTTCTGGATGAATTGCCTCCTTCCCTGAAGAATAAGTATTGACATCGAGAAGGAGGTATAATCTTATTAGCATGGGTACTGTTAAGTCATCTCTTAAATCATTATCGTCTGACCAACTCCGTAATCGCCGTCAACAACTGCTAGCGTCACTACCTGCGTTCGACCGTCTGCTGCGGGGATCCCTGATCACCCGTAACGTAAAGTGCGGTAAACCAAACTGCCGCTGTGCTTTGGGCGAGGGCCACCCCAGTTTGTACCTGTCTACCTTGCATGAAGGTAAGACCAGGTTGGATTATGTCCCCGCCACCTGGGAGCCCTGGGTGCGGGAAAGGCTTGCTAACTACCATCTCGCGCAGGAAATTATTGTTGAACTGGCGGAAATTAATCTGGAACTCTTGCGGCGCCGCGAAAAGGACTAGCCCCGGAGGGGATGTTATGTCCAATTCAATTCTGGCCACCCTGGTCGGAGGTAGCAGCATCAAGGTAGAAGATGTTTTCGCCTCCATCCTGAAGTCCTTCCTGGTGGCCCTGCATGAGGAGGGAAAGAATGACCACCAAGATCCGACCGCAGCACCTGAGCAGGACGGCGTTTGTTTACATCTGCCAGTCGACCATGACCCAGGTACGCTTCCACCGGGAGAGTACGGAACGGCACTTCAGGAGAAAGCCTTGAGCCTGGGCTGGTCGCCGGAGCAGATCCAGTTGATCGGCGAGGATCTGGGTCTATCCGGGTCCTCGCGGTCTCCCCGCCAGGGTTTCCAGCGCCTGGTGGCGCAGGTCTCTTTGGGTCAGGTGGGAGCCATTTTCGGCCTGGAAGTTTCCCGACGTCGGCAGATTTACTCCGTTTATTGGAACTGTGCGCTCTGTTCGACACTATTGTCGTGGACATATTTATGACCTGAGTGATTTTAACGACCGGCTGATCCTCGGCTTTAAGGGGACGATGAGTGAAGCTGAACTGCACTTTCTCCGCTCTCGCCTCCTTGGCGGTAAGAAGAATAAGGCTCACAAGGGGGAACTACGTTTCCCCCTATTTAGCCCCCTAACGAGATTGGACAGTTAGACCACAATCTGTTACAGTTAAACAAGGGGGCATGAATCAGTGACCAGAAAACAATACTCACCGGAGATGAAAATGCAGATCGTGAAAGAAACCCTGGAAACAGGCAATGCCTCGATCGTGGCCAGGAGACATGATATTGCACCCAGCCTGGTCGCCCGCTGGGCAAGGTGCTATAAAAGATACGGTACCTTTTACCCGCAAAGGAGGTACCAGGAACAAACGGCTCCTGTATTCCTCCTGATTACAAGAAGATAACAAAGGAGAATGAACAACTAA
>JAIMBK010000078.1 GCA_023511535.1 Armatimonadota bacterium
ACTCACTACCGATGGGGATGTTCTCAAAAACGGCCACATTGTCAGGTGAGTCGGAGCCATGGCCAGTGTTTTGGTAGCGGGCGTCGGAGCCGGAGTTGTACGTGACGATCGTCCCGTTAAGGGGCGCTTCCGGGACGTTTTCGTTATCCATGTGATAGCAGTAGACTCTGACCGAACCCATTTTCTCGATGTCAAGACAAATATCCCTCATGATATACGCCGGGTTGGTCGGCATTCCGCCGCCCATTTCGGGGTTTACGATGATTTTATATGCCACCGTGTTTTCATTAACGGCTAAAGACCGCGGGGGAACGGTGACGGTAAACTCTACAGTTGCCGTCTTCTTGGCCGGCACGGTGACCGACCCGGTGCGAATGACGGTGTTTTTGTGCCACAATTCCACCGGAAGTTCTTTAGCATCTATATTCGAGGTGTTTTTCAGGACCATTCTGAGGATGATGTCATCACCCAGCGCGGGCTTGTTCCCGTACTGGCCGGTATTCCAATAACCGTCGGCGTAGCACTGTTCCACCACCAGCACGGGTACGGCCAGGGCAGGTTGCATCTCGCGCGTGTTGTTCCCGGCCGAGGTTTCCTGCACCCCCGGGGGAGGCACAACTTTAGCGTGGAGCAAGATAGGATTGCGCTTGGGCAGGACGTAGTTTGTGAAAGTAATCGCTTTGTTCGCTCCTTTATTCAGAGCGGGCAGATTTTGCATCGTGAATAATTCCCCGGAGGAAAAGTCATCCTGCGGAAAGCTTGCAGCCAGTCCTACCTTTCCTCCCTCAGGACAGGCGGCTTCACCTACATTTTTCACAAAGACTGTTACGTTCACGGTCCCCCCCGGTGTACTGCTGGACGGGTTCATGGTTATCCCGGTCACAGTCAGGTCCGGCAGGACGATAACAGGCCGGTAACCAAGGCTGTCGTTGTCCGCATTGGCGTCCTTTAATCCCGGAGGCGTCTCGACCCGGGCGGAGAGGGTGATATCGTTTGTTGAGGGCAAGGTAAAATTCTGGAAGGTCACTGTTTTTGAAGAGGAAATACCGATTTCCGGCAGTGAAGCCTGGGCCGTACTGCTTCCTGCGGTAAGGTATACTTTGCCTCCCGCCGGACATTTACCCTGGCCCTGGTTTTTCACTGTCACCGAGATTTTTACGTTGCTGCCGGGGGCTGCTTTGTCCGGGTTCATGCTGATCTTGGTAATGGTCAGATCAGGACTCACCAACACCGGTTTATAGGAGATGGTGTTGTTATTTGTGACCTGTTCCGTAGTACCGGCCGGGCAGCTTACCGCTGCAGTGACAGGTTCACCAGCCGGCAGAATAAAATTCTTAACACTTACCGTCTTGGTTGAATTTTTACTGATGGCGGGTATTACGGCTGTCAACCGCTGCATCCCGGCTCTGAGTTCCAAAACACCGCCCGAGGGACAAGCCCCTTGCCCTATATTTTTTACCGTAACATTAAATGTTACGCTGGACCCCGGCGTGGCGGAAGACGGTGTCATAGTGATGCTCACCGGTGTGAGATCGGGGTAGACGAGAACAGGGGTATAACTCCGCTCATTATTTGTGCTTGTTGTTTCCTGGACATTGTCCGGGGGTTTAACTACGGCCTGGATAACGAAATCTGCTTCACTGGTGGGTTGGATTTTAAATTTGTCAAACGTCAGCGTCTTTGAAGAGTTTTTATTTATTGCGCTAAGGGTTTGCGTGGCTGAAACCGCTCCGGCCTTGATCCTGACCGTTGCTCCTGCCGGGCATGTGGCCTGGCCCTGGTTTTTGACGGTTATTTTGACGGTAACCTCGCTGCCGGGTACTATCTCAGCCGGCGTGGTGGATATGTTCGTAATAACCAAATCTGGAGCAGATTCGGACGCTGCCGAAAGGGTTTGAGGAAAAAGAACCAATGTTAAAAGCAGAAGAAAAGTTCCTAACACTGCACGAAAACGGCCCATCTAACTTCCTCCCCGCTGGTAATTTTTCAGAATAATTTTTTTGTTCCGCTGAGCTAAGGTCCGTTTTTATCCCCCTTTGAAGGTGCGGACTATCCACAGCAGGATCGCCGCGGTTCCGGCAACGGTCACGGCGATGACAGCCGCCAACGCCCGGCCGCCCCGCCAGCGGGAGCGCATTACGAGAACCCCCAAAAAGAGCATCAGCCCCAGGAAAACGAACAGCACCAGGCCGAAAAACGCGTATGCCGCCAGGTGGATTAACCAATAGGCAAGCAATACGATCACGGCTGGCGCCACCAGGCCCGTAGGGAGCCGGTCTTTTTTGTCCTCTTCCTGCGCAGCCGGGGTGCCCCGTCCGGCAAAGGCCGACGTGCCGCCGGTAAAAAGGGGAACAGGCTGCACTGCGTGGGCCGCAGCCCCAAACGGACCTTCCGGGGCGGCGCCCGCAAGGCCGGACGAAACAGGGGCGGCGGCCGTGCAGACAGTCAGCAGGATAACCAGGGCGAGCCTTTTCATCATCCGCTCCCTTCCTTTGTGCGCCGGCATGTGTTCTCGGCTAGGCCCGATACTTCCCGGCGTCGATCACCTGGGTTTTGGCCAGCATTTTGCCGATGCGCCGGTAATTTAAGTTACTAGTTACTTTTTGCTTGCCGGCAGCCTCAGGTCCACCTCGGTGATTTCCTTTTGTTTGGACATTCCGACACATTCGATCTGCAAACCAGGTTTGGTAATGTCACGGGGAACGTCAAAGGCGATGTTCAGGGTCTTCGGCTCCGGATCATCCGTTTTGACATCGCCCTGCGTCCTGGGCGGGAGGGGCTTCCCCCAGTCGCCGGAAACGTTATTAAAAGACCTGCTGTGCCAATTATCATATATGTACTGCCTGCCCCCGGCGTCCACCACCGAGAACTTTGGCGCGCCATCAGTGCCGACTACCCCGAAATCCCGCGGGGTTACCATATTGTTGGGATTCTTGCCTTTGTTGGCGGCGTCCCCCGCGATGGTCAGATTGACGACCAGGAAAGCGCCGTTTTTAGGGTTTTCGTCGCCTGCTTTAGCCCTCATTTCCCAGCTGTTGATTTTCACCCGGCCCTTGCCTTCCCTGGGAACACCTTTTGTCACCCCACCTTCAGATACCCACTCGGTTATGCCAAAAGTGATCGTAAACTCCTCGCCGGCTTGTGCCGGGCAGTCACGTTTCCCTGGGCCTTGCCGGCCTGCGTCGGGTCCCGGAGAGCCTCCTGAACTCCTTTTTCCAGCTCCTTTTGGACCTGTTGTTCCACCTTCTTTTGGTCTCCCAGTTTCGGCCCGCCGCAGCCGGCGACCACGACCAGGGCCAGCGTAATCAGCAAAAGTGAAAATAAATTTCGCATTTGTCCCTCTCCTTTCCCGGTTTTTAATGTAATTTGCTTCCCTTCTACTGCCCCGCGTACCGCTCGGCTAGATCGCCCACCACGGGCAGTTTGTAGCGCTCGCCCTGATAGGCCTTCACCATCAGGAACACCCAGAGGACAATGGACACCAGCCAGAGCAGGTTGCCCAGCATGTGAAAGACGAAACTTTCGGCGGCAGGGGCCGCTGCGGGGGCAATATCCTCCAACGGCGCCATAGGCGTGCCGCAATGGGTGCAGAACCGGGCGCCGGCGGCACTTTCGGTGCCGCACTTTGGACAGAACACGTAAATCACTTACCTTTATCTTAAATTTTGGGAATACACTTTTGAAGTTACCAGGTGCTCGTCAAAAAAACGTCAAAAATTCAGGCCCACCACCCAGCAGGCCTGCGCCCCCAGCTGCAGGGCCCGCCCCAGGCCCGCGGGCGGCCCGTTGGCCCGGTAATATTCCAGGGCCTGCTCGATGTAGCGCAGCCCTTTCTCGCGCAGCGAATTGTCCATTTTCGGGGTGAGGAGAATGGAAAGCCAGATAACGCTTCCCCCAGCATCAGCCGGGCCCTGGCCGCCAGGCCGCCGAACTGGTCGTAGAGGGTGAGGGCCCTTTCCAGGGATTTGATGCCCTCCTCCGTTTCCCCCAGCAGGGCCAGCGCCTCGCCGGAAACCAGGAGCAACCGGGCGTTCCGCAGCGGATCTGTGGAAAGCCTTTCTCCGCCGGGAAAAGAATCAGGCGCCGGCCCGGCGGCCGGGGGGCGGGGGCCGTGCCGCCCGCGCCTGGGAACTTTTTCCGGCACGCTGCCGCGCCCTTTTCGGCCGGTGGGGCCAGTTCCTGCAGGAGGCGTACGGTGGCGTCGCCGGGGAAAATCCCCAGTTCCTTTTTGAGCACCTGCTGGCACTGTTCGAACTGCTCCGCGACCCGGGCGGGCTGCCCCAGGGCGGCGTAGAGGCGCATCAGGGCCTGGTGGGCCGCTTCGTCCAGGGGGTCAACGGCCAGCCAGCGGGAGGCGTAGGAGACGGCGGCCTCGTGGAGGCTTAAGGCGGATAACCGCTCCACCAGCGTACGCAATACGGCCAGGTGCAGGTCGGCAAGGCGCCGGCGCTCAGGCAGGCACCAGTCCGCGTCCAGACCCTCGACGAAGTCCCCCCGGTAAAGCGAGGCGGCCCCCATCAGGAGTTCCACTTCCTTTGCATCCTTTTGCAACCCCGCCCAGGCCTTCTCCTCGAAGAGCCGCGCGTCCACCGGGCAGTCCGGCCCGGCCGGCGCCCGCACCGCGTCCCGCCGGATTTCCAGGAGGTCGTCCGGAGCGCCGCCGGCGGCCAGGGCCCGCCGCAGGAAATACAGCGCCGTGCGCAGATTCCCCGCCGCCCGCTCCTCCTCGAGGTCGCCCCAGAGCATCCCGCGCAAAAGCTCGCGCCGCACCCAGCGGCCCTGCTGCCAGAAGAGGTAGGCCGCCAAAAGGCGCACTTTGGCGGTGGGCAGGGCAACCTCCCCGTCCGGGGCGAGAATGGCGAAACGGCCCAGGAGGTGGATCTCGATCATTTTAGCCACCCCATCAGCTGCCTCTTTTTGGTCATTTAGCTTTCTTCTGCAGATTATTCGACAAATTTCTTCTGTTTCCTTTTAATGAAAAGGAATCTTGGGTTTTATTCGATTTTGCGGCCGGCAACTCCTGCAAAGAAAAATCATAAAACATTCTCAACCGGGACCAGACCGGCCATCCTTCCAATCAAAGCGCAAAGCGGGCTCCGGCAGCCGCAAGCCGCCGGAGCCCGGTTCTTGTTGGGGAATATTTCGCGGAACAACACTATTGGGGCAATTGAATAAATCCGGCAGTAGTGAAATGAACATCGAAAGCGAAGGCGTCCGTAATTTTCATTTTCTTCATCAAAGCAAAAGAAACGGCGTCGGTTAGGGAAAAGGGTTGATCATTATATTTGCGTAAGATTGTGATTGCCTCCCTGGTAAGATCAGGATCGGTATAAACGATTTTAACCTTTAGTGAAGAGGCAATTCGTTCCCACCAGCCCAGGGCTGCCTCCGGGCCGCAATCCAGCCTTAATAAAATGTATGTTTCGGCTACTACCAGATTAGTGGTCAGAAGTTCATGGTACTCTTTAAAAATTCCTTTGTAAAAGGTACCGGCTGTTTCATGATCCTGATCGCGGCGGTTGGTTACCGCTACCCAGGCGGAAGTATCCACAAATATTCTCTTCAAGCTTTCCAGTTCTCCTTTTCCCGCAAAACCAGATAGTGGTCGTGCCGTTTGGAGAGATCCGGCGTTTTGCCGGTACCCAGGCCGATAATGTCGAGGGCGGGATCCTGTAAGCCAGGCTCCTTTTGCAGACCCTGGTAGAGGTATTTTCTAATCAGTTCCGACTGGGATACCTTTTTTCTTTTTGCGATCAGGCGCAATTGTTGATGCAAAGCCTGGTCCACGTACACCTGCAGGGGGATCTTTTTCATGAATTGATTCACCACCACTTTTGATTCATGTACTTATTTTACATGAACATGTGGAAAATAACAAGTCTTGAACAGCAAAAATTCCCTTGCCTAATCCAGATGAAAAATCAGGCCCGCCGGAAATTTATTCCGGGGGCCGACAAAGCAGGTTTCAGAATGGAGAGCGGTGCGGTGCACCTTTACCCGGAAAATACCGGCTATCTCCCTACGCTCGCCCGGTGGCGCCTTCTGTTGGGGAAGTGCGAACCGTTTAAAATGTGCAGCATCCCCAGCGCCCGGCCGGTGCCGATGGCCACGCAGGACAGCGGGTCGTCGGCGATGGAGACGGGGACCCCCACTTCTTTGTTCAGCAGCAGATCTATACCGTGCAGCAGGGCGCCGCCGCCCGTCATGACGATCCCCCTCTCGGCGATGTCGGAGGCCAGTTCCGGTGGGGTGTGCTCCAGCACTTCCTTAACCGCCCCGACGATTGCCGCCAGCGGTTCCTGGATAGCCTCGTAGACGTCCCGGCCGGTGATGTTCGCCGAACCGGGCAAACCGGTCACCATATCCCGGCCGCGGACTTCGACTGCCTTTTCCGCGTTCCCGTCGGGGCAGGCGGTTCCCACGCGGATCTTCAGTTCCTCCGCGGACCGTTCCCCAATAATCAGGTTAAATTTTTTGCGGACGTAGCGGGCAATCGCCTCGTCAAACTCGTCCCCGCCCACCCGCAGGGAACGGCTGCAGACGATCCCGCCCAGGCTCAACACAGCGATGTCGGTGGTGCCGCCGCCGATGTCGATCACCATCTTCCCTCTGGGCTCGGCAATGTTCAGACCGGCGCCGATGGCGGCGGCCAGCGGCTCCTCAATGATGTAGGCTTGTCCCGCCCCGGCCTGCAGGGCGGCCTGAAGCACGGCCCGCTCCTCCACGTTGGTAACCTGGGCGGGGATGCAGACCATAATCCGGGGGCGAAAGAAAGGCTTGCGCCCGTTGACCTTGGCGATAAAATAGCGCAGCATCTTTTCGGTGACTTCGTAATCGGCAATCACACCGTCCTGCAGGGGCCGGATGGCCACTATGCTGCCGGGTGTGCGCCCCAGCATCCTCCTTGCTTCCGTCCCCACGGCGATAATCCGGCCGTTTTCCTTGTTAATGGCGACCACCGACGGCTCGTTGAGTACAATTCCCTTTCCTTTAACAAACACCAGCACGTTGGCGGTGCCTAAATCGATTCCGATATCGGCGGTAAAGCCCAGCATAGAGGTGCCCCCTTCGGTAGTCGGTCGCCGGTCGTCAGAGGTCGGAGTCCGGGGCAAGGGGTCGGCTTAAACTATTGTCCGCTTAATAAAGCAAGACCTCTTCTGAACGCGCCTTCAAAATTGGATCGGTTGATTAATTCTACATATTTAGTCAAAATCCTCTATGGCTGGAGGGAATTTTTATATTTTTTCCGCGTTGCCTCCCCACCCCGTAAATGCCGCTCGGATTTGTTGAATTCAAGGATGGATTTCACCTGCTGGGCCAGCTTTTTATCTAAAGAAGGAAGTCTTTCCGTCATATCCTTATGCACTGTGCTTTTGCTCACCTGAAACACCGTTGCCGCCTGCCGCACAGTAGCGTTGGTTTCCAGGATATAGGCGCAGATTTCCAGCACCCTTTTCTGGATGTATTCCTGCATCTCCCTGCCTTACCTCCTTAAGCGGCGAAAAAAGCTTCTAACAATATATATGCGGGAGACCGGCGGATCTGTCCCCAAAAAGAAAAACCCCTTTTGAACAAGGGAATTCTTGGATAGGCCTGCTTATCGTCCGCAAGGGTTGCTTTTCGGCAACGGCAAATAAATGATCACCAGGAGCTTTTTTAAGGAAGAAACCTTCGTTTATAGCGAATAAACCGCCATCAGAACCTCTTTCTTTGCTTTTTGTCTCCCGTGAATTAGCTCATCAACGGTTTTCAAGATGTTCGCGGAATAATACCTTCCATCTTAATCTTTCTAGCAACTACTTTTCGCCCAGCCTGGTGATCTCTACCCCGGTGTAGTAGTGCTTTAAAATCTGTTTAAAGT
Organism: Armatimonadota bacterium; assembly: GCA_023511535.1. Classification (GTDB taxonomy): domain Bacteria; phylum Bacillota; class Desulfotomaculia; order Desulfotomaculales; family Nap2-2B; genus JAIMBK01. The sequence goes on from JAIMBK010000078.1 coordinate 7,862, forward strand.
CGTACCCGTGCTGCGCGAACCCTTTCGCCCCGTACTGGCACATGCCCACGGCGTGGCCGTAGCCGCGGGTGGTCACTTCCACCTGGCCGCCGTTAACCTTCAAGGTGAAATCGGCTGAACGAAGGTCCAGCAGATCGCGCACCACGGTGGCCGCGTAGGTTTTCTCGCCCAACTGCACCGTCTTCGGGCGCCCGGCGCCGGTGTATTCCAGCACCTGCATGGCCGGAGCCGGTGAACCTTTGCGCCCGCCGCCGGACACGGGAACCACGGCCAGATTGGTTTTCAGTGCCCGGTTGGCCTGTTCCAGCGGGATCGCGGCCATCCGCACCGGCTGCGGGTCGGCGCAGTAGGGGCAGGGCACTCCCTGCAAATAAGGAACGTCCACCTTCCACACCTCGCCGGCGTTTTCCGTCCCTTTGCCGCCGCAGGAGGCGTGGTAAATGGGGTCGATCAGCTGCCCTTCGTAAGTGATCACCAGCCCGCGCGTATCGTCCACGGCCTGGCGGATTTTGTAATAGTACCGGTAATAATTGAAAGTGCCCCAGCGCTTTTTCATTTCTTCCGGGGAAATCCAGGCCTGGCCGTGCCGGTGGTCGTCGCAGACGTCCGCCCCGGGGTGTCCGGAATTAGCAACGCCCCCGGCTTTTAAACGCTTGAGAATGTATGTCCGGGCGGCCACGGCCTGGGCCTTCAGCGCCTCGGCCGGAAATTCCGCCGGCATCTCGGCGGCCACCACCCCGGTGACGTAATCCTCCAGCGGCAGCCTGACTATTTCCCCGGTGCCGTGGACGTAAAGGCGAACCACCGGTTCTTTTTCCTCCTCGATCCGAACGGAAGAAAGCCTGTCCGTAAGGTACGGCAGGGCCAGTAAAACCGCGATCAAAATTAGGGTAAATCCTATGCATAACTTGCGAATCGGCAAAACCCCCTGACTTGCCTCTATGCCCTTGTTCCTTTAAATCTTTGTCCCTTTGTGCCCTTGTGCCTTACTATTATCTTTATTCATAGTATTAACCCATTAATTACCAGAAATACCGCCTTAGCAAGGTGGACGGCTATCAACATGCCCGGGCGCGCAGAAAATAAAAAACCAGGGAACCCCCTGGTTTTATCTTTGGCTAGAGATTTAAAGAAAATTAATCTAAATGCCCTCCAGCGCCTTGAGGCGGTTCAACGCCCGCTTTAGGGCGGCTTCCGCCCGGGCCACGTCGACGTCCGGCGTCCTGGCCGCCAGCCGGGCCTGGGCGCGTTCGCGGGCGGCTTCCGCCCGGGCGCGGTCAATCTCTTCTTCGCGCTCGGCGGCCCGGGTAAGGATGGTCACCCGGCTGTTCTTGACTTCGACAAAACCGCCGGCCACGGCAATTTTCAAGGGCTTATCGCCGCCTTCCCGGTACACCCGGACCAGCCCGATATTTAAAGTGCTCACCAGCGGCGCGTGGTCGGGCAAAAAGCCCATTTCGCCCTCGGTGCCGGGCACAATCACGTAGCGAATGTCTTCGCTGTAGACTTTCCGCTCCGGAGTAACGATCTCCAGGCGCTGCGTTTTTTCCGCCATACTTATGCACTTCCTTCGAGCAGGCGCTTACCTTTCTCCACGGCGTCTTCAATCACGCCCACCATGTAGAAGGCTTCCTCCGGCAGCTCGTCGTGCTTCCCTTCCAAAATTTCCTTAAAGCCCCGGATCGTCTCCTTCAAAGGAACGTAAACTCCGGGCATGCCGGTAAAAGCCTCCGCCACGTGGAAGGGCTGCGACAGGTAGCGCTGCAGTTTTCTGGCCCGGGCCACGATCAGTTTATCTTCGTCCGACAACTCTTCCATGCCCAGGATGGCGATGATGTCCTGCAGTTCCTTGTAGCGCTGCAGCACCTTCTGGACGCCGCGGGCCGTCTGGTAATGCTCCTCGCCCAACACGTGCGGGTCTAAGATGCGGGAAGTGGAATCCAGCGGATCCACCGCCGGGTAAAGCCCCAGCTCGGCAATTTGCCGGGAAAGCACCACGGTGGCGTCCAGGTGGGCGAAGGTGGTCGCCGGCGCCGGGTCGGTCAGGTCGTCGGCCGGCACGTACACAGCCTGCACGGAGGTAACGGAACCCTTGCGCGTGGAGGTAATCCGCTCCTGCAGGTGACCCATTTCGGTGGCCAGAGTGGGCTGGTAACCCACGGCCGACGGCATCCGGCCCAACAGCGCGGAAACCTCCGAACCGGCCTGAGTGAAGCGGAAGATATTGTCGATAAACAGCAGCGTGTCGGCGCCCTCTTCATCCCGGAAGTACTCGGCCATGCACAGGCCCGTCAGGCCCACCCGCAGGCGGCACCCCGGCGGCTCGTTCATCTGGCCGAAGACCATGATGGTCTTGTCCAGGACGCCGGCTTCCGTCATTTCCAGGTAGAGGTCGTTGCCCTCGCGGGTCCGCTCGCCCACGCCGGCAAACACGGAAATACCGCCGTGCTGTTTGGCAATGTTGTTGATTAACTCCATCACGATGACCGTTTTGCCCACGCCGGCGCCGCCGAACATGGCGATCTTGCCGCCTTTCAGAAAGGGTACCAGCAGGTCGATTACCTTCAGACCGGTTTCCAGCTGCTCGGCCCGGGTGGATTGATCGGCCACGGACGGAGCAGGACGGTGGATGGGGTAATAATGATCGCTGACAATCTCTCCCTTGCCGTCGATCGGCTTGCCTAAAACGTCCACCAGCCGGCCCAGGACGGCCCGGCCCACCGGAACAGTGATGGGCTTCCCGGTATCAATAACCTTTGTCCCGCGTTTTAAACCGTCGGTGGAGGACATGGCCACCGTCCGCACGGCGTTGTTGCCCAAATGCTGGGCCACTTCCAGGACCAGCTCGTCGGCGCCTTCCCGCTCTATTTTCAGCGCGTTGTAAATATCAGGCACCTGGCCCGGGGGGAAACGCACGTCCACCACCACGCCGATTACCTGCACTACCTCACCAACATTGTTCATCGCGTGATCTACACCCCTTTCAGTCGTCTCGCCTTATTCGAGAGCTGCCGCGCCGCTGACGACTTCCAGAATTTCTGTGGTAATGGCCGTCTGCCGGGCACGGTTCATCGCCAGCGTCAATTTATCAATCATTTCCCCGGCATTCTTGGTGGCGTTGTCCATGGCCGTCATCCGCGCGCTGTGCTCGCTGGCCTTGGATTCTAAAAGCGCGTAAAAAACGGTGTTTTCCACGTACAACGGCAACAGCTCTTTGAGCACTTCTTCCGCCGAAGGCTCAAAAATGTAATCGATATACCCCTTGTCGCCTTCCTGGGGGGGCTCCACCGGCAGCAGGCGCACCACCGTAGGCCGCTGCACCAGGACGTTGACAAATTCGCTGTAAACCAGGTAGACGGCGTCAAATTCCCCGGCCGCGTACTTCCGGGCAACGGCGCGCGCAATTTCCTGAGCCTGGGTGAAACGAATGGTTTCGCCCAGCCGGACGTATTCGCCGGCGAGGTGGTAGCCGCGGCGCCGGAAAAAGTCCCGCCCTTTGCGGCCCACGCAGACCAGGCTGACGTTATTGAATTTCTTGATTTCCTGACTGGCGCGGCGAATCAGGTTGGCGTTAAACCCGCCGCACAGGCCCCGGTCGGCGGTGATCACTACAAAGGCGACCTTCTCCGGCTCCCTTTCTTCCAGCAAAGGCAGCTTCGCTCCCGGCGCGTGGGAAACCAGCCGGCCCAGCACCTCTCTGATCCGCCGGGCGTAGGGGCGGGCGGCGATCACCTGGTCCTGGCTTTTCTGCATCTTGGCCGCCGACACCGCCTTCATGGCCTTGGTAATCTGCTGCGTACTTTTAATGCTGCGGATGCGCCGTCTCAAATCCCGCAAACTGGGCATTGCTTTCTTTCACCACCTTTAAGCAAAACCTTGCAACTGCGGAAGGCCCAAAGTACACAGGCACAAAGGCACTAAGCCCTTGAAGTGCCTCCCCCGCGCACCATAAAGCCTGTTTCGTTGCAGTTCCTGTAAGCACCAACCACCAACCACTCACCGCTAACCACTAATAAAGGTCTTTTTAAATTCCGCAATGGCCGCTTTCAGGGCCTCTTCCGTCTCCTTGTCCAGCTGGCCCGTCTTGGCGATTGTTTCGCCTACTTCCGGATGGCTGGTCCGCATGTATTTCAAAAATTCGGCCTCAAAAGGCAGGACCCTTTCTACCGGGAGGTCGTCCAGGTAGCCGTTGACCCCGGCGTAAATGACCATGACCTGGTCTTCCACCGCCATGGGCACGTACTGGTTCTGCTTGAGCAGTTCCACCATCCGCTCGCCGCGGATGAGCCGCGCCTGCGTTGCCTTGTCCAGTTCGGAGCCGAACTGGGCAAAAGCGGCCAGTTCCCGGTACTGGGCCAGGTCCAGGCGCAGCCGGCCGGCCACCTGTTTCATGGCCTTGATCTGCGCCGCGCC
>JAIMBK010000008.1 GCA_023511535.1 Armatimonadota bacterium
AGGCGCGGGAGGAAGGGGTGAGCCTGAACCAGTACATAATCTACCAGCTTTCCCGTAGCCTGGGCAGGCAGGTTGCGGAAACAAAGACGAATTCTCTGTAAACCTTCGGATAATGCGGCCTTTCCGCCGTGTTCAGCTTGCTTCCGCTGTGGTGGGCTGGGATCCCTCGGTTACTACTTAAAATTAAGTAAAAATTTTTTAAATGGTAGACCGCTATCGGGAGGATTTTGTCATCGGGGCGGCGAATACCTTCTAGGAGAACGGACTGAAGGTAGACAAAGCTTTCATTAAAAGGGGTAGTCCGTTGTCCTAGAAGAGGTTTTTTAGAGGTCTTGGTGGTAAAAACCCAGTAATATCAAGGCGGCATACCCAAGTGGCTAAGGGGACGGTCTGCAAAACCGTTATTCTCCGGTTCGAATCCGGATGCCGCCTCCATTATTTTTTATTTGCAAAAATAACCCCTCCGGCATAATCCCAGATCAGCTTCGTTTTTCCCCGCCCTCCTGAATTAATTATTTATTCCGTCGTTTTTTTAAAATCAACCAGGCCAGGGCCAGCGCCGCCGCGCCCCCCATTGCGGGAATGCCTGCAGATCTGCCAATAGATCCGTAGGAAACGGACTTCCCGGTTTCAGGAGGGGAGGAAGCAGGATCGGCGAATTCAGTAGAACATTGCGAATCAGTTTCGGACAGCGGGTAGATCTGTTTGCTTGCTCCCGACCTATCTTTTACAAAAACTGCCCCCTCTTTGAAGTAAAATTCGTTTTCCTTCCCGTTGCTGTTGATGTACCACTGCAGGGCCGCCATGTCTCCCGGCCATTTGTCCGGGGCCACAATTTTTAAAGTTTTATAATCCAGGGAAGAAACTTTATAGATGCCCCACTTAATTGCATATCTCTCGCCGTTTTGAACCAGGGAAAGAACAAGTTTGTCGCCCTGGTTGATTTCCTGCCCGAGCCACGCCAGGTCGGATTCTTTAACTTCAACTTCGATCAATGGTTTTGTTGGCTTGCCGGAAATCACCTTCGCTACGCTTACCTCAAGGGTATTTTTCCCGGTCTTTTCCACCTTTCCAAGAACAAGGCTATCCTGGTCACCGTGGGTAATCCTCCACAGCATGTCGGCGGCAAAGGCCGGCCAGGCTGTTGCTATGGATACTACCAACAAAAAGAGAATTAACAACATGTAGGCTTTGTGCACAGGGTTCATCCTCCCCTGAAAATTTTTCATAATAAATAGAGGGACCGGAGGTTCGTCAGAGAAACTCTCTTAAGAATAGACGTAATTGAAAATTGTGTGGTTCCCTTTGTTAACCAGCTTTTTTAATTTTTTCAACGGCGTCAGTTCATTAAGGCAGAACATACAAATATATCCCGGCCGGGATAGGGCCGTTGACGGCTTTTTTGTGATATACTTTGTGGTATAATACTGCCCGAAAGCAAGGGAGAGCGGCTTGTTGAAAATCTATGAAACAACCTGCCAGAGCGCTCTGAACCGTTCGAAGATCCCCGGGATGGACTACTGCTTGAATCCTTACCACGGCTGCAGTCACGGCTGCATCTACTGTTACGCCGGTTGCATGACGAGGTTTAGCGGCCTGAAGGAGGAGTGGGGCTCCTTCGTTCAGGTCAAGAGCAACTTTCCGGAGCGCCTGGCCGCCCAACTAAAAAGGCCCAGGCGGGGTACGGTGATGCTCTCCAGTGTCACCGACGCCTACCAGGCTGTCGAAAGGAAATACGGCCTGACGCGTGCGTGCCTGAAATTGCTGTCCCGGACCGGGTTGAGGGTGTCTATTCTAACCAAGTCCGACCTGGTGTTGCGGGACCTGGATATTTTAAAGGAGCTTGACAATGTCCGGGTGGGTTTTACCATTACTACTGCTGACGAAATCCTGGCCAGGCGGTTGGAGCCGGGCGCGCCCCCTTCTTCCAGGCGTTTGAAAGCGATCGAAAAGCTGGCCGGGGCGGGGATAAAAACCTGGGTTTTTGTGGCTCCCATTATCCCTGGTTTGACCGATGCGCCCGGGGACATAAAAACTTTAGTCCAGGCGGCAAAACAGGCCGGGGCCCGCGAAATACACTATGACCCGTTTAATTTTTATCCTTCAGCGGCGGCCAGGGTTAAAGAATTGATCAGCAAAAGTTACCCGCGCTCAAGGACAGTTTTTGAAAGGGCCTGCCGCGATCCTGACGGCTATGCACGGCAGGTGAAGGCTGTCTGGAACGCTACTTTATAATCCCCGGGGTGGTTGGTTGGAGAATTTGCTTGCCGCGCTGATTGAAGAACCGTTAAGGTTGATCAAAAAATACTACGATCCGGAGTCAGAACTATACTACATCCTGGTCGAGCACGGGAAAGCCGTCGCCCAAAAAGCGCTGGCGGCGGCGGAGAAGGCCCGGCGCTTTCATCCCGACCGGAAGTTTCTCGTCGAAGCCGCCATGTTGCATGACATCGGCATCTTTTTAACGGATCTGCCGGAGATCGGATGCAAAGGGAACAAGCCATATATCTGCCACGGTTGCCTGGGTCGCGAGATTTTGGAAAAAGAGGGATTGCCCGCCCACGCCCTCGTTTGCGAGCGGCACGTAGGCGCCGGGATAAACAGAGAAGAAATTATCGCGCGGAATCTTCCTTTGCCGCCCCGGGAAATGGTCCCGGTTACCCTGGAAGAGCAGATTATTTGCTTTGCCGACAAGTTTTTTTCGAAAAACAGGAGATCGCTTCATCGGGAAAAGACAATCGCTGAAGTCAGGCGGGAACTGTCCCGTTACGGTTCCGGGCAATTGCTGCGGTTTCAGGAATGGGCTAAACTTTTTGCCGACGTTTAACTTTATTTTTAATGTTCGAGAAGTATTTCCTTGTCCTTGTAAGCAAGGACCTCGAAAAAATCAAAAACCTGAGGAAGAACGGTTGCCCATGAACATTGTTAAGGTCATTGCCGACCTGCACGAGCGGGAGTCCGGAGTAATTGAACACTTAGAAGCAAGGGGAGCAGAAATAACCGTCGAGGCGCTGCCTGTCGGCGACTATATTTTGAGTGAGCGGGTGGCGGTGGAAAGGAAGACTGTTCCCGACTTCCTTGCTTCGCTGACGAAAAAGCGCCTTTATCGCCAGCTCGATGCTTTAAAAGAAAACTTTGCCCTTCCGGTAATCCTGATTGAAGGAAGGGAATTGTACGGTATCCGCAAGATCCACCCTGACGTAATCAGGAGCACCCTTGCGTTGATTGTGGTTAATTACTGTATCCCGGTAATCTTTACGCAGGATTCCCGGGATACGGCGGGCTTTTTATACGCTGCCGCCTGCCAGGAGCAAATGGGCAGGAAGCAGAAGATCTCCCTGCGCGGCGAGAAGAAACCCATGCTGCTGGAAGAGCGTCAGCGCTACCTGGTGGAGTCCCTGCCGCACATCGGGCCGGAACTGGCAGAGAGGTTGCTCAGGCACTTTGGAAGCGTCGACCGGATTGTGCGCGCCACCGAGGAAGAATTAAAGGCCGTGCCGCGGATCGGGGTGAAGAAGGCCAGGGAAATCAGAAAGGTTTTTACCGGGTTGTTTTCCGGCCCGGATCCCGGCGCGCCCGGCGGGTAGCCGCCGCAACTAATCAGCGGTCCCACCAAAAAGCAGGGTGGGATCGAAAACGATGGGTGTTGGAAAGCCGCGCTACTCTAATGACCGAGGCTGAGCAGGAGTGCGTGGTTGCTATTGAAATAGAGAAGTTGGAAAATGCGTCAAAGAAAGGTGGTTTTTCCTTGCGCGCGGAAATTATTTTCACCGGCACCGAACTTTTGCTGGGCCACACTTTAAATACAAACGCCCCGTACCTCCAGCAGGTCCTGGCTTCTTTGGGGATCGACCTCTATTACCAGGTGACCGCCGGGGACAACCGGGAGCGCCTGGCCCGGGCCATTACCCAGGCCCGGGAGCGGGCTAACCTGATCATTATCGGCGGGGGCCTGGGGCCTACCGAGGACGACGTGAGCAGGGAGGCGCTGGCGGACTCCCTGGGAATTTCTTTACAAATGAGTGAGGAGGCCTTGCAGGTTGTCCGGCGTTTTTTTGATGAACGCGGCCTTTCCATGTCTGAAAACAACTTAAAACAGGCCCTGGTGCCGGAGGGCGGTATTGTCCTGGACAACCCCATCGGCACCGCTCCCGGGGTTATTTTAGAGCACGAAGGTAAAACCTACCTTCTTCTTCCCGGTCCCCCCTCCGAGTTCCGCTTAATGGTCGATCGTCAGGTAACTCCGTATTTATTACAAAAACTGGGCGCGCAGCGCCAGGTGATTCGGTCAAGGGTTGTAAAACTTTGCGGGATTGGCGAGTCCACGGTCGATCAGCAGCTTGGCGAACTGCTGCACAGCGCCAACCCCACCGTGGCGCCTACCGCCAAATACGCGGAGGTGCACTTGAGAATCACCGCGAAGGCAGACAGCCCGGAGGAGGCGCGCCGGATAAACGCCGCCATGGAGGAAAAGATCCGCCGGCGGCTGGGCAAGTATATTTTCGGGGCGGATGAAGAAACCCTGGCCGGCGCGGCCGGCAGAGTATTTTTGGAGCGCGGGCTGACTCTGGCCACGGTGGAAACCTTCACCGGCGGCCTGCTGGCGCACCGGTTAACCGGAGCGCCCGGAGCGGGGAGCTTTTTTAAATTCGGCTATGTCCTGGGCGAAAACCGCCGCAACTGGCCGGTTGCGCCTTCCGCCGGCAGCGGGAAAGAAACGGCTGAACAGCTGGCCGCCTGGGGAAGGTCCGCGGCCGGGGCGGACGTCTGCGTGGCTATTACAAAGCAGGCGGAAGACGGGAAACAGGAAAAGAGCCTGCCGGGGGCTACGGTTTATCTTGCCACCCGTCTGGACGAGCGGGCAGGGGGCCGCCAAAGCAGGTCCGGCGAGTTCTATATCTGGGGCGGACCCCTGGACGTCCAGGAGCGCGCCGTCCAGGTCGCCCTTGCCCTGTTGTGGCGGATGAAAGACGCGAAATAAGCGCTCGCCGGCACTCCTACCGGATAATTGTCAATTGATCAAAACCCTCCTCGCAGGTTGGCATTTCTAACTGCACATACTTTGCTTTGATCACTTTTTCGCCCAAATTTCTATGGAATTTATTTATTGATTTATTATAAGCAATTTGCTTGTTGACAATACCCTAGTAACATGCTATGATATCGTTAAGTCATATCCGAGTAATTTACTATAGTATCAAAACCTGAGATTTTAAAATTTAAAAGGCGGGGGATGTCATGCGGTTCTCGACGAGGGGTCATTACGGTCTGAAAGCCATGTTCGACCTGGCTCAGCATTACGGAACCGCTCCTGTTCCTTTAAAAAGCGTTGCCGAAAGACAAAATCTGTCCGTGCAGTATCTGGAGCAGCTCATCGCCATGCTTAAAAAGGCCGGGCTGGTAAAGAGCGTGCGTGGCGCCCAGGGCGGCTACATGCTGGCGTACAGTCCGGAGGAAATCAAGGTTGGGGAAGTCATCCGCGCCCTGGAAGGGCCGGTGGCGCCCGTGGACTGTGTGAACGAATTTGATCCGAAGGAGTGTGATCAGGCCGATTTTTGTATTACGCGGATAGTTTGGGAAAAGATAAGAAATAGCATTGCGCAGGTAATGGATTCGATTACCCTGGCCGACCTGTGCCGGGAGGCAAAAAGAAAGAAAAAATTGGAAAAGAGTTAAAATCTAAAGAGGGGGTTTTAAGTCAGTGCGGAGAGTTTACTTCGACCACAGCGCCACCACGCCCGTTCATCCCCGGGTGGCCGAAGAAATGTACCGCTTCCTGACCGACAGCAATTACGGCAATCCCACCAGCCTGCATTATTTCGGCCGGATTGCCCGCCAGGCGGTAGAAGAAGCGCGAGAAAAGGTGGCCCGGGCCATTGGGGCCGATCCCCGGGAAATCGTTTTTACCAGCGGGGGGACGGAGTCCGACAACATGGCCATCCACGGCATCGCCTACACCAACCGCAACCGGGGAAACCACATTATCACCAGCGCCGTGGAGCACCACGCCGTGCTGAACACGGTCAAGGCGCTGGGCAAACAGGGCTTCACGGTGACCATCCTCCCCGTCGACCAGTACGGGATGGTGAGCGTCGACGAGGTGGCCGAGGCCATTACGGATAAAACCATCCTGATTACCATCATGCACGCCAACAACGAAGTGGGCACCATCATGCCCATTGCCGAAATCGGAAAGCTGGCCAAAGAAAAAGGAATTATTTTCCACACCGACGCCGTCCAGAGCTTTGGCAAAATTCCCGTCAACGTGGACGAGCTGGGGGTGGACCTGCTGTCCATTTCCGGGCATAAATTTTACGGACCGAAGGGCGTCGGTGCTCTTTATATCCGCAAGGGGACGCGCTGGAAACAAACCCTCTTTCACGGCGGAGCTCAGGAGCGCCTGCGCCGGGCCGGCACCGAGAACGTTCCGGGGATTATCGGGCTGGGCAAAGCGGCGGAACTGGCCGTGGAAAACATGGCGGCGGAAAACGAAATGCTGCAAGCCCTGCGCGACAAATTAATCCGGGAGGTTAAAAACCGCTTCAAGCACGTGCGCTTGACCGGGCATCCCGTATTACGCCTGCCCAACCACGCCAGTTTCTGCTTTGAGTATATCGAGGGCGAGTCGATGCTGCTTAGCCTGGATATGAAGGGCGTCGCTGCTTCCAGCGGTTCGGCCTGCACTTCCGGGTCCCTGGAGCCCTCGCACGTGCTGCTGGCCATGGGCATCCCGCCGGAGGTGGCCCACGGTTCCATCCGGTTGACGCTGGGCAAGGATAATACGGAAGAAGACGTGGATTACTTCCTGGAAGTAATGGAACCAATCGTGGAAAGACTGCGTTCCATGTCGCCGTTGAGCGAGGAAACCGGCTACGATCTGGACAGGTGCAACGGGTGCCGGATCAGCCACACCTGCCGGGCCTAAGCCGGATTAACACAGTACGAATCCACCGGTAACGCCAGGTATAGAGCCGGGTAAACGAGCCGGGTAAGAGCTGACAATAAAAACGCCGGTTAGGACCGGCGATAAAAAGAAACTAACGGAACCTGCGGGATTCAAGCAGCGCTGCTCTTGGTTTACGCGTTTCAAGGCAGGCTGCTGGACCAGGGAAGAGGGAAGAGGGTCAGGCCCCTAATTCCTGATTCCCAATTCCTATTTTTAGGGGAGGCGGAGAAGTTCAGATGTATTCGGAAAAAGTGATGGATCACTTTGCCAATCCGCGCAACGTGGGGGAAATACCGGATGCCGACGGAATCGGGGAAGTGGGCAATCCCGTTTGCGGCGACATTATGAAAATTTACATCAAAGTTAAAGACGACGTCATCACGGATATTAAATTTAAAACCTTCGGCTGCGGGGCAGCCATCGCCACCAGCAGCATGGTGACGGAAATGGCCAGGGGGAAAACTCTGGAAGAAGCAATGAAATTAAGCAACAAGCAGGTGGCCGAAGCCCTGGACGGTCTTCCTCCACAGAAAATGCACTGCTCGAACCTGGCCGCGGACGCCCTGCACGCGGCAATTGCGGATTACCGGAAAAAGCATTCGGCCTGAAGAATTACATCTTTAAAGAGCGAGGGGATTTTCTGGGGAAGCGTTCGCTCCCTCCCCGTTGCAGCCTTATGTTCTCGAGAATCCCGTTCGCCTGTTTTCGTTCCCTGCCGGTGCCGCGAAAAAACTGTTTCCGGGGTGACTCTGGTGAGAGTTGTGGTGGCGATGAGCGGCGGCGTGGACAGTTCGGTTACCGCCGCCCTTTTGGTTGAAAAGGGCTACGAAGTAATCGGGGCGACCATGCAGATCTGGGACCCGGCAGTTACGGTCGTCGACGGGGAGCACGTCGGTTGCTGTTCGCTGGCGGCGGTGGAAGACGCCCGGAAGGTGGCCGGCCTCCTGGGCATCCCCCATTACGTCCTGAACCTGCGGCAGCCCTTTGAGGAAAAGGTCGTTGCCTACTTCTGCCGGGAGTACTTGAGCGGACGCACCCCCAACCCCTGCATTGCCTGCAACCGGTACATTAAATTCGAAACGTTCTTGCAAAAAGCCCTCGCCCTGGAAGCCGATTTTATCGCCACCGGCCACTATGCCCGCCTCTTTTACGATCCCGGACGCGGCCGTTACTTGCTGAAGCGGGCCAGGGACCGGAGTAAAGACCAGACCTACGTTCTTTACAGCCTCACCCAGGAGCGGGCTGCCCGTTTGCTGCTCCCGCTGGGGGAACACACAAAAGAAGAAGTGCGCGCCATCGCCGCCCGGTTAAAACTGCCCGTGGCCAAAAAAGCCGAAAGCCAGGAAATTTGTTTTATCACCGGCCGCTATCCCGACTTCATCAAAGAAAAGACCGGGGCGGTTTTTGCACCCGGACCGTTTCTCGACCTGCGGGGCAGGGTGGTCGGCCGGCATAAAGGTATCCCCTTTTACACCGTCGGGCAACGCCGGGGACTGGGTCTGGCCATGGGCGAAAGAATCTACGTGGTGGCCATCGACCCCCGCCGCAACGCCGTCGTCGTAGGCCCGGAGGAGGCCCTGCTGGCCGATGAGCTTATTTCCAAAGACAATAACTTTATTTATCTCGAGAAGCTGACCCGGCCAATGGAAGTCCGGGCCAGGATCCGTTACAAGGCGCCCGCCGCCCCGGCCGTGATTACTCCCCTGGAAGGCAGCCAGGTGCACGTCCGCTTTCGCGAACCCCAGCGGGCGATCACCCCCGGCCAGGCGGTGGTTTACTACCGGGACGATTATGTCGTCGGCGGCGGTATAATTTGTAAGCAAGAGCACTAAGGCACAGAGACTCAGAGGCACAAAGGCACAGAGGCACAAAAAACAGTCGTCGGTCGTCAGAGGTCAGTCGTCGGGATAGAAGGAATTCGTAAACGCGGATTCCTGGCCTTCAGTTCTGACGACTGCTGCCTGACGACTGACGACCGGCTTTGTGCCTTTGTGTCTGTTTACTTTGAATGCCTGTTTACTTTATACCTGATCAATTAAAATTACACTCGTATTTTTTTGTTCCGCACCGGGCATAATCGATCCCAGGGACCTTATTACGGCAAGAACCTTTTTCTTTAAGGGGGCGAAAAGCGGAAGTGAGTTGCCCGATTTGCGGCGGTAGAGCAACCGGGAAAGTAGGAATCGATCAATATTATTGCTGGGACTGCTGCGTAGAATACCGGCTGACCAAAGAGGGGGTCCAGATCTACGAAATTGCCGAAGACGGCAGCCTGGTGTCCTTCGATCCGCTTAATGAAACGGCGATCTACTAGATCGAAATTTTGCAAAGCAATCTTAAGGAAAGGGTGAAGGGGCGTGCGTTTTGATTTCTGGCGCGGGATCATCGCGGGGAGTCTGCTTGGTGCCTTGTTCAGCATGCTGGTGGGTAAACCGGTCCGCAAACCGAAGGAAAAAAAGAGGACCCTCTGGGGGAGAATCAAAAGGCAGCGGCCGGGAACAAGAACGCAGCGGTTTTTAAGGGGGGTAACCAGAACCGTTGGTGGGATGCTCAAATAGAGGAAAGGCGGCTCTTTCCTCTATTTTCTTGTTCTTTTGCTTGACGGCGGCGCGGTGTTTTTTGTATAATTACACCAAAAATCAAGTCTTTTAAGGCAGCTAAAAGACGGGTTTTCAGCAGCCGGCGACGGGTGTTCGGGGGGCCGGTTTTATGTTTGGAGGGTAACGTACAGGTGATGACCGGGAGAGAGATTAGAGAAAATTTTTTGCAATTTTTTGAGCAGCGGGGCCACCGCCGGTTGCCCAGCGCTTCCTTAATTCCCCGCAACGATCCCAGCATTCTTTGGACGGCGGCGGGGATGGTGCCCTTTAAACCTTATTTTACGGGGGCCGCCAGGCCCGATTTTTTGCGCGTGACCACCTGTCAAAAGTGCCTGCGTACGCCGGATATCGAGTCGGTGGGCTTAACCTCTCGACACCACACTTTTTTTGAAATGTTAGGAAATTTTTCCTTCGGAGATTACTTTAAGGAAGAAGCCATTCCCTGGGCCTGGGAGTTCGTGACCGGCGTTTTAAAAATAGATCCCCAAAAATTATGGGTAAGCATTTACCTGGATGACGACGAGGCTTTCGAGATCTGGCGCCGGAAGGCCGGCGTGGCCCAAAGCCGCATTGTGCGTATGGGGAAAGATACAAACTTCTGGGAAATCGGGGTGGGCCCCTGCGGACCCTGTTCGGAAATTTACGTCGATCTGGGCGAAGAGCGCGGCTGCGGGCTGGATACCTGCGGCGTGGGCTGCGATTGCGACCGTTTTCTGGAAATCTGGAACCTGGTTTTCATTCAGTTTTTCCGGGACGAAGCCGGCAACTACACCCCGTTGAAACAAAAGGGGATTGACACGGGGATGGGCCTGGAGCGGGTGGCCTCCGTCCTGCAGAACGTGCCGACCAACTTCGATACCGATCTTTTCCGGGAGATTATGGATTACACCGCCGGTCTGGCCGGCGTCCGGTACGGCGTCGACCAGGGCACGGACCGCGCGTTGAAGGTGATCGCCGACCACGGCCGGGCCGTTACTTTTGCCGTGGCGGACGGCGCCCTGCCCTCCAACGAGGGGCGGGGGTACGTTTTAAGGCGCATTTTGCGCCGGGCCGTGCGTTTCGGGCGCAAGCTGGGGATTACGGAGCCTTTCCTGCACCGGGTGGCGGAGGCGATCGTGAGGCAGATGAGCGGCGCTTACCCCGAACTGGCGGCCAACGCGGAACACGTTTACCGGGTCGTCCGGACCGAAGAAACCCGCTTTTTAGAAACGGTTGCCCAGGGGATGGAGATCCTGGAAAACATTTTCGCCCGGGCCGGCGAGGCCGGGCGGGCCGTGATCGAAGGCGCCGACGCCTTCCGTTTGTACGACACTTACGGTTTTCCCCTGGAACTGACCAAAGAAATCGCCGCCGAAAGGGGCTTTACGGTAGACGAAGCGGGGTTTGCCGCGGCCATGGCGGAGCAGCGGGAGCGGGCGCGCAAATCCCGGCAGGAAATCGAATACCTTTCTGAGGACGCCGCTTTTTACCAGACTATCCGGGAACAGTTTGGCGAGACGAAGTTTGTCGGCTACACTGACCTGGAGGCAAAGGGCCGGATCCTTTTCTTAAGCAAGGGCGGCCGGCGGGTAAAAGAGGCGGCGGCCGGGGAGAAAGTGGAATTTATCTGTGACGTTACCCCCTGCTACGCCGAGTCCGGCGGGCAGGTGGCCGACCGCGCCCACGGGCAAACCCGGGAAGCCGAAGTGACGGTGGAGAACGTCGTCAAGCCCGTGGAAGGGATTTACCTGCATAGCGGCAAAGTGGAAAGCGGCGCGCTCCGGGAAAATGACGAGGTTTTGCTGCGGGTGGACGCCGGGCGGAGGCGCGCGACCGCCCGCAACCACTCCGCCACGCATCTTCTGCACAAGGCTTTAAAAGAGGTGCTGGGGGAGCACGTCAACCAGGCCGGTTCACTGGTGGAGCCGGGGCGCCTGCGTTTTGACTTTACCCACCTGGGCGCCGTTTCGCCGGAAGAATTGCGCCGGGTGGAGCAACTGGTTAACGATGTTGTGTTGGCTAACCTGCCCGTGGAAACATTTTACACCTCGCTGGAAGAGGCCCGGCAAATGGGCGCCGCCGCCCTGTTTGAAGAAAAATACGCGCAGACGGTGCGCGTGGTCAAAATGGGCGATTTCAGCCTGGAGCTTTGCGGCGGCACCCACGTCCGGTCGACGGGTGAGATCGGCCTGTTCAAATTGACAGGCGAGAGCAGCATCGGGACCGGCCTGCGCCGCGTGGAAGCGGTCACCGGTCAGGGGGCGCTGGCCTTTGTCAACGCCCTGGAGGATCAGCTTACCGAAATCAGCTCCCTGTTCAAAACGAGTCCGGCGGAGCTGATCCCGCGGGCGGAGGGCCTGCTGGGCGAAATCAAGGAACTGGAGCGGGAAAACGAGAGCCTGCGCGCCCGCCTGAACCGTTACGAAGTGCAATTCCTGCTCAACCAGGTCAGGGATTTAAACGGCATTAAATTTCTGGCTGCCCGCACGGAAGCTTCCGACATGGACGGCTTAAGGGCAATGGTCGATTTATTGCGGGAGCAGATCCGCTCCGGGGTAATCGTTTTGGGCAGCAGGGTGAACGACCGGGTCAACCTGGTGGCGGCGGTGACCAGGGACCTGCTTCCGCAGGGGCTGCACGCGGGGAAATTGATCAAAGAGGTTGCCGCCGTGGTAGGCGGGGGCGGCGGGGGCAGGCCGGAAATGGCCCAGGCCGGGGGAAAAAATCCCGCCCGCCTGCAGGAAGCCCTGGATAAGGCCTATGCGGTGGCGGAAAAACAATTACACCAGTAATAATAAGTTAAGTGCCAGGCACTTAACACTTATTGGGATTGGCGAAGGTTTTATTGCTGGATCGCGTGGAGCCAGGGCGTGTCTCGTGTCCCGGCTTAAGATAGGAGGTTGGGGATCGTGGAAAACAGGCCTTTCGACCACACCGTAATGTTTAAAAGGAAGGCTGAGGAAGCAGACAGCGTCAGGGAAATACTGCTGACCGTATATGCTGCGCTGAGGGAAAGAGGCTATAACCCCATCAATCAGCTTGTCGGCTACCTCCTGTCCGGCGACCCGGCGTACATCACCAGCCACAACAACGCCCGCAACCTGATCCGGCGGATCGAGCGCGACGAGATTTTGGAAGAACTGGTGAGGAATTATTTGGAAGGTGCAGAGAAACCCTGAAATGGAATACCGCCTGCTGGGGAAAACGGGCCTCCTGGTTTCCCGCCTTTGTTTCGGCGCTTTAACCATCGGCCCCCTGCAGGCCAACCTGTCCGTTTCCCGGGGAGCGAAGGTTATCCGGCACGCGTTGGAAGCCGGAATTAATTTTATTGATACGGCGGAACTTTACGGAACCTACGCACACATCCGGGAAGGCCTCAAAGGGTTCCCCGGGCGGGTCGTGATTGCCTCCCGGTCTTATGCATCTACCCGCGCCGGAATGCGCAACAGTCTTGAACTGGCGCTGGACTCTTTACACAGGGATTACATCGATATTTTTTTGCTCCACGAGCAGGAATCTTTTTTTACCATCAAAGGCCACTGGGAGGCCGTCGAATACCTGCTGGAGGCAAAGGAGCAGGGACTGGTCCGGGCCGTCGGGATCTCCACCCATTCCGTAGAGGCCGTCCGGGCGGCCGCCCTGATTCCCGAGTTCGACGTCATTCAACCGATCATTAACGTAGCGGGAATCGGGATTAAGGGCGGGGGCCGGACCGAGATGCTGGCGGCGATCCGGGAAGCGGCTGCTTTGGGCAAGGGTCTTTACGGGATGAAGGCTTTGGGCGGCGGAAACCTTTTGGAAAGAGTCCCGGAGGCCTTAAATTTTGCGCTGGGGATTGCGGAGTTGGCGGCAATTGCCGTCGGCATGGCCACTTTGGCGGAAGTGGATTATAACGTAAACTTTTTTTGCCGCCGGCAGGTTCCGGAGGAAATTTGCCGGGAGGTCGGCAGGAAGAAAAGAACCCTGCTGATCGAAGACTGGTGCGCGGGGTGCGGACGCTGCGTGGAACGCTGCACCGCCGGAGCGCTTGCCCTGGTTGACGGCAAAGCCCGGGTGGACCCCGGGAAATGCCGGTTATGCGGGTACTGCGGGAGCGTTTGCCCGGAGTTTTGCATAAAGATTATTTGAGGCTGATCTTTCCGGAGCGGGGTATGCGTGTATTAGGACTGGATTTAGGGGATAAAACTATTGGCGTGGCGGTAAGTGATCCCTCGGGCCTGATCGCCCAGGGGATCGGGGTGATTGACCGCGCAGGTGAGGATCAGGACCTGGAAAAAATTAAAGCAATCGCCGATCAGTATGCCGTCCGGTTAATCGTGATCGGACTGCCCTGGAACATGAGCGGAACGCTGGGCGAGCAGGGAAAAAAGGTCCTGGCTTTTGCGAAGAAACTGGAAAGAGCAACCGGTTTGCAGGTGCAGACCTGGGACGAAAGGTTAACGACGGTGGCTGCGGAGAAAGCGTTGTTAAGCGCCGACCTGACCCGGGCCCGGCGCAAAAAAGTAATCGACAAAGTAGCCGCCGCCCTGATCCTGCAAAATTTCCTGGATGCCAGAAGAAATACCCTGAGCGGTAACAACCGGCAAAAATGACATTGACAAAGGCGGGGCGGGTAAGATAGAATAGGCACATCCTTTGGAGAAGAGAGGTGATTTGCACATGTCCAGACACAACCACGAGGAAGGCATTGACGAGTCCCCGGAAGTTTTGACCTTGATTGATGAAGACGGAGAAGAACAGGACTTTGCCATTCTCGACATAGTCGAACTGGAAGGTTCCCGTTACGCCATCCTGCTTCCCCTCGACGAAGAAGGAGAAGAGGAAGACGAGGGCGAGGCCATTATCTTGAAGTACGCTAAAGATGAAGAAGGCAACGAAATTCTAACCGATATTGAAGACGATGAGGAATGGGAACGGGTGGCCGACGCGTGGGAGGAAATGATTATCGAGGAAAAGTAAAACCTTGAAAAGATGGAAAAGCTGGTGACGGAAGGACCTTAAAACACCGGCTTTTTTATTAAGGGGAAAGACAATGAAGCCGCGGTACTGGATTGCCCTCTTGATTGCCGGAATATTGCTCGGGGGTACCGCCGTTTTGGGCGCGACCTTCTGGTGGTCCGGGCGCGACACAGTGATTGAAGGCGTCAAGATCCGGGAAATAGAGTTGCGAGGTTTAAGCAGGGACGACGGAATAGCGGCGATCAAAGAATTAGAAAGGAAGATCCTGGCCGGGCCGGTAATTTTCAGGTGCCAGGAGAAAACCTGGGAGTTGCCGCTAAGCGAAGTGGATTTTCATCTGGATGCCGAAGCGATGATGGACGCTGCGCTCCGGTTAGGCAGGGAAGGTTCGTTTTTCCAGCAGTGGCAGCAAAGGAGCCGGATTAAACAACAGGGTTATGAACTGCCCCTGGTGATCAATTTAAATAAAAAGAAATTTACCCAGAAAATAACGGATTTGACGGCCGGGCTGGGCTATCCCGCGGAAGACGCGTCTTTCCGGATTACCGGTGACGATCGCATTGAGGTCGTTCCCGGCAAAGACGGGTTGCAGGTGGATGCGGAGGATGCCTGCCGGGAACTGCTGGATCAGCTGGGGAAGGGCGGAACCAGGCCGCAAATCCATTTAAAACTGGCGCCGGTCAAACCCCGCCGGACCACCGAAGCTGTTGCCGCCATGGGCTTAAAGGGCTTGCTTTCCTCGTATACGACGGCTTTCGACCCCACGAACGGAGGAAGAACTTATAACATCCGCGTCGCCGCCGCCGCTCTGGATGGATTGCTGGTGCCGCCGGGGCAGGAGGTTTCTTTCAACGAAGTGGTGGGGCCGCGGAGTTCGGACGCCGGTTATAAGAACGCCAAAGTGATTGTCAACAATGAATTTGTCGAAGGGATCGGCGGGGGCGTCTGCCAGGTCAGCAGCACCCTCTATAACGCCATTTTGCTCGCCAACCTGGAAATCCTCGACCGGACCAACCATTCCCTGCCGGTTTCCTACGTTCCCATCGGCAGGGACGCCACTGTAGTTTACGGCGCCATCGATTTGAAATTCCGGAACAATACAGAAAGTTATATCTACGTCCGGTCGGCGGTCAAGGGGGGGCAGCTGACTTTTAAAGTGTACGGAAATACCGACTATAAAGTACCCGTCACCATCCGGACAAAGATTATTAAGGAAATGGAGCCGGAGGTCGTCTATCAAAAAGATCCCCTCCTCGAAAAAGGGGAGCAGGTGGTTAAACAAGAGGGCGCGAAGGGTTACCAGGTTGTTGCCGAGCGGGTTATTTGGGAAAACGGGAAGGCCCGGGTGGAAATGCTGCCGCAAAGCGTTTACCAGCCGGTAGATAAAATTATTGTCCAGGGCGCCAGGGAAGAAAAAGAAGTGCCGGTCTTTTTACCCCCCGGAGCAGACGATCAAAAACAACCTCCGGAAGAAAAACAACCTCCGGGCGAAAAACAACCCTCAGGCGAAAAACAGCCTCCGGACGAAAAACAGCCTCCGGCTGAAACGCTGATCATCCCGCCCGCAGGGGATAAAGAACCGGAACCCAAAGCAGCCGCCGGAGGAAAAAACCCGGCGGAAAAAGAAACAAACGACAAAAAGACTACTCAACAGCCCTCTTAATTTATTCTCAATTTTTTGCCGGGCGAAAGGTGTCTTAACGTCCATCCCTCGGAATTTTTTCTTCTATCTACCTTACAGATATGGAATGTCAGGGTAGTTCTTTAGCCCGGCTTGAAGACCGGCCAGCCTGCTGCCGGTGAATCATCCTTGTGTACTTTGAGCTCTTTGTTTTTTGGGGTTAAATTTAACAGGTGAGGTCAGTGAAAAAGAAATCCCTGCTTTTCGCGCTGGCGATCTTGCTTTTACTATTCTGCTTTCACCAGTTTTACTCCCTGTTTAAACCTCCCGATCAAAAAGGAATAATTACTCTGGTTATCCCTGAAAATGCTTCCAGCCGGGAAGTGAGCAAGATTTTGCAGGAGCATAATTTGATTAAAAGCCCGCTCATTTTCCGCCTTTATACCCGCTACCGGGGGATAGACGCCCGGCTGAAAGCCGGCGAGTATAGTTTCCTGGCCCCGGTTTCGC
The DNA here is from genome assembly GCA_023511535.1 of Armatimonadota bacterium. Taxonomy (GTDB): domain Bacteria; phylum Bacillota; class Desulfotomaculia; order Desulfotomaculales; family Nap2-2B; genus JAIMBK01. Next base: position 16,616 of record JAIMBK010000008.1, read on the forward strand.
TGCCGGAAATTGTTAACCAGTTAGTGAAAGGGCAGCCGGAAATTGTGAAGGTAACCGTTCCGGAAGGGTTTACCCTCGAACAGATCGCCCGGCTCCTGGCGGAAAAAGGGATGGTTGACCAGAAAACGTTTTTGGCGGAGGCGGAGGGGGGAAGCTTCGCTTACTCTTTTCTGGCGGATTTGCCCGCCGGGCCCCAACGTCTGGAAGGGTACCTTTTTCCGGATACTTATCACCTCAGCAAGAAGATGAATGAGCACGAAATAATCGATCTGATGCTGAAGCGCTTCCAGCAGGAAATGGAGGCTTTAAATTACGGGGAGCGCGCCGGGCGGGCGGGACTCACGCTGCACGAGGCGGTGATCATCGCTTCCCTGGTGGAAAAGGAGGCCAAAGTGGATGAGGAACGCCCGGTAATTGCCGGGGTCATTTTCAACCGGCTGCGGGCGGGAATGCCTCTGCAGATCGATGCCACGGTTCAGTACGCCCTGGGCGGAAATTACCGCCCCCGGTTGTCTTACCAGGATTTAGAGGTTGATTCGCCGTATAACACCTATAAAATAAATGGTCTGCCGCCTACTCCCATCGCTTCCCCGGGCAGGTCGTCCCTGCTGGCCGCGGTCGCTGCGGAGAACACCGATTACCTGTATTACGTGGCCAAGCCGGACGGCACGCACGCTTTTGCCCGGACCCTGGCCGAGCATAACGCGAACAAGCGCAGGTACCAATAAGCCTTCTCAACGTATAAAGACCGGCCTTTTCCGGCAATTCTGATCTTATGGAGTTTTTGACGAAAAAGCGGCTGGTGCAAATTTTTTACGTTTTTTGCCTGTTTTTGCTCGGCTTGCTGGTCCACCTGGGCTTTATTCAACTGGTTGAAGGGGAGAAGTACGCGCTCGGCGCGCTCCAGCGGGAGGCCGTCACCGTCCCTCTGGAGGATTTTTCCCGCGGCCGGATTTTAGACCGCCGCCTGCGCCCGCTGACGCAGGGCTATCTGGCGAACCGCGTGGCGGTGTTTCCCCAGGCCATTACCGAGCCGGAGCGGGTTGCCCGGGGTCTGGCGGAAATTTTGCACTGCGCTCGGGAAGATCTCCGCAAAGAGCTGGAAAAGCCGCAGGTTCTGCCCTACCAAATTTCGGCCCGGCAGGCGGAACTCATCCGCGAACGAAACTGGCCCGGCGTGCTGGTTGTCCCCGTTCATTTCCGCTACGGGCCAGAGCCGCTGGCCGCCCAGGTCGTGGGGTATTTGGGCCGGGCCGGCACAGCGGAGGAAGCAGCTTCGGCGGGGAGCGGGGGCTGGGTCGGCAAAACAGGCCTGGAGCGTTATTACGAGCAGGAACTCAAAGCCGCCCGGCCGCAAAGCTACGCCCGGCTTTATACGGACGCCCGGGGGCAGTGGCTGAAAGGTCTGGGCATAGAGGTAAACCTGAAAAGCCCCGATCCCCGTAGGCAGGACGTGGTAACCACTCTGGACGCGGACGTCCAGCAGATTGTGGAAAGGGTCATGGACGCGCACGTGCAAAATGGTGCCGTCGTGGTGCTGGACGCGCGCAGCGGGGATATTTTAGCCCTGGCCAGTCGCCCGAAGTACCACCCCGATCCCCGGGAAATCGGGCGGTACCTGGACGGCAAGCCGGAAGCGCTGCTGGACCAGGGGACGGGTTTATTTGCCCCCGGTTCGCTTTTTAAAGTGGTGGTTGCGGCGGCGGCGCTGGCGGAAGGGGTGGTCACGCCGGAAACCACTTTTTTCTGCCGGGGGGAAGAGGACCGCCCCGTGCGCTGCTGGTCCGCTTCCGGGCACGGCGTAATCACTTTCGAGCAGGCTTTCGCCCAGTCCTGCAACCCCGTCTTTGCCCGGGTGGCCCTGGAGCTGGGCGCCGAAAAATTGATTGCCTACGCCCGCCTTTTCGGCCTGGACAACCAGCAGATCGCCGGCTATCCCGTTCCATTTAATTTCCGGCAAAGCCTGGACCTGATTGCCGCCCCCAATAACCTGATCAACAGCAGTTTGGGCCAGGGACCCGTCCTGGCCACGCCGGTGCAAATTGCCGCCATGCTGAACACTATCGTGAATGACGGCCGGTACCTTCCGCCGCGCCTGGTGAAAGAAGTGCGCACCGGCGACGGAAAGGTGGTGCGCGAAATTGCCCCCGGACCCGCCCGCCGGGCGATTTCCCCGGAAGTGGCGCGGCAGCTGCAAAAGATGCTGGCCCGGGTGACGACGGAAGGGATCGGCCGCCAGGCTTTCTTGCCGGGCGGCGGCAGTGCCGGCAAAACCGGGTCCGCCCAGGTGGGGAACGGTTCCGTGAACGCCTGGTTTTGCGGCTACGCCCCCCTGGACAACCCCCGGTACGTGGCGGCAATTTTAGTTAAAAACGGCGCCGGAGGCAGCCAGACAGCCGCCCCGCTTTTTAAACTCATTCTGGAGCAATTGTTCCAGAATGAGTTTGCTCTGGAGGGCGAGGGAAAGATGGAAAGAAAGATGGAAAAATAAGTAGCCCGGAAAAAATTTTAGATCAGAGGCCGGTAAAAATTTCGCTGAAGGATATTTACAGCGATAAGGAAGTATAGTATAATAGAATAAAATTACCGGCGGGAAGTAAGCCTGTTCAGAAACTGAAGGAGTGAGAAGATGACAAAGGTCCAGGTCAGCGACGAAGCCCGCGACTATATTCTCAAGCAAACGGATACCATCACGGTGCGGATGGAAGCCTGCGGCGGCTGAAGGGGCGTTTCTTACGAGCCTGCCGTGTATGCAGGCCGGCCGTCCGAACAAGAATATTACGAAGAAGTCGAAGCCAACGGGTTGAAAGTTTACCTTCCGAAAAGCGCCGTGATTTCCCCGGACGGGGTGGCCATTTCCATGGGCGGTCTGGGCCCGTGGCGGCGCTTGCGGATCCAGGGAATTTATGCTTAAAACAGGAGAAAAGATTCGCGCCTTCCGGGAACAGCGCGGCTATACCCTGCAGGAGCTGTCCCGGCGCGCCAATCTTTCCCTTTCCTACTTAAGCGAAATCGAACGCGGCGCCAAAAAACCGTCGCTGAAAACCCTTGAAAAAATCGCCAGGGTTTTCAATGTGGACAAAGCGCAGCTCGTGGAGGAAACTCCGGCCGGGGCAGGTCTTTTGCCGGGGGAAAAGATCCGCCTGCTCCGCACCGGGAAAAAAATGTCCCTGCAGGAACTGGCGCAAAAAGCGAAACTGTCTGTTTCCTACTTAAGCGAAATCGAACGCGGCACCGTTTATCCTTCCCTGGCCACCCTCCGGCGGGTGGCCGGCGGTTTGGGCGTGCCCGCCGGTTCTTTGCTCGGCCGGGAAGCCTGCGTTGGGGAGCGCCTCAAAAAATTGCGGGAGGAGCGCGGCTTGACCCAGAGCCAGCTGGCCCGGCAGGCGGGCGTAACCCCCGGTTTGATCGGGCAGATCGAGCAGGGGAAGGTGCAGCCCTCCTTGAAAACCCTGGAAAAAGTCGCTGGGGCGATGGGTGTGTCGCCGTGCTACTTTCTGCTGGAATCCGGTTCCGCCGAACAGATTTTAAGCATGGCCGGTCCCGGGTTGCGCGAGTTGCTTTTGCACCCGAACGTGCAGGCCGTTTTAAGTTTGATCTGCGACTTAAAGGAAAAAGAGCTGCAATTTATCTTGAATTTTATTCAGCTGTACAAACGTTCCGGTGTAAGCTGAAAATATTGCCGTCATCAACAATAATAAAAAGGTGATCGTTTTGGCTGCCTTTGTCGTCAAGGACCTCTGCCAGGGGTGCGGCGTCTGCGCGCAGGCGTGCGCTTACCGGGCCATTACCATTCAGGCGCACCTGGCCACGGTGGACCCGGACAAATGCCGGGATTGCGAAGAATGTATCTTTACCTGCCCGAACGGGGCAATTACGTTGGGGACGACAGCTTAAGGGGGGTAGATCAGGTTGCCGATTTATGATTTTAAATGCGAAAAGTGCGGACACACCTTCAGTGTGCTGACGTCTTATCAGGAGCGGGACCGGGTAGTCTGTCCGCAGTGCCGCAGCAAGGACGTCCGCCAGCTGATCAGCGCCTGTGCGGTGCGCACCAAAGGCGGCGGCTGCTCCACCGGCAGTGCCGGTGCCGGTTCCGGTTCCGGCGCCTGGCGCGGCGGCTGAGGCATTTAAATTCCGGGGGTCGGGAACCCCCGCCATTTGCCGCGAACAACTAGTGGTGCCAGGCACTTAACTTATTAACTTTTGCGAGCGCTCCTCCGGCCCCGGCGCCGGCGGCCGGAAAGTAAGTTTATTGCTGAAAAGGCGGGTTCAAACCCGCCTTTTTCATTAAGTTGCTGATTAATTCCATGCGGCCGGCAGGAAATGGATGTTTATAGAAGAACATTTAATCTTAAGGGAGTTAAATCACCGTTGGGGTGGAAAAAATTGATTGATCTTTCAGCCTTGGACAAAGTGATTAAAGATACCCTCGCCGCTATGGAAAACGGCAAGAACCAGATTTTTGACATCGCCGAAACCACCCGCGATGAATGCCGGCGGATTGAACAAGAACTGAATCAAGTTGCAGAAGAACTTCGAAAATTTATCGACCGGGTTGACGACCTGGAAATTAAGGAAAAAAAGGCACGTAGCCACCTGATCAAAGTTAGTAAAAACTTTCAGCACTACCGGGAAGAAGACATTAAAGACGCTTACGAAAAAGCGCAAAATCTGCAACTTCAATTGCGCGATCTGCGGAACCACGAAAAAATGCTGCGCTTCCGCCGCGATCAGCTGGAACTTAATTTGAAACAGGCAAAAGAAAACCTGACCAGGATAGAAAACACCCTTGCTCACTTAAGCGCGGCAATTAATTACCTGAGCGGAAACCTGCAGCAGGTATCCTTAAAAATAGGCGAACTACATCAACTGCACGACCTGGGGGTAAATATCATCAGGGCCCAGGAAGAGGAGCGCAAGCGCATTGCCCGGGAGATTCACGACGGGCCCGCGCAAATGCTGGCGAATCTCGTCATCCGGGCGGAAATTTGCCTCAAACTCCTGGAAGTAGATCCCGCCCGGTTAAAAGAAGAGCTGGATGCTCTTAGGGAGCTTGTCCGGCAGAGTTTGCAGGACATCCGGAAGATTATTTTCGATTTGCGGCCGATGGCGTTGGATGACCTTGGGCTGGCGGCGGCGTTAAAGCGTTACCTGGCGGATTTTCAGGAGCAGTTCGGGATTGCTGCCGGGTTTGCTTTCTTCGGGGAGGACCGGCGGCTGCCTGTTTCCACCGAGGCAACGCTTTTCCGGATCGTCCAGGAATGTCTGAACAATGTACGTAAACACGCGGCCGCCCGGAGTGTGCAGGTGAAGATGGAGATTGCCCCGGAAAGGGTAAATCTCAGTGTGAAAGACGACGGCAAAGGATTTCACCTTCCGGCGGTAAGCAGCAACAATCGTCCGGAAGGTTACGGATTGATCAATATCCGCGAAAGGGCGCAGCTTTTAAAAGGTTTCGTCCAGATTCATACGGCCCCGGGCAAGGGGACCACAGTGGTGATCTCGATTCCGTTACAGGAATAGCTTTAAAAAGGGGTTTGGTTTCGTTTGTCATGATCAAGGTTATTATTGCGGATGATCACTCTCTCATCAGAGAAGGTCTGCGCAGAATTCTTTCCCTGGCCCCGAACATAACGATTGCCGGGGAAGCCGAAAACGGAGAACAGGCCGTGGAACTGGCCCGTCAAACCGGGGCGGACGTTGTGCTCATGGATGTCAATATGCCGGGCATGAATGGAATTACCGCCTGCAAGTTGATCAGGGAGGAAATGCCCGGCACCAAAATCATTGCCTTGACCATCCATGACCAGGAAGAATATTTATTTGAACTCATCCGCGCGGGAGTATCGGCCTACCTTTTAAAAGACGTCAGCCCGGACAAATTACTGGAAACCATTTTCGGCGTAACCCGGGGGGAGTCCTACCTTTCGCCCCGGTTGACGGCGAGAGTTTTCCAGGAATTCAATCGCCTGGCGGGTGGTCAGGGCAGTATTTTGACCAGGCGGGAACTGGAAATTCTCCAGTTGCTCGCCGAAGGAGAAAGCAATAAAAGCATTGCCCAAAAACTTTTGATCAGCGAAAAGACGGTGAAAAATCACCTGACCAGCATTTTTCAAAAACTGAACGTTACCGACCGGACCCAGGCGGTCCTTTACGCAATTAAAAACAAACTGGTCCGGGTTTAAAAGAACGGAGTTTCCACCTGGCCGCGCCCTTTTGGGCGCGTTTTCGAAAAAGAAAGGTTGCCGTCAGTGGCAACCTTCCAGCTTGAATTCCCGCGTCAGTTTGCTCAAAGCCCTTTTTTCAATCCGGGACACGTAAGAACGGGAAATTCCCAGCTTGCGGGCAATTTCCCGCTGGGTGCGGCGTCCTCCGTCCCCTAAGCCGAAGCGGAGTTCGAGCACCTTTTTTTCTCGCTGCGTGAGCTGGGCCAGTTTATCCAGGATGCGCTTTTGTTCAAAAAGATTTTCCACCGTTTCCGGAACCACTTCCGGGTGGGTGCCCAGGACGTCGATTAAAGATATTTCGTTTCCTTCTTTATCGGTACCGATGGGATCGTACAGGGATATTTCCGAGCGCACCTTTTTCATAAACCGCAGATGCATCAATATTTCGTTCTCGATGCACCGCGCCGCGTAAGTGGCCAGGCGGGTGCCTTTGTCCGGGTTGTAAGTGTTAATGGCTTTAATCAATCCAATCGTGCCGATGGAGATGAGGTCGTCCGGATCTTCCCCGGTGCCGTCAAATTTCTTGACAATGTGCGCGACCAGCCGTAAATTGCGTTCCGTCAAAATATTTCGTGCTTTTTCATCTCCTCTCGCCAGCAAGTCTAAATATTTGGCTTCTTCTTCCTCGGAAAGGGGCTGCGGAAAAGTATTGCTGGCAATGTAAGAAACCAGCAGCAGCAGACCGTTGACCAGGGAAACTACCGCCAAAGCCCAAAAGCCGGGCAGCACTATGCCATGCCACCTCCCGTAAAAAGACCGTTGCAATTCATCATATGGGGGAAGGGAGGAAGGTGTGCCTGTCCGGGGAAACGGTAAAAAATTACTTATTAAAATAAAGGGAGGATGCCGGAGCCGGTGGAAAGCGGAGGGTTCTTGGAGAGCGTGGTAAAGGCCGGGTAGAAAAAAGGGGACTAAGGTCCCAGAAAAAATAAGACGATGGTCAGTTGCGAAAAAAGTCGATAAAATATAACATAAGGAAGAAAATACAATTTTAGAGTAAAAAATCATATACTGTTAGGGCCACCAATATATATGGGGGAAGGGAGGAAGGTGTGCCTGTCCGGGGTAGCTGAAAAAAAATTTAATTTTTTTCTCAAAAATTTTCTATCGAAAGAGGAATTTTGAATCATTTGTCGAAATGTCGAAAGGAAAGACATGGCAAGAAAGGAAGGAAACTACCGTCGATTTTAAAATATTTAATCGAATTTTAATAAAAATTTTCCCAAATTATGCAGGATTATCTCGGGTTGTGTCGTATTCAATTTTATAAGACAGGCCAGAAGAAGAAAATGGATAGGTTTCCATTTATAACATAGTTGTCCAGGGGTAAACTTCTCGAAAGGGAAGGGCACAAAGCTACGGGCCTAAAGCACGGCGCCGGCCAGAAGAAGGGAGGTACGGGATCACCCGCGACACCGGCCGGGTTTCTGGCAGGGGCAGGGCTAAGGCAGCCGGGCTGCGGCAACGGGGTTAACCTCCTTTTCCTTTCGGGAAGGAGGTATTTAATTAAAAAGAAGGGGTTGGTATTATTCCAACCCGTTAAAAGCAACCTTAAATTATTCAGAGGGTACCTTTCATTACTTATATACGTTTTGCCTCTGGAAAATCAGGGGGTAGAAAGGGAATTTTACAAATGGAATTTAAAGAAAAAGGGAGTTGCGAGCGACGATGAATCTTTTGGGAAGTCCTGTGTTGCAGGTTTTGGAGAAGCAGCTTGCCGCCGCGGCGCTCACGCAGCGGGTAATCGCCAATAACCTGGCCAACGTTAATACTCCCGGGTTTAAAAAGTCGTCGGTGCGTTTTCTGGACGAATTAAAAAAAGCGCTGGATTCCCGAGCGCTGCCTTTGCTTACCACGCACCCCCGCCACCTTCCTTCGGCCGTACCTTTAACCCAGGTGGCGCCCATAGTGGTCAAGGAGGAGGAGACCACCATGGGCTACAACCAAAACAACGTCGACGTGGAGCAGGAAATGGTTAACCTGGTCGCCAACACGCTGGCCTACCAGGCAGCCACCCGGGCCATCGGCGACCGGCTGGCCCTCCTGGGGTACGTAATTAAGGGGAGGTAACCGCCAGTGCCTCTATTTGAATCATTCGGCATAAGTGCGTCAGCCTTAACGGCAAATCGGTTATGGCTTGATCTTCTTTCGAACAATCTGGCCAACGTTCATACCGCCGGGCGTCCGGGCGACCCCGCCGTTCCCCCTTACCGGCGCAAAGTGCCCGTTTTTGCCGAAAAATTACAACAGGTGCTTTTTTCCGGGCAAAGTTCCGGGCAAAGGGACCTGCCGGCGCAGGGGGTCAGGGTTCTGGCCGTCATCGAAGACCCCGGCGCCCCCCGGATGGCCTACGAACCCGATCACCCGCTGGCCGACCCGGTTACGGGTTACGTGGCCTATCCCAACATTAACCTGACCAACGAAATGATTAACGTCATCGTGGCCACCAGAGCGTACGAGGCGAACGTGACGGCCCTGAACGCGGCCAAGGAAATGGCCCTGCGGGCGCTCGAGATCGGGCGCGGTTAAAAAAGGAGGGAAAAAGCGTGCAGTTGTTGCCGGTTGCTTCTTTGCCCCTACCCGCTGGTCCGGCGGCGGGCGGTGCGGAGCCAAAGGAAGCGCAGTCACCTTCTTTTGGAGAAATGCTCAACAAGGCTTTAGAAGAAGTAAATACGGCGCAGGTAAGGGCAGATCAGTTACAGATTAAGTTTCTTACCGGGGAAGTACAGGATCTTCACCAGGTAGTGATTGCCATGGAAGAAGCGAGATTGTTGACGTCGCTGGCGGTGGAGGTCAGGAACCGGGTCGTGGAGTCTTATCAGGAAATAGCCCGCATGCAAATTTAACCCGGACCAGGCTTTAAACAGTTTAGGGAGCCTCGGGGTGTGTTTTGCATTCCTGTTTTTGAAGAGTTGTCCATGGGAATCTCTTTTCGTAAAGGATGAAAGTACCTGTCTACAACAAGAGTATTTAACCCTAATCCCTAATCCCTAACCCCTGATTCCTGTATTTATAAGGGAGCATTTTATGTAGATGAATCAGAGTGCACTTTTTGGGGGACTGCAGGAACGTTGGGGGGCTATGCCCCGGCTGCAAAAAATTTTGGCTGCTTGTGTTGCGGGAGGGCTGTTGCTGACCGTTGCCTGTTTGTTGTTCGTTCTTTTGAAGCCGGATTTTGCCCCGTTGTTTACCGGGCTGGAGCCCAGGCAGGCCGGGAAGATCGCCGAAGAACTCCAGGCCATGAAGGTCCCCTACCGGTTGAGCGAACAGGGCAAAACCATCGAAGTGCCCCGGGAACAGGTTTACGACCTGCGCATCAAGCTGGCCAGCAAAGGAGTTTTATCCGAGGCGGGGCCCGGATTTGAGCTGTTTGACCAGCAAAAGTTCGGGGTCACCGATTTTGAGCAGCAGGTTGACTACCAGCGGGCCTTGCAGGAGGAACTGCGCCGGACGATCGTTCAGGTGGAAGGTGTGGAGCAGGCGAGGGTGCACCTGGTGATGCCGAAAGAAAGCTTATTTTTAGATCAGCAGGTGACCCCCTCCGCTTCCATCGCCCTGAAGTTAAAGCCGCTGGCCGCGCTGAAACCGGAACAGGTACAGGGGATTGTTGATCTCACCGTGGGCAGCGTGCAGGGTTTGCAGCCGGAAAACGTGCACATTATCGATATGCAGGGGAACGTGCTCACCGACCAGCTGGCCCTAAAAGACGAGCGGGCCAGGCTGAACCGCCTGACGATGGACCAGTACGAGATCAAGAGGGCTTTTGAAAAAGATCTGGAGTTGCGGGTAACCCGCATGCTGACCCAGGTTTTGGGACCCAATAAGGCGGTGGCCATGGTTACGGCCGACCTGGACTTCGACAAGCGCAAGTCGACCACCACCACCGCTCTGCCCGGTCAAATTTTAAGCCAGCAAACCATAAACAAACAGGGCACGGGCACCGGCGGGGCGGCCGGGGTCCCGGGCACGGACACCGGCCTGCCGGGTAGTACGGTTCCCGGGCTGGCCGGCGGGGGCGGCGGGCAGTATTCCGAGGAGCAGACGACGACCAATTACCAGCTCGGCAGCCGGCAGGAAACGCTGGAAGGATCACCGGGAGTTTTAAGGCGTTTGTCGGTGGCAGTGGTCTTGGACGGCAACTACGACGCCGTGCAGCTTCAGCAGATTAACGGAATGGTGAGCGCGGCCGTAGGCGCTCAGGAAGGCCGGGATCAGGTAAACGTTTCCAGCATGCGTTTCGATACGAGCCTGCTGGAAGAAACCAGGCAGGCCATGGAAGAAGTCCAGAAGCCGCCCCTTTCGGACTTATTGAAGCAGTGGCCGGTGCTGGCGGGCGCCGGGGTCCTCCTCCTGGGGTTGCTGTTGCTCCTGGTGCTGCTGCTGGTCCGGCGCCGGCGCAGAAAAGAGCCTGCCCTGGAAGAGTTGGCAAGGGCGGAAATTCCCGCTCCGCCGGCGGTGGAAGCGCCGGCCATCAAAGCGCCGCAGCCGCCGGAGGTGTTGAAACATTTAAGGCAAATGGCCCGGGAGAAGCCTTCGGAGGTGGCCGAAGTGCTCAAACTCTGGCTGAAGGAGTAGTCGGTCGATGGCCAAGCTGACCGGTTTTCAAAAAGCCGCGATTGTCATGATTGCTTTGGGGGCCGATCTGTCGGCGAAAGTGTTGAAGCACCTTCCCGACGACGAAATTGAGCAGGTCAGCCAGCAAATTTCCTTGATGGAAAACATTCCGAAGGAAATTCAGGCGACAGTGATTGAAGAATTTTTAGAATTGACCCAGGCCCGGGAGTATTTGTTGCACGGCGGGTATAAATACGCCAAGGAAGTGCTGGAAAAGGCCCTGGGCCCCCAGAAAGCGGAGGAGATCCTGAATAAAGTAGCGGTCACCATCCAGAACATCCCCTTCAGTTCGCTCCGGCGCACCGACGCCAGGCAGCTGCTCAGCTTTATCCGGGACGAGCATCCGCAAACCATCGCTTTAATTTTGACTTATTTGATTCCGGAGCAGGCGGCGCTGATCTTATCGTCGCTGCCCAACGAAAAGCAGAGCGACGTGGCCCGAAGGGTGGCCGTGATGGAGCGCATTTCCCCGGAAGTGGTGCGGGAAGTGGAAAGGGTTCTGGAGCGGAAGCTGTCTATGGTGGCCCAGCAGGATCAGGCCGTCGGCGGATTGAAGACGCTGGTCAACATCCTGAACCGGGTCGACCGGAGCACGGAGAAAACGATTCTGGAGGAGTTGGAGGTGTCCGACCCCGACCTGGCCGACGAAATTAGAAAGCAAATGTTCGTCTTCGAGGACATTGTGAAACTTCACGATACAGCCATTCAACGCGTTTTGCGGGAAGTGGACACCAAGGACCTGGCCCGCGCCATGCGGGGAGCCAACGAAGAAGTCAACGAACGGATTTACAAGAATATGTCCAGGCGGGCCGCCGATATGCTGCGTGACGAAATTCAGTACATGGGCCCCATCCGCTTAAGAGAAGTGGAAGAAGCCCAGCAGAAGATCGTGCAGATTATCCGCCGGCTGGACGAGACCGGGGAAATTATTATTGCCCGGGGTGGGGAAGATGCCATTCTTATTTAAAATTATCCGCGGGGCGGAGATTGGCGGGGATAATGTTTTGCCGCTGAATCTCCGGCGGGATTTTGCCCTGCGGCCGGGAAAAGGTGCGGGCGGCAACGGCGCCGGGAAAACGGAGGAAGGGGCGGCGGAAGCGGAGAAAGCGCTGGCTCTGGCCCGGTCAAGAGCAGAGGAAATCATTGCCCGGGCGCGCGCCGAGGCGGAAAAACTGCTGCACGAAGCACACGAACAGGCCTTGCGCGTGAGCGAGGAACTGGCCGGGCAGGCCGAAGCCGACGGGTTCCGCCAGGGGTACGAAAAGGGGCGCCGGGAAGGGCTGGCCCGGGCGGAGGCGGAGGGAGAGGCCATCCGCCGGGAAGCCGGGGAAATTTTGCGGCAGGCCAGGGAAATCTGGCAAAAAACCGTCGACAACATGGAAAATGAAATTGTTTCCCTGGCCCGGGAAATCGCCGAAAAAATTTTGGCCGCCCAGCTTACCTTAGACCCGGCGGTAGTCCTGGCGATCGTCCGGGAAGCGCTGGAACTGGCCCGGAACAGGGAGCACGTGGTCCTTTACGTAAACCCCGCGGAAGTCGACCTTGTTGAGCAAAACCGGGAGGAATTGCTGCCGGTGCTTTCCCCCCAGGCCGCCCTGCACATTATTGGCGATGCCGGGGTGGAACGGGGAGGCTGCCGGGTGGAAACGGAGGACCGGACCATCGAGGCTACTTTAAAGGAGCGGTGGCGGGCGATTCAGGAGGCGTTGCAGGCGTAGGAGGAAGGCACAGAGGTACAGAGGACAAAGGCACATAGGCAAAGAGGAACAAAGGCAAAGAGGCACAGAGGGTATAGGGGCACGGGGGCATATAGGGAAAAGGTCGTAAAGATTAAGGGGCATAAAGAGGGACAGAGGTAAGTTTGGAATTGGGGCGAAAAAAATGGGTTTGCCCGAAGTAAATCTGGAGAACTGGCGGCAGAAAGTGAAAGAGATAAAAATCCTGCGCCCCATCGGTCGGGTGGTGAGGGTGGTCGGCCTGACCGTAGAGGTAAAAGGGATTGCCGCCCGTCTGGGGGAGGTCTGCGACATCCTCGTCCCCGGCGAAGGGAACGTGGTGACGGAGGTGGTCGGTTTTCACGAGCGCTCTACGCTCCTGATGCCCCTGGGGGAATTAAAGGGAGTTTACCCCGGCTGCCGCGTCGTGCCGCGCGGCAAAAGCCTCACCATCCGGGTTGGCAATGCTTTGCTGGGCAGGGTTTTAGACGGTTTGGGGCAACCTCTGGACGGGCGGGAAGGGCTCAAAAACGGCGTTGATTTTCCCGTGGACAACAGGCCTCCGAACCCGCTTAAAAGGCGCCGGATCAAAGAAGTGCTGGCTACGGGGGTGCGGGCCATCGACGCTTTTCTCACCTGCGGCCGGGGCCAGCGCATCGGTATCTTTTCCGGGAGCGGCGTGGGTAAAAGCACCCTTTTAGGGATGATTGCCCGCTTCGGGGAAGCGGACGTGAACATCATTGCCCTGGTAGGCGAGCGGGGCCGGGAGGTGCGCGATTTTATCGAGGGCGACCTGGGTGAGGAGGGTCTCGCCCGCTCGGTGGTGGTGGCCGCCACCTCCGACCAGCCGGCGCTGGTGAGGTTGAAGGCCGCTTTCGCGGCCAGCGCCATTGCGGAATTTTTCCGGGACCAGGGGAAAGACGTACTGTTTCTGATGGATTCGGTCACCCGCTTTGCCATGGCGCAGCGCGAAGTGGGCCTGGCCATCGGCGAGCCGCCTTCCACCAGGGGGTACACGCCGTCGGTGTTTGCCCTGCTGCCCAGGTTGCTGGAGCGGTCCGGCATGGGGCCGCGGGGTTCGATCACCGCCTTTTACACCGTGCTGGTGGAAGGGGACGACTTGAACGAGCCGGTTGCCGACGCCGTCCGCGGCATCCTCGACGGGCACATCGTCCTCTCCCGGGAGCTGGCCGGCCGCAACCACTACCCGGCCATCGATATCCTGAACAGCGTCAGCCGGCTGATGCCGGAGATTGTGCCCCCGGAGCACTTCCGGCAGGCGGGACGGCTGCGCGACCTGCTGGCCGCCTACCGCCAGGCGGAGGACCTGATTAACATTGGGGCGTATGTTTCCGGATCCAACCCGAAGATTGACGAAGCGATTAAATACAACAACGCAATTACAGATTTTCTCAAACAGGATATGCTGGAGGTATCCCCGTTTGAGGATACCTTGACCCGGCTCCAGAACCTGGCCGGGTAGAAAGGGAAATTTGTATAAAGAATCCAGCCGCCTGAATGGTTATAAAGCGCTGCCCTTACCGGCAGGAAGGGGTGATTGACTACGCAGAAATTTAATTTCCGGCTGGAGCCGGCTTTAAAGCACCGGCAGGCATTAGAAGAACAGGCTGTAACGGCACTGGCGAGCGCGCACCGGGAGTTGATCGCCAGCCGGGAAAATCTCCTGAAAACCACGGCTTTACTGGAGGAAACGTACAGGGAGACGGCGCCCGGCAGCTTTGACCTGGCGGAAAACCTGCGCCTGAGCTTTTACCGGGAAAGCCTGGCTTCCGCGCGCCGCTGCCAGGAAGAGGAGGTGAGCAGGGCTGGGGCGAGGGTCGAACAATGCCGGTCGCTTGCCGTGGAGAGAAGGCGGGACAGGCTGGTGCTGGAAAAGCTGCGGGAAAAAAAGTACGCGGCTTACCGCCAGGAAGCAAATCGGGCGGAGCAAAAGGAGTTCGACGAACAGGGAACGCAGCGGGCCGCGCTCCGGAGCCGTTATTTGCCTGGTTTTGGCCGGTAGTCCGGAATCCTTTCCAGGGAGTTGCCCGCAAGAACATTCGTTCCCACCATTAATAATGAAAATGAGGGCCAAGGCAGGCATATTTTCCTTTGTACCTTTATCCCTGTTGCCTCTGTGCCTCTATTTTCAAGGAAAGGAGGTGAGGAAGAGATCGAAATCAATCTTTCTCTTTTACCGGCAGAATTACCATTTGTTAAGGACGCCGCCGGTCGTTGCCCCGCCGGACCGCCGGAAAGTATATTTCTTGCTCTTTTTAAACAGTTCCTGGCAATGACAGGGAACGGTGCTGGAGAGCAAGGGGGTCCGGTTTTGGCGGCAGGCCCGGAGCTTAGCCGTGACTGGAACGGTGACGGGAACTGTGCCTTCCCGCCGGACGGCAGCCTGGTTCCGGAGCTCTTTCCCGGCCTGTTTTTACCTCCTCCGGATGCCGGCAATCTGCCGGAGGGATTACCGGGAGGCGGCCCGGAAAAAAACAGCGTTCCGGAAATATTTGGGGGCGCCGTCGACGGGGTTTGGGGCGCTGGCGGGGACCCCGGCCGCCTGGCGGAAGTCCTGCAGCAAGCCGGTTATTTTCCAGCAGATCTGCCGCCGGGTGCAGCGGTAACACCCGAGGCCGGCGATTCCCGGAAGGTTTTGCAATCCCTGTTAGCGCTGCTTTGGCCGGCCGAAACAGCTTCTTTGCCGTCCGGGCAGGCGAAAACAGACAGCGATTGGGGAGTTTCCTTTGCTTCCGCCGGGGTTCAAGCCAGGCCGGCGCAAGGGTTAAACCAGTTCATTAACTTGCTCAAAGAAATCCTTTTCTTCTTCCGGCAGCAAGAGGCAACCGGGTTATCGAATCCGGAAGGAAACATCGAAACCGTAAATTCCCTTTTAGCCGCCGGTTTCGAAGATGTGCCGGCTGCCGCGGAACTGGAAGCGGGAGGGGCCGGTATTCCGGACTCCGCCAAAGCGCTCCTTCGCCAGGTGCAAGCCGCTTTACTTTTGCTCCGGGAGCAAGCCGGACCGGAAAACTTCCGGGGATCGGCCGTACCTAAAGGAAGCGGGGAAGGCAGCGATGCGACGAAACTCGCGCCGGAACAACCAGCGGCTGACCAACAGGTCCGGCTTCCGGTGGAAATCGTCCGGCAGGAAAGCTTCTCCTCAGCCGTTCGAAATTCCGGCGGCGCAAAAGAGCAAATTGCTTCAATTAACCAGCAGGATCTTCCGGACGGGCTTTTCCGGAACGAAAAAGGGTTAAGTGCCGGAGCCGCCGGGAAAAATTCCGTCCCTTTAGTCCTTAACTACGGGAATGGCGCAGCGGGGGCTGTTCATTTGGGCGGCGGCCAGGGGAACGTTGCTCCGTCATCAATTCCGGCCCTGGTGATGCAGGTACTGCACCATGCCGCCGGAAAAAGTTTTGCGGGCGAAACTCGCCTGCGGCTCAAGCTGGAGCCGGAACATCTGGGTGAGCTGGTCATCCGCCTGGTTTACCGGGCGGGGGAAGTCAGCGCTTATTTTCAGGCCAGCAACACACAGGCCAGGGAAGCAATTGAAAATTCCCTGCCCCAGCTGCGGGAAGCTCTGGCCGGCCAGAACCTGCACCTGCAGAACGCGTCTGTCTCCGTCGGCCAACAGGAAAGCGAATTCCTGACCCGGGAAAATTACGGGCAGGCGGGTTATAACTACCCCCGCCGGAGCGGCGGCCCCGGGCCGGAAGCGGACCTTCCCGGCGCCGGGCCGGAAACCGGACCGCTGCCGGGATACGGGAGCGT
The DNA here is from genome assembly GCA_023511535.1 of Armatimonadota bacterium. Taxonomy (GTDB): domain Bacteria; phylum Bacillota; class Desulfotomaculia; order Desulfotomaculales; family Nap2-2B; genus JAIMBK01. Next base: position 32,949 of record JAIMBK010000008.1, read on the forward strand.
CAACTTGTTTATTTAACATTCGCGAAAAAGGTGGGATACCAATGGAAGTAGGCGCCGTCGGGAACGTCGGGAATATCTATGCCAGCCCGGAAAAAGTCGAACCGCCGAAACAGGAGCTGGATAAAGATGCCTTTTTGCAAATTCTGGTCGCTCAGATGCGCTACCAGAACCCGCTGGCTCCGCAGGACAGCAACCAGTTCATCTCCCAGGTAGTGGAGCTGACGACCATGGAACAGTTATTTAACCTGAGCAAGAGCATGGAAATGCTTCTCAAGGCGCAGGAACTTTCCTTGAGTGCCGGCCTGGTGGGCAAGCAGGTGACGGTGGTCGGGCCGGACGGGCAGGACGTCCGCGGGGCGGTGGACAAGGTTGTCATCGGCGAGGAAGGCATCCAGCTGGTCATTGACGGCATTTCCTACGACTACGGGTCGGTAAAGGAGATTCTGGGCTGATGAACGTCAAAATGGAAGGTTTCTTACCGGAAATAGCGCCTGTTCCAGTACCCCGGCCGGCAGCCCCGCAACGCAAAACGGAGGCCGGGCAAACCGGTTCTTTCCAGGAAACGCTGCGCAAAGAACTGGGAAAGGAAGCGTTAAAACTGTCGGCTCACGCCCAAAAACGCTTGCAGGAGCGCAAGCTCGCCTTGAGTGACGCTGATTTGCAAAAAATCGGCCGGGCGGTGGAGCAGGCCGCGGCCAGGGGGGTGAAAGATTCGCTGATCATTTACGGCGACCTGACCCTTGTAACCAGCGTGAAAAACCGGACGGTGGTTACCGCCTTAGATCTTGATACCGCCGCCGGGCGCCTTTTCACCAATATCGACGGGGCGATCATCATTAGGTAGCGGATTTGCTTAAGCGGCCGGTCCTGCAAAGGGGGCCGCCAAAACCGCCGAACGACCGAGGCGGTAAATACCGGGATCAGTTTTGGGCGCCAGTTGAACGGCAGCGTTCAAGCTGCTTGAGATTTTTAAAGCGGATCAACTGGCAGAAAAGTTAAGGAGGCTTGGCGAAATGATTCAGGCGATTTACACCAGCCTGTCCGGCATGCTCAACCACCGGACGCGGATGGATGTTCTCAGCAATAACATTGCCAATATCAACACAACCGGGTTTAAAGCGGCCCAGGCCAATTTCCAGGATTCCCTGTACCGGACGATGCGGGCCGGTACCGCCCGGACCAATCCCGCTCAGCTGGGCCTGGGCGTTACCATGGCCGGCGTGATTACCAACTTCGCGCAGGGGCCGCTGCAGCCCACCGGGCGGCAGCTGGACCTGGCCGTCAGCGGAAACGGTTTCTTCGGCTTGAAAAAAGACGAGGATACCGGCGACGATCGAATTTACTACACCCGGGAAGGCTCCTTCTATGTGGACAAAGACGGGTATATCGTCAACTCCAACGGAATGCGCCTGGTGGGCGAAGAGGAAGAGCCCATTCAATTCGAGATATCTTCGGAAGAAGTAATTGATTCAATCAATATCGCCAATACAGGGGAAATCTTTGTCACTTACAGCGATGGGAGTGTAGATAACGAAAACACAATCGAGCTCTACAACTTCCCCAACCCGGACGGGCTGCTTAAGCTGGGGAGCAATCTGTATACTGCTAATGAAGATAACGAAGAAAATCCGGCAGGAGAGAAACAATCCGGGAAACCCGGGGAAAACGGCCTGGGCGTCATCCTTTCCGGCTACCTGGAAATGGCCAACGTCGACCTGGCCAATGAACTGGGCAACCTGATCGTCACCCAGCGCGGCTACGAAGCGAACGCGAAAGTATTTACCACCTCCGACGAGGTACTCAAAGAAACCATCGACCTGAAGCGTTGACATTTTCTTAAACCTTAGTTTACGAAAAACAGGAGGGAAGAAGCGATGATTCGCTCTCTTTTCGCCGGCGTCGCCGGCATGAAAAACCACCAGATCCGCATGGACGTGATCGGCAATAACATTTCCAACGTTAATACCGTAGGTTTCAAAAGCGGCCGGGCCAACTTTCAAGACACCCTCTACCAGCTTTTGAAAAGCGCCGGCACTTCCACCAACCCGGCGCAGGTGGGTCTCGGCGTCGGGCTGGCCGGCATCAGCAACAACATGAACCCCGGCGGCCTTATGTCCACCGGCCGCACCCTGGACCTGGGCATCAACGGCGACGGGTTCTTTAAGGTGAAGGATCCGGGAAGCGGGAAAGAATACTACACCCGGGACGGAATCTTTTATATCGATCAGAGTGGCTACGTGGTCAATTCGGACGGTTACCGGTTGAAAGGAGAATCGTGGAACAAGGCGAAAATTACCGGGGGTGTTGTTCTTCCAGCGAACCTTACAAACAGCGGAAATTTACAACTGAATGGGACCCTGGCCGACGGCTCGGTAGGTACGCCTACTACTATCCAGTTAACCGCTGGTATGACCCCAGATCAGGTGATCGAAAGGATTAACGAATACAAGAACACTACCGGGGTTATCGCTTCCAGGGATCAGGTCGGCCACTTGGTGCTTTCCACAGTTTACAACGATTACACCACCAGCAACACGTTATTTATAATTGGTGGTGATCCCCCTATCCTTACCGAACTCGGATTAACTGCGGGGAGCACCGCTGCGCCTGTTTACGGCACTAACAACGCAGATATTACTGTGGATAACATTCCGGTAGCGACCATCAACATCCAGAACGACGGCATTATCACTGGTACCAATACCAATGACGACCCGTTGACTTTTTCAGACGGTTATGACGTCGTTCGGATTTCCCTGTACACTTTTAATAACCAGGACGGATTGCAGAGGGTGAACAAAAATCTTTTTGCGGAGAGTGTGAGCAGCGGCACGGCCAACCAGGGCAAACCCGGAGGAGCGGGATACGGAACAGTTGAATCCGGGTACCTGGAAATGTCCAACGTGGATTTAACTGACGAATTTACCAGCATGATTACCACCCAGCGTGGCTACCAGGCCAGTGCGCGCATAATAACGGTTTCCGACACGATGCTCGAGGAACTCATCAACCTGAAGCGGTAAAAACCATCGATCCTGTTTTGCGGGCGGCACCCGTCTTTCCGAAACCTGACTTGTTGGGAATTCCGAAACTGTATTGGCTGCTGTTGACCGGTGCCGCTCCGCAAAATAAACCAAAAAATTGTTAGGTTAATATTTCTCTATAATAACTAACCTGGAAGTGGAAAGCATGGTAAGCCGGGCAGTTAATTTAAACAAATTAATCTCACTGCCAACTTCTCACTTCCCACTTCTCAAACGGTAGGGTGAAAAAATGCCTGCAATTACAAAGAAACCAAACCAGAACAAGGAGAAGCCGCAAAAAACCGGGGGCGGGATGCGCCTGCTCGGGTTTTTGCTCCTGGCGGTTGTCCTGGGGGGCGGGCTGGCTTACGGGGCCCTGCGCTTTTTCAATCACCCCGCGGCCGTGCAGGCCGCTCCTTCCCGCCCGGAGCGGATAGAAACCCTGGATCTCGGGGACAAGGTGGTGAACCTGGCCAACGGTGAATCCGGCCGCTATTTAAGAGTGCGGGTTGTGCTGGAATATCCCGGTGAAAAGAAGCTGGCGGAAGAAATTAAAGCCAGACAGCCGGCCTTTACCGAAAAGGTGCTCAATATTTTCCGCAGCAAAAAGGCCGAGGAGATCTTGCCCGTCAAGAACCAGGAGAAAGTCAAGGAAGAAATCCTCAGTGCCATCAACGAAGAGCTTCACTACGGAAAAGTAAGCCAGGTATATTTTACCGATTTTCTCGTCCAGTAGCAGGCAAGCCGGATTCGTGAGGCGGTATCCCGGCCGGGGACGAAAGAAAGGCCGGGGACGAAAGAAAAGCAGGACAGGAGTTCCGGAGATGACCGAAGACGAAATTCGCGAGTTTTTGAGCCGCCTGGAAGTTAAAAAAGCAGAAGTGAAAAAGGTGCAGTTTCCCGAACTTGTTCCCCCGCCGGGCCTGGAGCGGTTGAAAATCGGCTTTGACTACCTTGCAGAAATAGCGGTGCTGGTGGAAGCGCAGCTCGGCCAGGCCACGCTGAAGATCAAAGATATTCTCGGTCTCCAGGAAGGCTCGGTGATTGAGCTGGAGAAGGCGGCCGGGGAATCGGCGGACGTGCTGGTCAACCACCAGCCCTTTGCCCGGGGGGAAGTCATTGTGATCGGCAATAACTACGGGGTCCGGATTGACAGCATTTACGAAGCGGAAAAGACGTAGGAGGCCGGAAATGGACCGGGAAATGCTCTGGGCAATTGTTCAGCTGGTGATCTTTCTGCCGGTGGTGGCCGCGCTGGCCTATTTCACCGTTAAATACGGACTGGGCCGGCGCCAGGGGTGGCTTGGAACGCGCCGGTACATGCGGGTTGTCGAACAATTGCCGTTCGGGCCCCGGGCGGGGATCGCCCTGGTGCAGGTGGGCCGGGAATATTTGCTGATTGGTTTTTACGACGGCAAGATCACCCTGCTGAAAGAATTTGCGCAACTGCCGGAAGAATTGCCGGCAGCGGCCCGACCGATGGAAATTTTCCGGGAAAGAGCCGGCCGATCCGGATCTGCGCCTTTTCAAAAATTCCTCCAGGAGAAAATAAATTTCTTAAAACAAAAGAAGTAAGACAAAAAGTAAAGAGGCCCCAGGTGAAAGTGCGAAACAAAGTTTTCTTCGGTCAGCGCCGGAAAAAAAGAATACTGGTTTTAAGCGGGTGCCTCACCGCCGCGCTTTTCCTTTGGCCTGCCGGGATAACCTGGGCGCAGCCGTTGCCGGGGATTGATTTACGCATTACCCCTACGGATAACCCGGCGCAGGTGGTGGATACGGTCAAACTATTGGTGCTCCTCACCATTCTGGCCCTGGCGCCGGCCTTTTTGGTGATGGTGACCAGCTTCACCCGGATCATCGTCGTTTTATCTATTCTGCGCAGCGCCCTGGGAATCCAGCAAACGCCGCCCAACCAGGTTTTGATCGGCCTGGCCCTGTTTTTGACGTTTTTCGTCATGGCGCCGGTTTTCCGCCAGATCAATGAACAGGCCCTGCAGCCTTATTTAAACAATCAGTTGACCCAGGAGCAGGCCTGGGAGGCGGCTTCCCGGCCCCTGCGCGATTTTATGTTCAAGCAGACCAGGGAAAAGGATCTGGCCCTTTTTGTGGAGCTTTCCGGGGCGCCCAGGCCGCGCAACCCCGACGACGTGCCTTTTACCGCGGTGGTGCCGGCTTACGTCATCAGTGAGCTGAAAACAGCTTTCCAGATGGGGTTTTTATTGTACGTGCCGTTTTTAATCATCGATATGGTGGTGGCCAGCGCGCTCATGTCCATGGGGATGTTCATGCTGCCGCCGGTGATGATCTCGCTGCCCTTTAAGATCTTGCTCTTTGTCATGGTCGACGGCTGGTACCTGGTGGTCAAATCGCTGGTGGAAAGCTTTCGTTAGAGGAGCAAAGCGGAAGCCTTAAGAACGGGAGCGATCAAAAGCGTAAAAAGGGGGAGGCTGCCATTACCGACACGCAAATCATTCAAATTGCCCGGGACGCGATCTGGCACGTGCTCATTCTTTCCCTGCCCGTCCTGGGGGTGTCCCTGCTCGTCGGCCTGGTGATCAGCGTTTTGCAGGCGACCACCCAGGTGCAGGAGCAGTCCCTGACCTTTGTGCCCAAAATTATCGCCGTTTTTGTGACCCTGGCGGTGCTTGCCCCCTGGTTAATCAAAATTATGCTGAACTTTACCACCCGGCTTTATGCCCGGCTGCCCTCGATTATGCAATAAGCAGGTAATGGTCTGTGGAATGGTCTGTTTATGTTTTTTATCATTTTACTTCTCTGTTTCTTCTGTGGGTTAAATTGTTAAATCTTCACCGGGAGAGCGGCGCCCTTGCTGAACTACGAACAGATGGCGGCTTTTTTGCTCGTTTTTACGCGGGTAAGCACCTTTTTAGCGGCCGGCCCCCTTTTCTGGCTGCCCAACTTGCCCCGGCCGGCCAAGGCCGGACTGGCCTTTATGCTTGCCGTCGTGCTTTTTCCGGTGGTGAAGGTTCCGGCCCTGGATTTTCCGGGAGGCTTATTGGCTTTAGGCCTGGCTGCCGCCCGGGAAGCCTGCGTGGGCCTGCTGCTCGGGTTCGTGTGCAGTCTGGTTATGCACAGCCTGACCATTGCCGGGCAGTTGATGGACATCCAGATGGGCTTTTTCATGTCCTATATCTTCGATCCCACCACCGGCGCGCAGGCGACCATTGCGTCCAGATTTCTTTACCTGTTGGGCATGGTGCTCTTCTTTACCCTGGACGGCCACCACGTCCTGCTGGCGGGGCTGGCCCGCAGCTTTGAGCTGGTGCCGGTGCTCGGCGCCACGCTAAAAGGCGCCGCGGCGCTGTCGCTGATCCGCATTTTTGCGCAAATGATCGCCCTGGCGGTGCAGATCGCCGCGCCGATTATCGCGGTGATGCTGATCATCGATCTCTGCCTGGGCATCCTGGGCCGCACGTCGCCGGAAATGAATATTTTCATGCTGGGTTTTCCGGTCAAGGTGGGGATCGGGATTCTGCTCTTAAGTGTGCTGGTGCCCTTGATGGGGGTGGTGTTCCGATCCCTGGTGAATCTTCTGGAGCGCAACTTGCTGGTGATCATGAAGGGGTTGGCTTGAACTGATGGCTTTTTCCGACCAGGCACAGCAAAAAACGGAAGCGCCGACACCAAGGCGTTTGCAGGAAGCCAGGCGGAAAGGGCAGGTGGCGAAAAGCCGCGATTTCTCGGCGGCGGTTGTGTTCATGGCGGCCGTGCTTTTCAGTTACCTGCTGCTGCCCAACGCCCTGGCCGGCTGGGAGCGCCAGCTGAACTGGTATTTCACCAATTGCCTGCACTTTCCGGTAAACGAGGAAGGCCTGATCGGGATCATTTTTGTTTCCCTGCGGTTAATAAGCTGGATGTTTTTGCCTTTTCTTTTGCTTCTGGTGGGGGTGTCCCTGGCCGTGCACCTGTTTCAGACGGGTTTTATCTTTGCCCCGGACATTATTAACCCTTCCCTCGAAAGGCTTAACCCCATCAACGGCTTAAGGCGCATTTTCAGTCTGCGCAGCCTGGTGGAACTGGTGAAAAGCATTTTTAAGGTGGCCGTGGTAGCCGCGGTAAGTTTTTATGTCGTGAAAGCGCATTTGCCGGTGCTGCTGCTGGTTTTCACCCGGGCGCCGGGCGCGGCCTTCGGGACGGTGGCCAAGGCCCTTTTGGACGTGGCGGCGGCGGCCGGCGGCGCCTACCTGGCCCTTTCCCTGGGGGATCTTCTTTACCAGCGCTGGGAGCATATCCGGGGCCTGCGGATGACCAAACAGGAGGTTAAGGAAGAGCTGAAGCACACGGAAGGCGACCCGCTGGTGAAATCCTGGCAGCGCCGCCGGCAGCGGCAGATTGCCCTGAACCTCATCCGCGCCGAAGTGCCGCGGGCGACGGTGGTGGTGACCAACCCCGTCCGCCTGGCCGTGGCCCTCCGTTACGAAGAAAAGGAAACGGAAGCCCCCGTGGTCACCGCCAAGGGGGCGGGCGACCTGGCCCGGCAAATCAGAACAATTGCGCTGGAAAACAACGTCCCGGTGGTGACCAACCCGGAAGTGGCCCGCATCCTTTACCACCAGGTGGAAATCGGCCAGCAGATCCCGGTGGCGCTGTACCAGGCCGTAGCAGAGATCCTTGCCTTTGTATATAAGTTGAGGGGCAGAAGGGTTATTTGAGCTCAAACAGTCTAACCTGGAGCGAGCTATAGCGCCCTCTTCCGCTTAAAGCAATACGAGTATGCGAAGTGGCAGGATGAATCGGATAAAAAAGAGGGCTGGAATTAGTCCGGGCGAGCGACATATGCGGAGGGTCGGGAACCGGACACAGCGCAGCCGCGGCCAGCGAACCGGCAGCGCGAATCGCGCAGGTAACAGTATCGTGAGCAGGAAACCACTAAACGCCTGAAAACTATAGGTGAGCAAGAAAACAAAGGTTCCGCGCGCATTATGCAGCGCTGCCTGGTTCGCTCCGCGGCAAGCTGATGTCTGGTCGACCCGGAGCATCGGAGCGAGCCGGACTAATTCCAGCCCGATTACCGATCGCTTTTTAAGGAGGCACTTGCTGACAATGCCGTTCCCAATCCAGGCGCAACTCCGCAAACGCTTGCGCACGAATACCGACCTGGCCATCGCCGGCCTGATCGTGGGGATTATCCTCATGATCATCATCCCCATGCCCCCGCAGGCGCTGGACGTCCTGCTTTCCGTCAGCATCACCCTGGGTCTGGTGATCCTTTTGATCACCATGTTTACCACCGAACCGCTGCAGTTTTCCGTGTTTCCGGCCCTTTTGCTGGTGACCACCCTTTACCGGCTGGCCCTGAATATCTCCTCCACCCGCCTGATCCTCGGCCAGGCCTACGCCGGCAAGGTGATCGACGCCTTCGGACACGTCGTGGTCGGCGGCAATTACATTGTCGGTTTCATTGTCTTCATCATCATCACCGTCATCCAGTTCGTGGTCATCACCAGCGGCGCCGGCCGGGTGGCCGAAGTGGCGGCCCGTTTTACCCTGGACGCCATGCCCGGAAAGCAGATGAGCATCGACGCCGAGTTTAACGCCGGGCTGATCAGCGAACCGGAGGCCCGGGAAAAAAGGCGCCGCCTGCAGCGGGAAGCGGACTTCTTCGGCGCCATGGACGGCGCCAGCAAGTTCGTGCGGGGCGACGCCATCGCCGGGGTGATCATCACGCTGGTCAACATCATCGGCGGCCTGGCCATCGGTGTCTTGCAAAAGGGGATGCCGGTGGCGGAAGCCGTGCAGACCTATACCGTTTTGACCATCGGCGACGGGCTGGTGGCGCAAGTTCCCGCCGTGCTGATTTCCACCGCCGCCGGCATCCTGGTCACGCGGGCTACCTCCGACGCCAATTTCGGCACGGAGCTGTCCCGCCAGTTTACCGCCTTTCCCAAAATCCTTTACCTGGTGGCGGGGATTTTATTCCTGCTGGCTTTGATTCCGGCCATGCCCCACTTCGTTCTTTTCCTGCTGGCGGCGGGGACGGGCCTGGTTGCCTACCAGTTGAGCCGGGCCAGGCAGCGCTCCGAATTTTCCCGCCAGGAAGCCCTGGTCAAGCAGCAAATGCAGGAAAAAAGCAAGCAGCCGGAAAACGTAACCACGTATTTCCAGGTGGATCCCCTCCAGATCGAGATCGGCTACAACCTGATCCCTCTTACCGACGAGAGCCAGGGCGGGGACCTGCTGGGCCGCCTGGCGGCGGTGCGCCGGCAGTGCGCGCTGGAACTGGGCATTTACGTGCGGCCCATCCGGATCAGGGACAACCTCGGCCTGCCCCCCAATGGTTACGTTTTCAAATTGCGCGGGGAGCAGAGCGCTTCCGGCGAACTTCTGACCGGTTATTACCTGGCCATGGATCCCACCGGAGAGGCGCGGGACGTGCCGGGAATTCCCACCAGAGAGCCCACTTTCGGCCTGCCGGCCTGGTGGGTGCCGGCCGGCGAAAAGGAAAGGCTGGAAAGGTCCGGCCTGACGGTGGTCGACCTCTCCACCGTGCTGGTTACGCACCTGACCGAATTTATTAAGGCCAATGCCCACGTGCTTTTGGGACGCCAGGAGGTCAAGGAACTGCTGGAGGCCGTCAAGGAAAAGGACCCGGCAGTGGTGGAGGAGCTGACCCCCGACCTGTTGTCCCTGGGGGAGATTCAAAAGGTACTGCAAAATTTGTTAAAGGAAGGCATTCCTTTGCGCGATCTGGTCACCATTGGTGAAGCCCTGGCCGACGGCGCCCGGATGTCCAAAGACCCCGATTTTCTCACCGAACACGTGCGGGCCGCCCTGGCCCGGACAATCAGCCGGCTTTACTTAAGCCCCCAAAATAAACTGGAGGTGATTACCCTGCATCCGAAACTGGAGCAATTAATCGTAGACTCCCTCCAGCAGACTCAGCTGGGAACTTACCCGGTGCTGGAGCCCGGGCTGGCGCGGAAAATCCTGGAAAAGATCAAGGCGGCCGCCGAGAAAATGATCCAGCGCACCGGAAAAGCGGTTATTTTATGTTCCCCGCGGGTGCGGCTGCCCCTGAAAAGATTTACGGAACGTTCCCTTCCGGGCCTGGGGATCTTATCTTTGAACGAGATTGTGCCGAATATTGAAGTTGAGGTGGTGGGGACGGTGAATGAGCAGACATGAAAATTAAAAAGTACATTGTCCGGGAAATGCAGGAGGCAATGCAGTTGATCCGGGAGGATTTGGGCCCGGACGCGGTGATTATCAGCAGTTATCCGCTGCCGCGCAGAGGCCTGCGGGATTTTTTCAACCCGCGCCAGCTGGAGGTTACCGCGGCTCTGGACGATACCGGGAGCCCCCTGTTCAAAGCGCCTTCCCCGGAACAAAAACAATTCGGTTCTTTTTCCGGCCGATTTTTGCCGGCCGGAGCGGAAAAATATCCCGGGAAGTTCAGGAATCTTTTAAAACAGAGGGAGTTTGGAATGAATTATCTGGAAAACTGGGAAAAACGCCTGCGGCTGATGGAGGTGGAGGAACAGGTGATTAACCTGCTCCTCCGGGACCTGCCCGCCGAAGCGCCGGATACCGGCGCCTGCGACCCCGACGAATACGTGGGCCTCCTGCTTAAAACCAGAATCGTCGCCTGGCTTACGCCCGTTTATCGAAGAGAACAAAAGCCCAACCTCTGCTTTTTCACCGGACCCACCGGGGCAGGGAAAACGTACACGGTGGCCAAACTGGCCACCAGAATGGCCGCCCTGGAACAAAAGCGGGTGGCCCTGATCAGCGTGGTTACCGGCGGGCGTTTGCAGGCGGTGGAAGAGCTGAAAATGCTCGCCCGGCCGGCCAACGTATCCGTGGAAGCGGTGACGGCGCCGGAGGAGCTGGCGGCGGCCGTGCGCGGCCAGGCGGGCAAAGACGCGATTTTAATCGACACGGAAGGCCTCCCCTCGCCAAATGCCTCCCGGATGCTGGAGTTAAAAGGGTTTTTAGACGTCCTGGAGCAGCCCAAAGAGGTTTTCCTGGTCTTGAGCTGTCTGACCAGAAACAGGGATCTTTACAAGGTAATTGACGATTTTAACCGGCTGAATTTTACCGGCCTGATTCTGACCAGGCTGGACGAAACCCAAACTTACGGTTCGCTGCTGAACGCAGTTTGTTACGCCGCCCGGCCCGTTGTTTACGCCGGCTGCGGGCTGGCCGTTCCGGACGATCTCCGGCCGGTTGACCCGCAGAAACTGGCGGAGATTCTCCTTCAGGGAGCCCGGGAAGTTCATGAGCAGGGTTTTGAAATTAACCTCTGATCGGCAGATCCGGCCGGGAGCCAGAGTAATTGCCGTCACCAGCGGTAAAGGAGGCGTCGGCAAAACCAACCTGGTGGTCAACCTTTCCCTGGCGCTGGCGCGCCTGGGCCGGCGCGTGATCATTCTGGACGCCGACCTGGGGCTGGCCAACGTGGAAGTGTTAATGGGGGTTACTCCGCCTTATACCCTGTTCGATTGCGTCTGCGGAACGAAAGAAATCGGTGAAATTCTAACGCCCGCGCCCCTGGGAGTGCAAATTATTTCCGGCGGTTCGGGGTTTTTGGAGCTGGCCAACCTGGATGCCCGGCAGCAGCAAAAAATTATTGCCGCGCTGGATTTGCTGGACGGTGCCGATTTTATCCTGATTGACACCGGGGCGGGAATTTCCCGGAACGTCCTGGGGTTTGTCGCGGCGGCGGAGGAAGTGATTGTCGTCCTGACCCCGGAACCGACCTCCCTGACGGACGCGTACAGCTTGATTAAAATCCTGGCCAAATTTAAAGTTCACCGGCAGGTGATGCTGGTGGTGAACCGTGCCGCCGACGAACGGGAAGCGGCGGCCGCCGCGAAAAGAATGGCGGCGGTGGCGGAGCGCTTTTTGGAGATCGAACTGGTTTACCTGGGCTCGATCTGTGAGGACCGCGCCGTTTCCCGGGCGGTGCGCCGGCAGCAGCCGTTTGTCCTTTTTGAGCCGAACAGCGGGCCGGCCGTCCGGATCAAAGAGCTGGCGCAGCGCCTGGTCGACGGAAAGGAGACCGTACTTCCGGCGGGGGGAGCTTTTCGCGGCTTTCTGCAGAAAATAATCCATTTATTCCGGTAGGGGGTTTTTCCTTGCCTTTACAGCCCGAACTGAAAATCAGGCAGAAAATTATGGTCACCCGCAAAGGGGAAAAGCAGTGGTTTTTTTCCACCGTTCAGGACATCCGGGAGAATGGCGAATTGTTTATTGAGATGCCGCGCCAGGGGGAAAGCGCGCTGGTGCTCTACCCGGGCGAGGCGGTGGACGTGCGATTTTCGGCGGAAGGGGCGAGCTACGTTTTCTCTTCCCCGGTTTTAGGCAAAACGGTGGACAGGATTCCGCTGTTTCACCTGGGGCCGCCGGAGAACGTCCAGCGCATTCAGCAGCGCAATTTCGTCCGCTTTCCGGTGGCGCTGGAAGTCTTCTACGCCCTGCCGCCGGAAAAAAACCGCCGGCCGCGGTATAAAAAAGCCTTGAGTGTTGACTTGAGCGGGGGCGGAATCCGCCTGGCGGTGGACGAACTTCTGCCGGAAGGGGTTGTGCTGAATTTAAAGTTCTCTTTGCCCCTGAAAAAAGGAATGAAGGAGATTGCTACCGCCGGGAAAGTGGTCCGCCGGTGGGCTTACGAAACGGAAGGCGTGGTGACCTATCAGGTGGCGGTTGAATTTCAGGGAATCACCCGCACCCAGCAGGATTACATTGTTAATTTTATTTTCAGCCGGATGGCCGAGCAGGGCCGCCTGCGGCCTTAAACCGCCCGGGAAGTGATGACGCGTGGCCGGCGCGCAACTCTGGAGTGAGTTCCAAAAGTCCAAAAGCGAAGAGCTAAGACAGCAGCTGGTCCTTTCCTACCTCTGGCTGGTCAGGTACCTGGCGGGACGGCTGGCTGTCCGGCTGCCCGCTGCAATCAATCAGGAAGATTTAGAAAGCTGCGGCATTCTGGGCCTTTTAGAAGCCATCGACAAGTTTGACCCGGCGCTGGGGAAGGATTTTGAAAGCTACGCCTACGTGCGCATCCGGGGGGCCATGCTGGACGAACTGCGCCGGGTAAACTGGATCCCGCGGACGATCTGGCAAAAACTGCAGGCGCTCCGGGCGGCGCGGGAGAAACTGGAAAACCACGGCGAAGGGGTGGTGACTGAGGAGGCCGTGGCCCGGGAAGTGGGCTGGGAGGCGGCGGAAGTGCGCCGGCTGGAAGCCCACTCCCGGCGGATCTACGCCGTTTCCCTGGACGAAATGGCGGCGACGGCCGGCGGCGAAACGGTTCGCCTGGGGGACGTCATCCCGGATGAAGGCAGTCCGGACCCCCTGGAGCTGGTAGTCGAAGAGGACGACCGGCAACTGCTGGTGAAGGCAATTGAAAGTTTAAACGAGAAGGACAGGCTTGTTTTATCCCTGTATTACCAGGAGGGCCTGACCCTGAAAGAAATAGGGAAAATCCTGGAAGTATCCGAATCGCGCGTTTGCCAGCTGCACGGCCGGGCGTTGAGCAGATTGCGGAAAAAGCTGAAAGAGCTGTACCGGGAAGAGTGAAAAAGCAGGAATTAGGGAAAAGGGGGTTTTGGAATTATGCTGAGGGGGATTTATACCGCCGGGGCGGGGATGGGCGTGGAACAGGCCCAGATGGACACCCTGGCCAATAACTTAATTAATGTCGCCACCAACGGGTATAAAAAGGACCGGGTGGTCCAAATGCCGTTTCCCCAGCTCTTGTTGGTGCAAAGACAACAGGAAACGGTACCCGGCGTAAGCGCCGGGTGGGAATACACCGGCCGCACCAACCAGGGAGCGGCAGTGCGCCGGGTAGAAACCAATTTTGCGCCCGGCCTGGTTCAGGAAACCAAAGAACCCACCCACCTGGCTTTACTCAACCAGAATTGTTTTTTCGCGATCAATGCCCCCGCGCCCGATGACCCCGCCCGGGAATTGTACACCCGGGACGGCGAATTTTCGCTGGATGGAGAAGGGTACCTGGTGACCGCCCGGGGGGAAAGGGTGCTGGGAGAGAATGGGCCCATCTTCCTCGGGGAGGAGAGGGATTTCTTCATCAGCGAAGAGGGGATTGTCTCGACCCCCCGCCAGGGCGAAATAGACCGGCTTCGCCTGGTGGAGTTTGCCGACCTGACTGTTTTGAGTAAAACGGGCGACAACTGTTTTGCCGCCCCGCCCGGCGCTGCCGTTCCGGCGCCAAACCCCCGGGTGCGGCAGGGCTTTCTGGAGCGCTCAAACGTAAACGTGACCGCCGAAATGGTCAACGTGATTACCGCCCTGCGCGCCTACGAAGCCAATTCCCGGGTTCTCCAGGCGCACAACGACCTCCTCGGCCTGGCGGTAAACCAGGTCGGGGCCCTGAAGTAAAATTAAGCATGAAAATAGATGCACAAAGGCACAAAGGCAAGAGAGGATGAAAATCCACGGCCTGCCGTTCGATTTGCCCGGAGCATCGGAGCGACGGCAAACGAACGGCGGGCAAAAGGATTTCCAGAGGAGGACGATTACGATGCTTAGAACGATCGACACCGGCCGCGCGGGAATCATCGCCCAGCAAACCCGCCTGGATACGGTCGCCAACAACCTGGCCAACGTAAACACCCCGGCCTTCAAAAGGCAGGAAGTTTCTTTTGCCGACCTGCTCTACCAGGAAATGAACGCCGCCGGGCGCCCGGTGGAAAAGGAGAACCCGGCCGGCGCCGATCCCGTTCACGGGACGGGCGCAAGAGCGGCTGCGGTGACCAAAAATTTTTCCGGCGGAGCGCTCATCACGACGGGCCGCCCGCTGGATCTCGCCATCGCGGGAGAAGGATTTCTCCAGGTCGAACTGCCCGACGGCCGGTACGCCTACACCCGCAGCGGCGCCTTGAACATAGCCCCTGACGGCACGCTGGTCGTTGATCGCGGCTATCCGCTTGCCCCGGGGATTACCTTGCCCGGGAATTACCGGGAAATCACCATTAGCTTCGACGGAACCGTCCTGGTTGGCGGGGAAGACGGCGCGCCGGAAGAAGCGGGGCGGCTGTCCCTTTATCGCTTTGTCAACCCCGCCGGCCTGGACGCTTTGGGAAATAATCTTTACGTTCCTACCCCGGCCAGCGGCGAGCCCGTCGAAGGGACACCGGGCCAGGGCGGATTCGGCGTTTTCCGGCCGGGCTGCCTGGAATCTTCCAACGTTGACCTGACCCGGGAGATGGTCAGCCTCGTCGAAACCCAGCGGGCCGCCCAGATTGCCCTGCGGATGGTTCAAAATGCCGAGGAAATGTGGAATATCGCCAATAATTTGCGAAAGTAGGACGTGAATTAACCTGTCTGGAAATGATTTGGAGCTGCAAGTAGGAATTGCCGATTACAAAATCACCAGAGATCCCGGGCGCCTGATCACCCTCGGGCTGGGTTCGTGCGTGGGGGTCAGCCTTTACGACCCGCTGACGAAAATCGGCGGCTTGCTTCACGTCATGTTGCCCGACAGCACCCAATTCAACAACGTCAACAGGCCGGCCAAGTTCGCCGACCTGGGGATTCCCCTGCTGGTGCAGGAATTGCAGAAGAAAGGGGCCGGCGGCAGGCGCCTGCAGGCCAAGCTGGTGGGTGGGGCGCAAATGTTTTCCGGGCTGGACGATTCCCTGGTTTTAAACATCGGGCAGCGGAATGTGGAAAAAGCGCGCGCCGTCTTAAAGGAACTGGGAATTAAAATTCTTGCCGAGGAAGTGGGCGGAAACCGGGGCCGGACGATGATTCTGGATACGGCCGACGGGAAGGTAATCGTCCGGATGCTGGGCAATGTGCAAAAGGTGATTTGAGGATGGAGTTCGCGCAGTTTAAAGAGCAAATGCGGCAGACCTTCGGCCTTGATTTAAACAGCTACAAGGAAAATCAGTTGCGCCGGCGGTTGACCGGCTACCTGGCCAGGCTGAATTTGCCCGGTTTCCAGGCGCTGTACGCCAGACTCCAAAGCGACCGCAATGCTTACGAGGCCTTTTTGGATTTTTTAACCATCAACGTTTCGGAATTTTTCCGGGACCCGGCCAGGTGGACGGAACTGGAAAAGGAAATCCTGCCCCAATTGCTGGCCGGCAAACAAGGCGGCTTAAAAATCTGGAGCGCAGCCTGCGCCAACGGGGCCGAACCCTATTCTCTGGCCATTATTTTAAAGGAACTGAGCCCCTTTCGCCCGCATCGGCTGCTGGCCACCGACATTGATAAAAACGTTTTGGAGCAGGCCCGCCAGGGGCGTTACCATCCCGACGCGGTCCGCCACGTGAGTAAAGAGCGTTTAAAGAAATTTTTTGAACCGGCCGGAAACGCTTTTGTCCTGAAGGACGAAATCAAAAAAATGGTCACCTTTCGCCAGCACGATCTCTTGACCCAGCCTTTTGAAGAAGGGTGGAATCTCATCGTCTGCCGGAACGTCAGTATTTATTTCACGCGCGAGGCCCAGAATCAGCTGAACAGTAAATTAGCCAAAAGCCTGGCCAGGGGAGGATTTTTATTTATCGGGGGGAGTGAAATGATTTTTAATTATAAAGAACTGGGTCTGGAAAGGGCTCGCACCAGCTTTTACCAAAAGGTTGCCGGCCTTCAGGAGGTGAAGAGGTGAACGACCGGGAGTTATCCGCAGGCGAACTGGATGCCCTGCAAGAGATCAGCAATATCGGCATGGGCAACGCCGTTACCTCCCTGGCTCAGCTGATCAATCGAAGGGTAGAGATGCGGGTTCCCCGCGCCCGCTTTCTTTCCTTTGAAGAGGTTATTGCGCTGGTGGGCGGGTACGAAGAGCTGGTGGCCTGCGTAAGTCTGCGTTTGCTTGGGGATGTGCCCGGGATCATTCTCTACCTGTTTGACGGGCGAAGCGCTTACCGTCTGGTGGATTTATTGCTGGGGCTGCCCGCCGGGACGACGGACGCCCTGGACGAAATGGCGGAATCGGCGGTGAAAGAAGTGGGCAACGTCTTGACCGGTTCTTTTGTCAGCGCGATCAGCCAGATGACGGGCCTGCGCATGATCACGGCAGTGCCTTTATTCGCCTTTGACATGCTGGGGGCTGTCCTGTCGTCTTTGCTGGTGGCTGCCGGACGCATCGAAGACGCCGTGCTGGTCATTGAAACGGAGCTTTTTCCCGATCAAAGCGGGCAGATAAAGGGCCATTTTTTCCTGCTCACAGAACCCGGTGTGATCACCAGGTTGATGTCTGCTTTGGGTTTTTGAGTGGAAGGCAACGAAAACGGCAAGGAGGAGTTTATCTTGGGCAAAAAAGTACTGATTGTTGATGATGCCGCCTTCATGCGCATGATGATTAAAAACATCATCACCAAACATGGGTACGAGGTGGCCGGCGAAGCGGAAAACGGCAAACAGGCGGTGGCCCTCTATTCCGAATTAAAGCCCGATCTGGTCACCATGGACATTACCATGCCGGAGATGGACGGGATTGAAAGCGTGAAGGCAATCCGCTCCCTGGATCAAAACGCGAACATCATTATGATCAGCGCGATGGGGCAGCAGGCCATGGTCATGGATGCCATTCAGGCCGGGGCAAAGGATTTTATCGTCAAGCCCTTTCAGCAGGAACGCGTCCTGCAGGCCATCGAGCGGGTTCTGAACCGGCCCCGGGCAGCAGGTAAATAGGGGGTGGCACCTTGCAGGAGGTTTTATCCCAGCAGGAAATAGACTCTCTCCTGGCCGCACTGACCAGCGGGGAGCTGCCGGTGGAGGAAGCAAAACGCGAGCGCGCTCCCGCCGTGCGGGCTTATGATTTTCGCCGGCCCAATAAATTTTCCAAGGAGCACCTGCGCACCCTGGAAATGCTTCACCAGCAGTTTGCCCGGTTGCTTTCCAGCTTTTTATCCGGCTACCTGCACGTTTCCGTAAACGTGGAAGTTGCTTCCGTCGGACAGATGATTTTTGAAGAGTTCATTCGTTCGCTCCCCAGTCCGAGCATCATGATCATCTTTGGCTTAAAACCCTTAGAGGGCCCGGCAATCTTCGAAATCAACGCGCAGGTCATTTATCCCATGATCGATCTCCTCTTCGGCGGCCCGGGAACGAGCGCCGTCGAAAACCGGGAGCCCACCGATATCGAAATGACGGTAATCCGCCGTCTGGGCGCGCGCATCCTGGAAAACCTGAGTGCTTCCTGGCAGGATTTTTACCCCGTGGCGCCGGAAATCCAGGCCATTGAAACGAATCCCCGGATGCAGCAGTTTTATGCGCCGAACGAAGTGGTGGCGCTGGTTACTTTTTCAATTAGTTTAAACGACGAAGAAAAGGGACTGATCAACCTTTGCCTGCCGTATTTATTGCTGGAACCTTTGATCTCGCAGCTTTCCGTCCGGCAGCAATTTGTGCGGCGGGCGGGGGCCTCCCGGCCGGAGGACGTGCGCCGGCTGGAACGCTGGCTGGGTTTGGCGCACCTTGAGTTGAAGGTTATCCTGGGTGAATCGGAAATCACCGTGAAAGAACTGCTGGGCCTGCAGGTGGGCGATGTCCTGGCGCTGGATGACCGTTACGATCAAGACCTCCGGTTGTACGTGGAAGATGAATTTAAGTTTTACGTCCAGGCAGGAAGAGTGGGGGAGAACATCGCCGTTCAAATCACTTCATTGGTGGAGGGGGAGAAGGGGGATGACTGAGCGCAGCATGTTGAGCCAGGAAGAAATCGATGCCCTCTTAAAGGCAACGGAAGGAAGTCCTGAACAGGAGGACGGGCGCGGGCCGGGTGAGGCGGCGGCCGAATCCGGGGCAATCCCCGGGCCGGAGGCGGACGGCCGGGTACTGGATCTCGACCAGGCGGAAAAAGACGCCCTCGGAGAAATTGGAAACATTTCCATGGGTTCGGCGGCGACCGCGCTTTCGGAGCTGCTGCGCCAGAGGGTGACCATCACCAGCCCGAAAGTAACCACCTGCTGGCAGGAGAAGCTTTTTGCCGCTTTCCAGGTTCCTTACATTCTGATCCAGGTGGATTTTAAGACGGGCCTGAGGGGGTTCAACGTATTAATTATTCAGGCCAAGGACGCCGCCGTGATCGCCGACCTGATGATGGGCGGGGACGGCAAAAACCCTCCCGGACAGATTTCGGAAATCGAACTGAGCGCCGCTTCGGAAGCAATGAATCAAATGATCGGCACGGCGTCGACGTCTTTATCCACCATCTTCGGGCGCACGATCAGCATTTCGCCGCCGCAGACCACCGTTTTGGAAGTGGCCGACGGAGTAAAAGATTACCGGCTGCCTACCGACGATCCCATCGTGGTGGTATCCTTTAGGATGAAGGTCGGGGAACTGGTGGATACCGAGCTGATGCAGATCATGAGCATCCATACGGCCAGGGAGGAGGCCGGTTTGTTGCTGGCGCAGGTGGCCGGATCCGCACCAGCTTCGGAGACCGGTGAAACGACCGGGGCGGGAGAGATTACGGCAGGTCATCCAGGGGCGCCTGGCGAGGTACCGGCGGACGGGTCCGCCGCGGAACCGGTTCCGGATGACCGCCCGGAAGCGTTCGGGGAGGTTCCCGGGAAAGAGTCCGGGTACGCGGTCCGGGAAGGCGCCCGCCCGGTCCCGGAAGAGGCGGCCGCCCTGGCGTTGGAGCAGGAAGAAACTCCCTTTGCCGCCCCCGTCTCCCCGGTTCCGGCGGCCCCCGGCCTTACGGAAGCCGAGCAGCGCAGGCTGGAATTGTTAATGGATATTCCTTTGAAGGTGAGCGTAATCTTAGGAAGGACCAGACGTCCCATTAAAGAAGTGCTTAGTTTAACGCCGGGGGCGATTGTTGAGCTTTCTTCCCAGGTCAACGAACCCGTCGAAATCCTGGTGAACGGAACCCTGATTGCCCGGGGCGAGGTGGTGGCCGTAAATGAAAACTTTGGCGTGCGGATTACCAGCATCATCACCCCGCAGGAAAGAATCCAGCAGCTGGGCGGCGGTCGGTAATTTTATTTCGACGCGGCTGTTTTCTTTTTTGTTCTGGATGTGTTAAAATGTAATAAATATTCAGCGGGAGCGGAGAAGAGGAATTAGGGGTTAAGGAAGAAATAGGGATGGAGAAGTTTCAGGGAAAAGGGGCTTTCCGGGAGATAGAAAACTTTTTTGGGGCGGGAATCAGGGCCGGCGCGGCGGTGCTGGTTGGCGGCCAAAGCCGGCGGATGGGCTTAAATAAAGCTTTACTGAAAATCGGGCCGGGCCGTCTGATTGAAAACATTACCGCGAAGCTGAAAACGCTCTTCCCGGAAGTTTTGCTGGCCGGCAGCGATCCGGAACCGTATGTTTCATTGGGCCTGCCGGTGGTCGGCGACGTTTACCGGGGGTGCGGCCCCCTGGCCGGGATTCACGCTGCTTTGAAGGCGGCGGCCAACCCCTACGTGTTTATCATGGCCTGCGATTTGCCGTTTGTGGATTTAGACCTGGTCGCGTTCCTGGTCAAAAACGCGCCGGGGTACGACGCGGTGGTGCCGCGCCTCGGCGCCTACCTGGAGCCCTTGTGCGCTGTTTACGGGAAAGGTTGCCTGCCCGCCATCGAAGCCAGTTTAAATAAGGGCCGATGCAAGGTCACTGCCTTTTTTCCGGAGGTTGCCGTGAAATATCTTGACCGGGAGGAATTGAGCGGTTTTAACCTTGACCGGATTTTTTTTAATCTCAACTCGCCGAAGGAACTAAAAAAGGCAATCGAGCTGGGCAAGTCGTTATCTTAAGTTTTGAAGAGGGTTGGCCATTGAGCAGGAATAATCTTTTTCGTTGCCTGGTTCCCCGCCTTTACGTGCCTTCGCTTTTCGCGGTGGACCTCGATTTTCTGCGCCAGCAAGGAATTTGCGGGATTATGCTGGATCTGGACAATACAATTATCTACAGGGACGCGGGACATTTTTCAGCCGAAATTATTTCCTGGATCGAAAAAGTAAAAGAAAAGAATTTTAAAATCTGTATCATTTCCAATAACCGGCCCCAAAGGGTGCTCGGATTGGCCCGCAAGTTAGGCCTGCCGGCCGTCTGCCGGGGCGTCAAACCCCTGCCGGCGCCCTTTCGCCGGGCCCTGGCGTTGCTGGGAACAGTCCCGGAGGAGACGGCGGTGGTCGGCGATCAGATTTTCACCGACATTCTCGGCGGAAACCGTCTGGGTCTTTATACCATTCTGGTAGCCCCCCTGCCTGGAAAAGAATTTTGGGCCACCCGCCTGATCAACCGGCAGCTGGAAAGGCCTGTGTTGTGGTGGATCAAGAGGGGGAATAAAGGAAAACAGGCACAGAGACACAGAGGCGCGGAGGACTGGGGGCAATAGGGGCACAAAGGGATAGGGGCACAATGAGCTTCGTAAGTAAAATCAGCGGAACAACAAAAGTTTGCGGCCTGATCGGCAATCCCGTGGAACATTCCTTTTCGCCCGCCATGCAGAACGCGGCTTTTTCTTCTTTAGGGCTGGATTACATATACGTACCTTTTTTGGTGGCGCCGGCCGACCTGGGGCAGGCCCTGGCGGCGGTCCGGGCTTTGAACCTGGTGGGCGTGAACGTAACCGTCCCCCACAAAGAAAAAGTTCTTCCCTTTCTGGACGAGCTGGCGCCGGAAGCCGAAATTGCCGGGGCGGTGAATACAATTGTCCGCCAGGGAGGAAGGCTAAGCGGGCACAATACGGACGGGGCGGGCTTTTTGCGCGCCCTGGCGGCTGACGCCGGCTTTGCGCCGGAAGGAAAAAATGTTCTCGTTTTAGGTGCGGGCGGTGCGGCAAGGGCGGTGTCCGCCGCCCTTGCCCGGGCGGGCGCCCGGGAGATCAGGATTGCCGGCCGGACGGCGCAAAAGGCCGCCGCCCTGGCCCGGGAGATAAATGAGCGCGTGCACGGCCGGGCGCGGGCGATCCCTTGGGGGGAGGAAGACCTGCTGGAAGTCCTGCCGGACGTTCAGCTGGTCGTTCAGGCCACGCCGGTGGGCATGCACCCCCGCCCGGAAGACTGCCCGCCCTTTCCTTTCCAGGGTTTGCGGTCCGGCCACCTGGTGTGCGATTTAATTTATCACCCCCCCTTGACGAAATTTTTAGCGCGGGCGAAGGCCGCCGGCGCCAGGATCATGAACGGGCTGGGCATGCTCCTGTACCAGGGGGTGCTCGCTTTTGAACTCTGGACGGGGGTAAGCGCTCCCGTGGAGGTAATGCGCCGGGCCCTTGCGGAGGAGTTGTGCCGGCGGAGCTCCTCTGAATAACAACCATTTTAAGGAAACCCTGCATGCCGGTTGACCCGGGGGCAAATAAGACTTGCCCATGAAGAATTTTTATGCCACTGAAAGGATGACGGGGAATGCGCTATCTTACCGCCGGCGAATCGCACGGACCGGCGTTGACGGCCATTATTGAAGGTTTGCCGGCCGGCCTCCCCCTGACGGCGGATTATGTAAACGAGCAGCTGAAGCGCCGGCAGGGCGGGTACGGACGCGGCGGCCGGATGAAAATTGAAAGTGACCGGGTCCGTTTTCTGGCCGGCGTGCGCGGAGGCTTCACTCTGGGCAGCCCGGTAGCCGTGCAAATCGAAAACAAAGACTGGGTCAACTGGCAGGAAGTGATGGATCCGGGCGAGGGTGCCCGTCTTGAAGAGAAGGCAGTCACCCGCCCCCGGCCCGGGCACGCGGACCTGGCGGGGGCGTTGAAGTACGGCCACCGGGACATCAGGAACGTTTTGGAGCGGGCCAGCGCGCGGGAAACGGCGGCCAGGGTGGCGGTGGGCGCCGTGGCCAGGCGTCTTTTGGAAGAACTGGGGATTGAAATAATTGGTCACGTGGTGCGGATTGGGCCGGCGGCGGCCAAAACGCCAGCTGATTTGCTTAATGCTTCGGGGGAATTGCTGACGGCGGACTGTCCGGGGGGCGGTCCGGGGGGCGGGCGGCAGGAGGAAAAAGGGGCAACCGTTTTTCAGGGCGGCGGCCGGGAAAAAAATGACCTTGCCGGACTGGCGGGAAGGTTCGGCCCGCGGGAGGCGTTCCGGAAATACGCCGCTGCAGTGCTTCCCCGGCTCAGGGAAACGGCCGCCCGCTCGCCCGTTTACTGCCTCGATCCCGCCGCGGAAAAAGCCATGGTGGAGGCGATTGACGAGGCCGGGGAAAAGGGCGATACCCTGGGGGGTGTTTTTGAGGTGCGGGTTTACGGCCTGCCCCCCGGCCTGGGCAGTTATGTGCATTGGGACCGCCGCCTGGACGGCCGCCTGGCGCGCGCATTGATGAGCATTCCCGCCATTAAAGGGGTGGAAATCGGCCTCGGCCTGGCGGGCGCCGGGTTATCCGGGTCAGAGACACACGATGAAATTTTTTTCGCGCCCGGGTTCGGCTTTTACCGCCGGACCAACCGGGCGGGCGGCCTGGAAGGAGGCGTGACCAACGGGGAACCCCTGATCCTGCGGGCGGCCATGAAACCCATCCCTACGCTGGCCAGGCCGCTGGCGAGCGTTGACCTGCTGACCGGCCGGTCCGTCCGGGCCGCCGTGGAGCGTTCCGATATTTGCGCCGTTCCCGCCGCCTGCGTAATCGGCGAAGCTGTGGTCGCCTGGGAACTGGCCGCCGCCTGCCGGGAAAAATTCGGCGGGGACAGCCTGGCGGAAATCCGCCGGGCGATAGAAAATTACCTCCTTTCCGGAAGAGGTGGCCCGCCGTGCGAATGACCGAAATAATTCTGAAAAAACGTCAGGGACAGGAACTTTCCGGCGCGGAAATAAATTATTTTGTCCAGGGCTATGCCGGTGGAGAAATCCCCGACTACCAGGCCGCCGCGCTGTTGATGGCCGTCTTTTTTCAAGGTCTTTCCGGGGCGGAGACGGCGGAGCTGACCCTGGCCATGGCCGGGTCCGGCCGGACAATCGATTTATCGGCCATTCCCGGGGTGAAGGTAGATAAACACAGCACGGGCGGCGTGGGCGATAAAACCACCCTGGTGCTGGCCCCGCTGGCGGCAGCGGCCGGGGTGCCCGTGGCGAAGCTGGCCGGCCGCGGCCTGGGCCATACGGGCGGCACCATCGACAAACTGGCGGCCATCCCCGGCCTGCAAACGGAACTGTCCATTCCGGCCTTCATCCGGCAGGTCAAAGAGATCGGCGTGGCGATCGCGACCCAAACCAGGGAGCTTGTTCCGGCCGATAAAAAATTGTACGCCTTAAGGGACGTTACCGCTACCGTCGACTGCCTGCCGTTGATTGCTTCCAGCATCATGAGCAAAAAGCTGGCCGCCGGCGCCGACGCCATCGTTTTAGACGTGAAGGCGGGCCGCGGAGCCTTTTTGCCCGACCGGGAGGACGCCCGCGCCCTGGCCCGCACAATGGTGGCGATCGGGCGGCGGCTGGGGAAGGCGACCGTAGCTTTGCTGACGAATATGGAGCAGCCGTTGGGCCGGGCGGTAGGCAACGCTCTGGAGGTGCGGGAGGCCATCGCCGCCCTGCGGGGCGAGGGCCCGGCGGACCTGGAGGAGCTCTGCCTGGCCCTGGGCGCTGTCATGCTGGTGCTGGCGAAAAAAGCCGCCGATCCCGGCGAGGCCGAAGAAAAGCTCGCCGGCCTTTTGAAGAACGGTCAGGCCTGGCGAAAATTAAAGGAAATGGTTGTGGCCCAGGGCGGTAATCCGGAGGTGATTGAAAATCCGGACCTGTTAAAAGTTGCCGAAAGACAGGAAGAAATCACGGCCCGCACGGCCGGTTACGTGCAGGCCGTGGATGCGAAAATGATCGGGCAGGCAGCCATGCTTCTGGGGGCGGGGAGGCAGACCAGGGAAGACCAAATCGACCTGGCGGCCGGCCTCGTTCTGCACAAAAAAACCGGGGAGCGGGTGGAAGCCGGGGAACCGCTGGCGACCTTATTCGTCAACCGGGCGCGTTACCTGGAAGATGCAAAAAAACTGGTTCAGGACGCCTATCGCATCGGGGCGGACGAACCCGCCCCCCAGCCCATGATTTTGGAAGTGATCAGCTAACCCTTTTGCCGGCTTGAAAAGATTTTTACCATCATTCCCCAATTCCCATTCCCTAATCCCTGTTCTTAAGGGGGGTTCCGGTATTCTGGCTGATTATCCAGTTATTTATGCCTATCTTTTTATTTTCTTTGCCCGGGTCACCGATATGTCCCTGGATGTGATCAGAATATTGATGCTGACGCGGGGCAAAAAATTAATTGCCGCTCTGATCGGGTTTGGCGAAGTTTCGATATTTATCCTGGCTTTGGGGCAGGTGATCGCCGGCGGGCTGGATGATCCCTGGAAGGTGGTTGCCTACGCCGGGGGATTTGCCACCGGTAATTTTGTCGGCAGTATTCTCGAGGAAAAAATGGCGATCGGGTATTTATCCTTGCAAATTTTTCCGGCTGCGGATTGCCTCCCGGACTTTGTGCACAGATTTCGCGAGGCAGGTTTTGGCGTGACTTGCGTAACGGGGGAGGGTCGCAGCGGTGAGCGCACCATTTTATTTATCCTCCTTAAGCGCAAGGATCTCAAGCGGGCCATGGACCTGTTGAACGAAATCGATCCCGGAACTTTCTTTAACGTTACGGACGCCCGGCGAATTCACGGGGGAACATTTCCAGGAAAAAGAAAGGGGAAATGAGTTGTACAGGTTCTCCAATTTCAACAACTCCAGCAGTTGAACAGCCACCTGGGGACGCTTCTCGACCAGGTACAGGGGCAGCTGGACCCGCCCCGCTAATCGCCCCGCTAATTCAGCCGGGCCAAGCGAAGATATTCTATCCTCCGCCAACAGGCACGGGGGCGGCACCCGAACGGCCGCGTTAATTCAGCGGTTTATCCGGGCCGTTTTCGAAAGAAAACCGGTTCACCCGTGTAACGGTACCATCCGGATTTTCTTCCAGCAAAATGGTAATAAAATTAATTGTCAGGGGTAAGCCAGACGCCGCCGGTTCTTCTTTTTTACTCTGTCCGGCCTGACCGGCATCCGTTTTCCCCTTTTCCGCCGGATGGGCTCCGAATTTAAACAAAAGAACCAGCGTGCCAAGATAAAACAAAATAGCCATTCCGAGCAAAAGAACAGATTCCAATCGCATTCGCTCCTTATTTCCTGGAATTTATTCCAGTATTCCCATTTTAAAGGGCTTTAATTATACATAATTCTTAATTCTTGCTCCCCCTTGCTATTTGGTTTCAAAAAGACTATAATAAGATGACTGTCGAACTGGTTAAAGAGAAATCAGGCGACTCAAAAGTAAAAGCAAAAGATGTAAAGACCCCGGAAATGCCGGCAGGCATGAGACCGGCATGCGCTTTTTGCCCGGGGGAAAAGGTTCCCGGGGGGAACCTGGAAAGGATGGAACAGCTATCGTGTTTACCACAGAGAGCAAGTTTAACTTTAATTGCCACCACGACCTTTCCTGTTTTACTCAATGCTGCCGGGAAATTAATATCTTCTTGACCCCGTACGACGTGCTGCGGATGAAAAATCACCTGCAAATGACTTCCGGGGAATTTTTGCAAAAATATACCGCGGCCTTAATTGCCGAAAATACGGGGCTGCCGGTTGTCTTATTGAAAATGGACGAAAAAACCGGCCGGTGCCCATTTGTCACGGAAAAGGGGTGTCAAATCTACCCCGACCGGCCCTGGTCCTGCCGGATGTACCCGCTGAATCAGGACGAAAACGGAAATTACGGCCTGGCGGCCGACCATACCCGTTGTTTCGGTCTGAACGAGAACCGGGAGTGGAGAATCGGGGAATGGCTTGCCGATCAGGGCCTGGACGTTTATAATGAGGTCGAGGCCTTGTTTGGCAAAATAGGAGAGCAGTTAAAGTCTTCCGGACACAAGATCCGGAACCCGAAAATCCAGGATATGTATTATACGGCCTGCTACGACCTGGATAAGTTCAAACGGTTTATTTTCGAAAGCAGTTTTTTAAAGGTTTTTGAGGTTGACCGGGAAACGATTGAAAAGATCAAGGCGGACGAGCTGGAACTGCTCAAGTTCGCTTTCCGGTGGGTCTTGTTCGGGGTGGCCGATAACAAGAGTTTCAAAATAAAAGACGAGGTATTGGAGGCAAAGCGAAGGGCCCTCGGCAAAAAGGCGTAGAGAGAGGGAAGAAAACCGGAAAAGGGCGATTCTTTACGTTATTAACCGCTTTCAATGGACGCCGCTCCAGACTGGCGAGCGGCTTTTTTGTTCAGCCGCCGGAAGAAGCCGGGAAAAACACCCCTTTTCATGTGCTTTAAGCGGGGTTTCCATTCCGTATTTTTTCATCGGGGGAGCAGGAGCAGCTTTTTTTCGCGTAGAAAAACCAGTATATTAAGGGTAGGCCTCATGCCGCTTTTGACCAGAACCGCCAGAGTGCGAAAACAGGCAAAGGCTATTTACCCCTAATTCCTGACTCCCAATTCCTAATTCCTATTTTTTGAGGAGGGGAGCCCGTGATTATTCTTAAGGACGCCCAAAAAGAGGCTGAAAAGAACGGCCGCACCGCCGAAACAGTGGCCGGCATTCTGGAAGCGGTGCGCCGGAACGGTGATCGGGCGCTGGTTGAATTGACCAGCCGTTACGACGGGGTGGAGCTAAAAACGATAAAAGTGCCGAAGGGCGAAATAGAAAAAGCTTATGCGCAAACGGCCGGGGAAACCGTTGCCGGCATCCGGTTCGCGGCCGAACGAATCAGGGATTTCGCCGCCCGGCAGCTGGCCTGTTTGCAACCTTTAGAGTACGCAAGCATTCCCGGAGTTACCCTCGGCCACCGGCTGATCCCGGTATCTTCCTGCGGGGTTTACGTTCCCGGGGGGCGTTACCCCCTGCCTTCCTCGGCGTTGATGGCCATTATCCCGGCCAGGGTGGCCGGAGTGAAGCGGGTGGCCGCCTGTTCACCGCCGGCCGGAGCTTTGGGCGGTATCCACCCGGTAGTGCTGGTGGCCATGGATCTTGCCGGGGCGGACGAAATTTACTGCATGGGCGGGGCGCAGGCGGTTGCCGCCTATGCCTTCGGCACGGAAAGTGTACCCCCGGTGGATCTCATTGTGGGGCCCGGGAATAAATTCGTTACGGAAGCGAAAAGACAATTAAGCGGCCTGGTGGGGATTGATCTGCTGGCCGGGCCCAGCGAGGTCTTGATTATCGCCGACGAATCCGCCTCCCCGCGCCTGGTGGCGGTGGAGCTGCTGGCCCAGTGCGAGCATGATCCGGCTTCCGCAGCCGTTCTGGTTACCACCAGCCGGGAGCTGGCCGAACAGGTGCTCCGGGCGATGGAAGAAGAACTGCCCACCCTGGAAACCGCCTGGCTTGCTTCTCGGGCATGGGCAGAAAATGGTAAAATTATCCTGGTAAGCGACCTGGAAGAAGCTGTTGAGGTGGCCGATCGCATTGCGCCCGAGCACCTGCAGTTGCAAACGCGCCGGAACGAGGAACTGGCCGCCAGGGTGCGTAACTATGGTTCCCTTTTTATTGGTGACTGCGCCACAGTGGCCTTCGGTGATTACGTTTCCGGCCCGAACCACATTTTGCCCACCATGGGCAGCGCCCGCTTTGCCAGCGGCGTTTGGGCGGGAACTTTCATTAAGGTGGCTCCTTTCCAAAAGGTAACTCCCGCCGGTGCCGCCGCGCTGGCGGGACCCTGCGTCCACCTGGCGGGCGTGGAAGGGCTGGCTGCTCACCGGCGGGCTGCCGAGTTAAGAAAGGGGTAAGCAACGAATTGGGCCGGGCGCAAACCAAATCGCTGGTACGAATTCTGGTGGCAACTTTTTTGCCTCATTTTTCCGTTTCCCTGGGCCTGAGCTCCATCGGTCCCCTTGCTCCCTTTTTGCAGGAGGCTTTTCAGATCAGCCGCGCCCAGATTGGGGTGCTTTCCTCGGTCCAGTCTGTAGGCTCCATCGCCATGGCCACGGTATCAGGGAGTATCGTGGAACGCTTTGGAATCAGGTCCTGGATTTTTTTAAGCCAGGCCGCGGCCGGGATCTGCGCCTTTTTTATCGCCTGCACTTCCTCGTTTACCCTCGGGATGGTTTTCTTTCTGGTCATGGGCTTTGCCTTTTCTTTCGTGAACCCGGCGACGACTAAAGCCATTATTATCTTTTTTCCCCACGTGCGCAGGGGGACGGCAATTGCCATCAAACAGTGCGGCGTACCGGCGGGGGTCCTTTTAGCGGCGGCCTTGCTGCCCGCGCTGGCGATTTTTGCCGGCTGGGAAAAAAGTATGCTGGCCGTTGCGTTGATTGCCGTTTTGGGAGCGGTAGGCGGCTGGCTCCTTTATCCGGACCGCGATGACCATCTGTTTGCCGTCAAAGCCGGCAAAAACGAGCCCTCCGGACGGCATGATTTGCGAAAGGATTTCGGCCGGTTGCTCCGGAATAAAGATTTTCTTTTGACCAGCGTCCTGCAAGGAGTCTTCAACCTGGGGCAGTTCGTGATCAGGGCGTATCTGGTTCTTTACCTGGTCGAAGCCGTTGGCTGTCCGGTATTGTTTGCCGGATTTACCATGGCCGTCATGCAGTTCAGCGGGGTGGTCAGCCGGATAATCTGGGGATTGATTGCAGATTATCTTTTTGCCGGCAGGCGGATTCCCGTCCTGCAAATTATCGGTTTGGTAACGGTTGCCGGACTGGTGGGCCTGGCCTTTTTGGATCCGGCAATGCCTGCCTGGGTGATCTGGTTAATCGTGGCGACGGCCGGGGCCGGCTCGGAAGGCTTTCCGGGCACCGCCATTCTCTTGCGGGCGGAACTGGCGGGCAAAGATCTGGCGGCCACTTCCACCGGGTTGGGAATGGCCATCGCGTTTTGGGGGGTTCTTTTCGGCCCGCCCTTCTTTGGATTCGTGGTAGATACGATTCATTCCTACCAGTTTGCCTGGCTGACGCTGGCCGTGATTACTTTAGCAGCAACTGTCCTCTTGCGGTTTGTCCATGAACCGGGGCACGGGGTAACATTAGAACGGCAAGCATTACCGGGCGGTTAAATCCACAAGGGGGCTACGCCCGGTCTTCCCGGAAAGGAGGAAAACGTGCGCACAAAAGAAATCACCATTTATTTGCCGGGCTTAACCTTGCCGCTCCTGGTGCCCGGAGATGTGGAAGAACTGATTATCGATCCCGCCGACGAAGAAAATATTCCGCTCTGGGCGGAGGTGTGGCCTGCTGCCAGGGGTTTGGCTCAATATATCTGGACGAGCCTCGATTTTACCGGGATGAGCGTCCTGGAGCTGGGGGCCGGCGCCGGTTTGCCGGGAATTGTATGCGGGCTGAAAGGAGCCAGCGTCACCTTTTCCGACTATAAACCCGAAGCCCTGGAACTGGCGGAAACCAATGCCCGGTTAAGCGGGGTGAAAAATATCGCTTGCTTTCTGGCCGACTGGCGGAATTTTCACCTCAACCGGCGATTCGACTGGATTATCGGTTCGGACATTCTCTACGATCCAAAGTTTCACTCCTTCCTGGCTGAAATTTTCCAGGCGCATTTAAAACCCGGGGGGCACCTCCTGATCTCCCACCCGGGGCGACCGGCTACTTTTCGTTTCGCGAAAGACTGGCAGAGCAAAACAGGGTGTTTGGTTTTTGAAACGATCATTCCGGTGACCGTTGAGGATCCTTATTTTCCTTATTACAGTATTCATGTTCATCATTTCTTTAGTTACAGAGATTTTTCCCGGCAGAGAATTTCAGAGCGCGTGAGAAGTGCTGTAGAGGGGGCGATTCGAAAAGCAGGAAAGTCGCCCGGTGAAAACAATGAAACTTCTAAGGCCAAAAGGAACGGAGCTACGTCGAAATGACCAAAGCGGCGATAAGCCCAACATACTGCAAAACAGCCCTCAATAAGACCGGCATTCCGGGCTACCGCTACTGCCTGAACCCTTATGTCGGCTGCTCCCACGGGTGCCTTTACTGCTATGTGGACACGGTGCTTCGTTTCTCCGGTCGCGCCGGGAAGTGGGGCGAGGTCGTGGTTGCCAAAGTCAACTTCCCGGAGGTCCTGAGGCGGGAATTGCGCCGGAAAAGGGCGCCTTTGGGCAGGGTTATCTTCGGTACCGTCACAGACGCCTACCAGCCTGCGGAGGCTGAATTCGGCCTTACCAGAAGCTCCCTGGAAGTTTTTGCGGAGGAACGGCCGGATGATGCGCTACGGCGACAAAGTGCTTTACCTGGCTTATTCCTGCCTGCGCGATAAGGACTGGGCCGAAGACGTGGCGCAGGAAGTTTTCCTCCAGGTTAAGATATACCAAATGTATGCCGTCAGGAAAAAAGGTATTTTGCGCCTTTTTTTCGAATATAAGTTTAAATTTCTTTTGGCGGCATTCTTAATGCCAGAGACCGTCACTAACTGTTGAGGGGAGGACTGGGGATGTCCGTCAACGTAAAAATCTTTTCCGATTATGCCTGACCCTTTTGTTTTATCGGCAAAGGTATTGTCGAAAAGTTAAAGAAAGAGTTCGATATTATAGAAGAATGGATCGGGTATGAGCTGCACCCCGAAACACCCGCTGAAGGGGTTCTCCTGGAGCGCCTGTTTCCCGGAGCGGACGCCGGCAAAATGCTGGAAAGCTTGCGGCGTGCCGGTGAACCTTACGGGATTGCTTTTTCCCCGCTCCGGTTTCTTGCCAATACCCGTTTGGCCCTGGAAGCCAGCGAGTACGCCAGGGAAAAGGGGAAATTCGCCGAAATGCACACCCGGCTTTTCGAGGCGTATTTTTTAGAGGGGAGAAACATCGGAGAAAGGCAGACGATTTTGGAAATCGGCAGGGAAACCGGCCTGAACGAACGTGAGTTAGGCAACCACCTTGTCAACCATACCTATTTTCCCCGGCTGCAAAAGGCGCGCCGGCTGGGACAGGAATACGGGGTAAAGGGCCTTCCCACCTTTATTTTCCCTGGAAACCAAAGAATAGTCGGTGCCCGGTCCTACGAAACGTTCCGGGAAGCCGCCATGGCGGCGGCAAAAGCGGCGCAGCCGGACCGGAGGGGGAGTTAATTGTTCAAACTCTATTTTTGCGAGACCCGGCTACAAAATCCCCCGTTCTTAAGAGTTTATTTCCGGGCTACCCCGGAACCCGTCCGGTAAGGTTTTAAAGAATCAGCTGCGGGAGAAATACAGAAAGCAGGGAAAAAGTTAATCGTTTTAGTGCAGGGGTGAACGGATCGTCAAAGGAGGGCAAAGGATGCCCGTCTGCAGAGGGCACAATTAACGTCTATAATCCATATCAGGAACAGAAAGCCCCCATGCTTGCGTTGGGAGGGATTTAGAGTGAAACCGTTTAAAATCAGCGACGGTCTTTACCAGATCGGCGGCCCGGAAATCACCGCCCCGGAGGACTGCTGCGTCTACCTCCTTGATGGCGGTGGTGAGCTGGCCATCATCGATGCCGGCCTTGGCCGCAGAGCGCAAAATCTGATCGATAACATAAAGAAACTCGGTCTTGACCCGGCTTCCGTAAAATACCTGGTGGCGACGCACGGCCACATCGACCATACGGGAGGGCTGGCTTACCTCAAGGAAAAGTTACAGGCTAAAGTAGTGGCCCACGAGCGTGAGCTTCCGGCAGTGGAGGGGAAAAATGTCTCGCTGACCGCGGCAAGTTATTACGGCATGAAGTACAGACCGGTGGCGGTCGACGTGGTTCTCCGGGGGGATGAAGAAACCCTGGGCCTGGGGGGTCTTAAACTTGTCTTTCTCCATACACCCGGCCACACCCCCGGGGGAATTTCCCCTTACGTTGACCTCGGAGGAAAAAGGGTTCTTTTCGGACAGGATATCCACGGCCCGTTTCATCCCGCCTGGGGTTCGGATCTGGCCGCCTGGGAACAATCGATGCAAAAGCTTTTGGCCCTTCAGCCCGATATCCTCTGCGAGGGGCACTTCGGCGTCTATCGGCCGTACGAAAAGGTCAGGCGGTACATCGAGGGCTACCTGCAGCGCTATCGGGAAAGAGCGTAGTTTTTGGCCAATGATCCCGACCAGCGGCTCCACCACGGTCGAAGCTAAAATAAACGCGGTGGCCAGCCAGCTGTAAAGGTCGAGTCCGCCCAGTTCGGCCACGATGTGGGGCATAGCCTGGCCACCACGGTCTGGTTGATGGCCGAGGTGGAGATGGTAATCACCAGGGCGGCCAGCAGAAATCTTCTTTTTGTATCGGTCCCGGGGTAAAATCGTTGGCGGTTTCGATTTTTACGGCGTCGCTTTTTGATACGGCCACGGCGGCAGTAAATTCCTTCCCGTTGACGAAAAGCCTTGCTCCCCGGCAGGGCACCACCACCGGGTAAGGCCCTCCCGCGCCGTGTTCGACCTTCAGTTCGCCCTTTTCCACCCAGGCTGCGGGGTGTTGTTGCTGCATGTTGCCTCACCCCTTGTCAAAGGCATTTGAGAAATGTCTCCACGATCCGGGAGTCAAACTGCGTGCCGGCATTTTTGATCAGTTCCCGGACTGCTTCGTCCCGGCTCAGCGCCCGGCGGTACGGCCTGTGCGCGGTCATGGCCTCGAAGGCGTCAGCCACGGCAATGATGCGCGCGCCTAAAGGGATCTCTTCCCCTTGCAGGCCGTCCGGGTAGCCTTTACCGTCCCATCTTTCGTGGTGGTGCAGGACGAGGGGGGTGACGGCTTTCAACTCCTCGTGATTGCCGAGTATTTTTGCCCCCATCGCCGGGTGCCTGCGGATGCAGGCGAATTCCCCGGCGGTAAGCGGCCCGGGCTTGAAAAGGATGTCGTCGCGCACGCTGATTTTGCCTATGTCGTGCAAAAGGGCGGCGACCCGGAGTTGCTCGAGCAAACCCCTGGGAAGGGCCATGCGCAAAGCAATCCGGAGGGCATACCTGGTCACGCGTAAGGAATGGACCTTTGTGTGGTGATCGCGCGCGTCCACCATCTGGGCCAACGAGCGCAAAATCGCAAAGTCCTGTTTTTGCTTTTTTGCCCTTTCCAGGCAAATTGCTCCGTAAAACGCGAGGTGTCCGGCGTACTTTAAGTCTTGTTGAGTGAAAGCGGGATCGCGCCTGGTGAGCAGGGCGGCCCCCAGTACGCCGTCCTTAGATTTGAAAGGCAGGGCAAGGTAGTGCCCTGCGCGGAAATAAATAACTGGTTGTCCGGTGGACTGGAGGGCCTGCATGATCTCCTCTTCCCCGGCCGGGGAAAAGTTCCGGGCAACCGAAAGGGCCGGGTGAAAACGCGACGCAAAAAACGTAATTTTGCCGCCTTCTGCTCCGCTTACGCGCAGGAGAAGATCTAAGGAGGTCCGCGCTATTTCTTTTGCGGAAGCACAATTGCTTAAAGCGGCAAGAGCGTCCAGCGCTTCGAAAAAATACTTTTCCTTGTTCATGCTACTCTCCCCCCAGATAAACAAAAGGGCCGTAGAGGGTACGGCCGATTAAAGTTTTTCTAAACCGGCAGCCCGGCGATCATGGCCCTTGTGCCCGGTAACTAATCAGGTTGGCTGTTTGGAACCGGGATTGTTTGCCGGTTTGAACGTGCCGTCGGTTTAAAAGCCGGGTGGCAGGGCTTTAGACCCGTAGCTTTGCGTCCCGCTCTTTCGAGAGGTTTGCCTTTATCGGTTCGTTAATGTAGTTCTGTTTTTAGGGGGAGCACGTTTCTGAGGGCGACTGGGGGCAAAGGTTGCGGCAAAGTGATGGGAAATAACTTTAAGGCGGGGTAGAGTTGGGGGGGGGGGGGGGGGGGGGGGGGGGGGGGGGGGGGGGGGGGGGGGGGGGGGGGGGGGGGGGGGGGGGGGGGG